>JBEIJS010000020.1:0-27131 GCA_040380105.1 Caulobacteraceae bacterium | reverse complement strand
CGTGCGCTCACATCAGCCCCAGTTGCTTGAAACTGGCCACGCCGTCGCGGCCGACGATCAGGTGGTCGTGGACGTCGATGCCGAGGGCGCGGGCGGCTTCGATGATCTGGCGCGTCATCTGGATGTCGGGCCGCGACGGGGTCGGGTCGCCGGACGGGTGGTTGTGGACGATGATCATCGACTTTGCCGACAGCTCCAGCGCCCGGCGCACCACCTCGCGCGGAAAGACCGGGGCGTGGTCGACCGTGCCGCGATTCTGGATTTCGTCGAGGATCAGCTGGTTGCGGTTGTCGAGATAGAGGACGCGGAACTGCTCGCGCGCCTCATGCTGGAGCGACAGACGGACATAGGCGACCAGGGCGGTCCAGGAGGAGATGACGGTGCGTTTGGCGGCCTCCTCCTTGATGACACGGCGCGCGACCTCATGCAGGGCGGCGAGGTCGAGCGCGGTTTCGGTGCCGATGCCCTTCATTCGGCCCTTGGTGTCCTCGGCCTTGACGGTCATCAGGTCCTCGACCGGGGCGGCGAGAACCGCCGCGAGCGAGCCGAACCGGGCCAGCAGGGCCTTGGCGATCGGCTTGACGTCGCCCTGCGGCTGGCTGCGGAACAGGAAGAGTTCCAGCAGTTCATAGTCGGGCAGGTGATGAAGACCGGCCCCGCGGGCGCGGTCTCGCAGGCGCTCGCGATGCCCCGTGTGGTGGGGTCTGGGCGCGGGTGCCGGTGCCGTGGCGTCCATGGTCAGGCGGCGGCCCGGCGGTTTGAAACCCTGAGCTCGAAATAGTCGTAGGGGAAGATGACCTTGCCGCTCTCGCCGCGCCGGACGACGCCGCTCTTGATCAGGCCGGTGACGTCGCCGTGCACTGCCTTGACGTCACGGCCGACCTTTCGCGCCACCTCACGGATGCTCATCTCGCCGGCTCCGGCCATGGCGGTCAGTATGTCCCAGCGCTTGCCGGTCAGGATGCGCCAGAGCAGGTCGGACGTGATGAAACTGATCTCGGCGTAACCCTTCTCGACGCCTTTAAAGGCGCTTCGGAAGTCGGCGAAGACCTCATCTTCGGTCCTCACGCTGAAGACGACCATTCTGAAGTCGCCATTCTCGTACCGTTCGTCGGAAATCGAGTTCGAGCCGGGCGAGGTCATGAAATTCATAGGGCATCTCCGCGTCACCGATGTGGACGTGGTCGCCTTTGCCCCGCTCGTTATCGAAACGAACGACGCAGACCTCGTCGCAGGCGAAGGCCAGGCTGTATTTGTAAAAATGGGTCGAGCCGACGACCGGGACCGGCACTTCCCAAACCCGGATGTGCATGGCCTCATCCTCGCCGACGCCGACCTCATCCTGACGGAGCAGCCGCGCCTTCATGTTGGAGGTTGCTCCAACATGGTCTGTGTTGTCAACCAGTCCAACAGCACCTCCCGCCTGTGCGGAAGGGCAACCTATCCTAGAATACGGGTCTGAACAGTCCCGCCGGGCTGGCGCTGAACAGCTCCACGCCGGTCTCGGTGACGCCGCAGGTATGTTCGCACTGGGCCGACAGGGACTTGTCGCGGGTGACGGCGGTCCAGCCGTCGGACAGGACCTTCACATGCGGCTTGCCCAGGTTCACCATCGGCTCGACGGTGAAGAACATGCCGGGCTTGAGGGTCGCGCCCTCGCCGCGGCGGCCGTAGTGCAGGACGTTGGGGCTGTCGTGGAACAGCCGGCCGATGCCGTGGCCGCAGAAGTCGCGGACCACCGACATGCGGGCGGCCTCGACCACCTGCTGGATGGCATAGCCGATGTCGCCGAAGGTGTTGCCCGGCTTGATCATGGCCAGACCGGCCTCGAGCGAGTCATAGGTCACCTCGATCAGTTTGCGGGCGCGGGCGTTGATCTCGCCGACCGGATACATGCGGCTGGAATCGCCGTGCCAGCCGTCGACGATGACGGTGTGGTCGATGTTGACGATGTCGCCGTCCTTCAGAACCTTGTCGCCGGGAATGCCGTGGCAGACGACGTGGTTGATCGAGGTGCAGATGGTCTTCTCATAGCCCTTGTAGCCGAGGCAGGCGGGCAGGGCCCCGTGGTCGAGGGTGAACTCGCGCATGCGGTCGTCCAGCTCGCCCGTGGTCACGCCGGGGACCACGAAGGGGGTGATCATGTCCAGCGCCTGACCCACCAGACGCCCGGCCGCGCGCATGCCCTCCCAGGCCTCGTCGTCCTGATGGACGCGGATCTCGTGGGTGCGGACGAAGGCGTCGCTGTCCAGTTCGGGGGTCTCGTACATGGGGGGGCTTTCGGCAGGCGGCAGGCTCGGATCAGATGACGACCATAGCACAGATGCTCAAGGCGACACGATGACCGGGCGGCGACGGGGGTCTAGGGTGTGGCCATGACCGAATCCTCCCCCACCGCCGCCGTCCTGATCATCGGCGACGAGGTCCTGTCCGGCCGGACGCAGGACACCAATCTGAACACCATCGCCCGGTTCCTGGCGGCGCTGGGGATCGACCTCGAGGAAGCCCGGACCATCGGCGACCGCAAGGACCAGATCGTCGACAGTCTGAACGCGCTTCGGGTGGCCCACGACTATGTCTTCACCACCGGCGGGATCGGGCCGACCCATGACGACATCACCGCCGATGCGGTGGCGACGGCCTTCGGCGTGGCCCTGCCCGAGCATCCGGACGCCATGGCGATCCTGGGGCGGCGCTATGGCGACGAGTTCAATACGGCGCGGCGGCGGATGGCGCGGATCCCGGAGGGCGGGACGCTGATCGCCAATCCGGTGACCGATGCGCCGGGGTTCCAGATCGGCAATGTCTTCGTCATGGCGGGCGTGCCGAAGATCATGACCGCCATGCTGGAGGATGTGGCACCCCGGCTGCGGACCGGGGCGGTGGTGCATGCGCGGACGGTCCGGGTGACGGGGGTGGGCGAGGGGGCGATCGCCGACCTGCTGACCGCCGCGGCTCGGGCGGAGCGCGAGATCAGCTTCGGCAGCTATCCCTTCGGCCATGGCTCGGTGGGCGAGTTGGGGACGAATCTGGTGGTGCGGGGGCGCGACGCGGCCAAGGTGGAGGCGGCGGTGGCCGGGTTGCTGGTGGAGCTGGCGGCGGCGGGGATCGAGGCGGTTCCGGCCTAGAGCCGCCGCCTATGCTTCAGGTAAGGCGCGGCGGCCGGAAGGTTCATCACAAAGAACACAAAGGAGGTCACGAAGGACACGAAGAGAGCCGGTCCGTGTCGAGGTCTATGCCCGCCGGGGCTGATTTGGGATCGCGGCTTGCGCCGCATGGGTTACGTGCAAACGCGGGCAGGGTTCTCAGGACCCGTTGTGGTCTTTGTGACCTCCTTTGTGTCCTTTGTGATGAACCAGCCGTCGTCGGGCAAGGCCCCGGACGGTGCGTCAACTCAAGCGACGAACGATCTAGCCGGCGAACGCCTCGGCTACGGCGTGCCAGGCCGGATTGGCACCGCCGCGGGTATCGAGCAGCAGGGCGCTTTCGTCGGGCCGGTTCTTGCCCTCGGCCCGGACCAGCCAGCTGTCGGTGTCGCGCAGGCCCCAGGTGGTGAAGGCGTAGCGCTGGCGTTCCGGCAGGGCCATGAAGGCCTCGGCCAGTTCGCCGACGCGGGCGACCTGCTGGGCGCGGCGTTCGGTGGTCGAGCGCAGGTCCGGCATCCGGCCGCCGTCGCGCTGCATGGGGAAGTCGAGCTCTGAGACATGGATCGGCAGGCCGAGCGAGGCGGCGTCGCGCATGAAGGCGGTGATCTGTCCGGCCGGGATCTCGATGTCGAGATGCGACTGGGTGCCGATGCCGCCGATGGGTGCCCCGAGCCTCAGCAGGCGTTCGACCAGTTTGAGGAAGGTCGCGCCTTTGCGCGGGATGTTCTCGAGATTGTATTCGTTGAGGAAGAGGATGGCCTCGGGATCGGCCGCCCTGGCCTGTTCGAAGGCGCGGACCATATAGCCGTCCATGCCCAGCGCCCGGCTCCAGTGGCAGTCGCGCAGCCCGTCGCCGTCCTCGGCCACGGGTTCATTGACCACGTCCCAGCCGGCCATCCGGCCCCGGTAGCGACCGACGAAACTGGTGATGTAGCGGTCGTATTCGGCGGCGAAGCGGGCGCGGGACAGGGTCGCATCATCGAAGATCTCCGCCCCCTGGGAATACCAGATGACGGTGTGGCCATGGACGCGCAGGCCGTTGTCATGGGCGAAGGCCACGACCCGGTCGGAGGGCGCGAAATCGTAGCTGAAACCGGGGCCCAGGGTGCGCTCCATCTTCTGCTCCCATTCGGGGGTCAGCTGGGAGCAATGGCGCAGGGTCTGCTCGACCCAGTCCGGCTGGTCGAGCTGCCAGGTCATGCCGGTGGCGCCGAAGGGAAAGGGGGCGAGGGATTTCAGCGGCGGGGCGAGCGGACCGGCCGGGGTGCCGGCTGAGGCGAGGCGGTCGCAGGCGGCAAGGGCCAGGGGCGCGGCGAGCAGGGCGCGGCGGTTCAGTCCGGGCGGATCAGCCCGCACGCCGCCTCAGGCCCAGTTCATCAAACGCAGCGGTCTCCCGCTTGCCGGCCTCGATCGCGGCGTTGAGGCGGGTCATTTCGGCGACGTGTTCGAACTTCTTCAGTTCCTCGAAGGCGCTGGTCAGGGCGTCGCGGGCCCCTTCTTCCTCGGCGTCCATGACGACGATGTCGGCCTCGGCGGCTCCCTTGCGCAGTTTCCAGCCGTTCAGATAGGCCTGCAGCATCATGGCAGCGTCGGCGTCCTCGCGGGCGCGCTCCTGCTCGATCTCGGCCTCGGCATCGAGCACGGCGATGCGCATCTCGGCGGAGGTGCGGCGCGCAGTGATCTCGGCGAGACGCTTCTGCAGCGTCTCGACCTCATAGTTCGAGATCCTGATCAACGATTGGGCCCAGGCGGTCATCGATATTCTCCGTTCACTGGATCATGCCTTGATTCAGGATTGCTTCCAGCCGGGTAAAGGAATCGGAAAGACCGGTGTGGTCGTCCTTGTCCTGGCCGAGGAAGGCTTCCAGCGCCGGGTTCAGGGTGATGGCCCGGTCGACGATGGGATCGGCCCCGGCGCGATAGGCTCCGATGCGGATCAGTTCTTCCATATTGGCATAGGCCGACAGGCTCTGGCGGGCGCGCTTGTTCAGCTCGCGCTCGGGCGGGGTCTGGCAGGCGGGCATGGTCCGGCTGACGGATTTGAGCACGTCGATGGCGGGGAAACGGCCGCGCTCGGCGATCTTGCGGTCCATGACGATATGGCCGTCGAGGATACCGCGCACGGCGTCGGCGATCGGCTCGTCATGGTCGCCGCCGTCCACCAGCACGGTGAACAGGGCGGTGATCGGCCCCGCGGTGGTGCCATCGGGCCGCACCGGGCCCGGGCCCGCCCGCTCCAGCAGCTTGGGCAGTTCGGTGAAGACGGTCGGGGTATAGCCCTTGGTGGTCGGCGGCTCGCCGGCGGCCAGGCCGATCTCGCGCTGGGCCATGGCGAAACGGGTGACGGAGTCCATCAGGCACAGGACCTCGAGGTCCTGGTCGCGCATGTATTCACTGATCGCCATGGTCATATAGGCGGCCTGGCGGCGCTTGAGGGCCGGTTCGTCACTGGTGGCGACCACGACGATGGCGCGGCGCAAGCCTTCCTCGCCGAGGGTCTCCTCGATGAACTCCCGAACCTCCCGGCCCCGTTCGCCGATCAGGCCGACCACGACAACGTCACAGCTGGCCTGACGCGCCAGCATCGACAGCAGCACCGACTTGCCGACGCCCGAGCCGGCGAAGATGCCCAGACGCTGGCCGCGACAGGTGGTGGTGAAGACGTCCATGGCGCGGACGCCGAGATCGAGCCGCTCGCCGACCCGGCCGCGGGAGTGGGCCGGGGGCGGGGGCGCGCGCAGGGGATAGGCGGCGGGCCCGACGGGCAGGGGGCCCTTGCCGTCGATCGGCTGGCCGAAGGCATCGATGATCCGGCCCAGCCAGGCCGTGGTCGGGCGGACGCTGGCGGCGGCAGAGACGATGCGGATGTCGGCGCCGGGGGCCACGCCCTCGACCGGGCCGAAGGGCATCAGCAGGGCCTTGGCGTCGCGGAAGCCGACGACTTCGGCGGGCAGGGGGGACAGGTGCCGCCGCTCGATCTCGGCCCGGGCCCCGACCGACAGGCGCGACAGGCCGCCCCTGGACTCGATCAGCAGACCGTTCACGCCCGCGACCTTGCCGGTCACGACCAGCGGGTCGATCGCTTCAACGGCGGCGATAAGAGCGTGCAAGCGAAGGATCCCGGAACAGCCCGTTAACGTTTGCTGCATCGTGGTTAACGGGGGATGAAGGCGAGCGGTGCCTGCCCGGTCAGATCAATACTTCGATGGTCGCATGAACGGAGTCACCGACCCGAAGGCCCTGCCGGCGACGAACATCGGCCTTTACCGGCAGCAGGAAGGTTCCGAGGCGGCGATCAAGGAACAGGGAGGTCTTCCAGACGGTGTGGCCGATACAGGCGGATATGCGCATCGATCCGAAATTGCGTGCCGGCCCCCGGAGCGCCTTCAGCCCATCGCCGACCTCCCGGGGCAGGGTCAGGAAATGCCAACCACCTTTCCCTCCGGATACCCAGACCTCGGCTTCGAATTCGTAGGTCACCGGCCCCTCGCATCTGGTTGGGGAGCATCCACCGTTGGCACCAAGGGTCAAGGAGCACGTTACGGGTTTGCGTCGGTCGTATTCGACCTATGTACTGACCGCTGAATCGGAGAAGCGCCCCATGACCGCCGCCCCCTATGACGCCTCCCGCCATCGGAAAGCCGGTCGGGGCAAGGTGTTCGCTTCCATCCTCGATACCATCGGTGACACGCCGATCGTGGGGCTGCCGCGGTTGACGGCGGAGTTGAAGCCCCATTTGGCTCCGGGGGCGACGGTGCTGGCCAAGCTGGAGTTCTTCAATCCGCTGGCCTCGGTCAAGGACCGGATCGGGGTGGCCATGATCGAGGCGCTGGAGCAGGCGGGCCGGATCGGGCCGGATACGGTCCTGATCGAGCCGACATCCGGCAACACGGGCATCGCCCTGGCCTTTGTGGCGGCGGCCAAGGGCTATCGGCTGATCCTGGTCATGCCCGAGAGCATGTCGATCGAGCGGCGCAAGATGCTGGCCCTGCTGGGCGCCGAACTGGTGCTGACTCCGGCCGAGAAGGGGATGAAGGGGGCTATCGCCATGGCCGAAGAGTTGCTCGCGCGGACGCCCGGCGCGGTCAGTCCGGCCCAGTTCGACAATCCTGCCAACCCGGCGATCCACAGGGTCTCGACGGCCGAGGAAATCTGGAACGACACGGCGGGCGCCGTGGACATCGTGATTGCCGGCGTGGGCACGGGCGGCACCATCACCGGCGTCGGCCAGGTGCTGAAGGCGTACAAGCCCTCGCTGCGCATGATCGCGGTCGAGCCGACCGCCTCGCCGGTGCTGTCGGGCGGTGAGCCCGGCCCGCACAAGATCCAGGGCATCGGCGCCGGCTTCATCCCGTCGATCGTCGACCGCTCGGTCATCGACGGCGTCGAACAGGTGTCGAATGAGGACGCCTTCGACATGGCCCGCAAGGCCGCCCGCGTGGAGGGGATTCCGGTCGGCATTTCGTCGGGCGCGGCCCTGGTCGCCGCCTTCCGTCAGGCGGCGCTGGAAGAGAATGCCGGCAAGACCATCGTCGTCATCATCCCCAGCTTTGCCGAACGTTATCTGTCGACGGCGCTGTTCGAGGGTTTATGACCGTCACAACCGGTTAACCGGCGCGGTTCTAGGATTCGCCGGATATGTTCGAGACTTCGCACAGCCCCGAGGTGGTCGCCCCTGACGGCGGGTTCCGCGCGCGTCATGCCCTGCTGAAGCGCCTCGCTGATGTCGTTTCCCTGCCCGCCAGCCGGATCAATGCCTTTGAGCGCGCCGTGACCGGCGACCTGCTGGTGGAAATGCTGCGGCTGGCATCGCCGGAGGACCGCCGCCGGGTCGCTGTCCGGCTCGCGCCCCTGGCCGAAGTCCCCAACGCCCTGGTGCGTATTCTGCTGCGCGACGACCCTGCGATCGCGGGCCTTCTGATCGAGCAATGCGCTTCCTTGAACGACGCAGACCTGGTTGCCTGCGCCCGGGACGCCACCCATGCCCACCGCTTGCTGATCGCCGGCCGCCGATCCCTGTCCGAGGTCGTCACAGAGACCCTTCTGGGCTTCGGCGAATGTGATGTCACCGAGGCGGTGCTGCGCAACAGCACGGCGCGCCTCACCCAGACAGCCATTGAGTCTGTGGTCAGCCTGAGCCGACAGGAGACGCAGCTGTGCGGCCCGGCCCTGAAGCGGCCGGAGCTGCGTCCTTCGGGGGCCTATGTGATGTTCTGGTGGTGCGGTCCGGAGGAGCGCCGCACCATATTGCAGCGGTTCGCCGTGTCGCGCGAGGTCATGCAGGAGGTGTCGGAAGACGTCTTCGTCATGGCTGCGGCCGAGACCTGGCAGGATCCTGTCTCACGCAAGGCGTTGCAGTTCATCGAGCGGCGCCAGAGAAACCGGGGGGCCATCGCCAAAAGCCCGTACGAGGGGCTGGAGGAGGCGGTCGCGGCAGCGGCCGCGCATGGCCTCAATCGTGAGGTGGCGACCGAGATCGCCTATCTGTCCGGGATAAAGCCGATCACGGGGGCCAAGATCATGGGCGACCCCGGCGGCGAACCCCTCGCGATCCTGTGCAAGGCGACCGGCCTGGGCAAGGGTGATCTGATCCATCTGTGGCGCTCGATGCGCCGGCCCGAAACGGCAGAGGACGGGTCCGTTCATCCCACCTGGGCACGGGTGCAGATCACCTATGACATGCTGGCGGTCGACCGGGCCCAGACCGTGCTGCGTTACTGGAACTGGTCGCTGTCTTCCGCCCTTACGCCGGTCCTGCTCAGGGCCATTCGCGATGGCGAGGAAGATGGTCTGGGCGGCTATACAACACCGGAACGCGCGGCCATGCTGGCACTGGCGGATAGTTTCAGCCGTTGAAGACAGCCGCCGGTCTCCGGGACCGGATATATTCTGAACTCAAAGACAATTGGGAGATTCCCGGCGGGCATGGTCCCCGTTGTTGCTTTCGCTCGGGAACAAATCTATTCATCCGCCAACGGCTGATTCAATCGAAAATCCAACCAGACAAGGTGAGGCTGACCCATGGAAGACAACGCGCAAATCCTCGAAATGACCGCAGACATCGTGTCGGCCTATGTCGGCAATAACAATGTCCAGGCAACCGAAGTTCCGGGCCTGATCTCCAGCATCCATGCCGCCCTGACCCAGGTCTCGACCGGTGCCGTCGAGCCGGAGCCCGAGCTCAAGGATCCGGCCGTGCCGGTGCGCAAGTCGATCACGCCTGACTTCCTGATCTGCCTGGAAGACGGCCGCAAATTCAAATCGCTGAAGCGCCACCTGCGTACGAAATACAATATGAGCCCCGAGGAATACCGGGCGAAATGGGGCCTGGCCAAAGACTATCCGATGGTTGCCCCCAACTATGCCAAGGCCCGGTCAGATCTGGCCAAGCAGATGGGTCTGGGCCAGGGCGGCCGTAAGCCTGCCCGCGCCGCCGGGGGCCGCGCCAAGAAGTAATCCGGGACTTCCGACCGACTATAGCGCCCGCTTCCGGCACCGGAGGCGGGCGTTTTGCTGTGGGGGCGAACCTGGTGGCCGGTCGCTACCGACCAGCCGCCACCTAGGCTGCGGCGGCCTCGCGGCGAACGCGCCAGAAGCGAAGGGTCCTGAGCGCGGCCTCCTTCGTCAGCTCGGTATACATCCCGGCGAAGGACTGGGCCTTGGCCATGGCCCCGCCGTCGTCGTTGAGCAGCACGAGGGCATAGGTCAGGAACAGGGCGCGATCGAGGTCGGCCGACTTGCAGACCACGGCCAGGGCATCCAGGTCCCGGCGCTCGATGATCTGGCGGGCGGTATGGAAGTCGATGTCGGACATCTGGGCCAGGGCGATCAGGAACGAGGTCTGGCTGCCCGAGCGCAGGAACCGCGCCAGCATCTGCGGCGTCAACTGACCGGCAGCCCTCAGCTCTTCAACATAGGCGAAGCATTCGGCGTAGTCGGCGGGCAGGGCACCGTCGTTTGTGGCGATCCGGTCCCGGCCGGCGGCAAGGGCGCTCTCCAGCAGGGCGGGGTCCATGCGGGCGTTCTGTTCGAGGATGCGGGTACGCAACCGGGCCTCGACGACGAAATACATCTCGTTCAGCAGGTCGGGCGGCAGGCCGACGCGCGAGACCGTTGCCTCATGCAGGGCCGGATTGACCTTGGCCCGCTCGACCGCGACCTCCGACGACTTGCGGGACAGCCGGGCTCCGTCGTTGCGCAGCAGGGTGCCCAGGGTCTCGTCGTCGCCGCGTTCGACGATGACCTCGGACAGGACCTCGGATACCGAGGGGCGGGCCGAGACGGCGCGCAGATGTTCCTGCCCGTGTTTGCGGACAACACCCAGCAGGTCGTCATCGGTCAGGACCGGCGAAGCGGTCAGGACCGCCGAGGCGACCGCGGCATCGTCATTGGCAAGGTGGTGGATCAGGGCGTGGGGGGCGTCGGAGGCATGGGCGAAGCGGGCGGACAGTTCAGCACGAACCGCAGCCTCCATGTCGGTCGCCAGACGGGCCAGGACCGAGCCGTAGAGTGCGTCCTCGGAGGCGGTGCGTGTCGCAGCACCGAAAAAATGCTCGGTCAGTTCGCGCAACGGGGCGCGACGCTTCTCGCTTGACCCCTCCTCGGCCATGGCGATCAATTCAGGCAGACGAGATGTCACTGATGGTCCCCGTCGGTGGCTGCAGGCATCGGGCGGACACGGCCCTGGGCGTCGCGGATCAGGGTCGGTCCGGGCTGGGGGGCGGCAAGGTCCTGCGAGGCTATGGTTTCGGGCATGGTCACGGCCAGGGCGTCCACATAGTTCGGCGCCGGCATCTCGAGCCTGTCCGGCTGCCGGCCATTCTGCCGGTGCACCGAATAGTAGCGGCCGCCCTGGGCCGGGGGGCGGACTCCGCTATCGCGGACGTCAGTGACACGACGGGGCTGGGGCACCTCTGGCGGTGCGATCGCTTCCGGCTGGCCGGCCGGGAGGGCGGCGGTCGGAACGGGGGCGGGCCCGTCCTGTTGCATCCTGAAGATCGGCGCGTCGCGTCGCGGGGCCATGGGGTCGAAGGGCTCGTTCCGGGCCGGGGGGGGCGGAGGCGCGAGCGGGGCCGCCGGGGCAGGCTGCGCCTCAATCCTTTCGGCCGGCACCGCCGGGTAAGGGGTATCGGGCCGATCATCGAGGGCTGCACGGGGCCGGGGTGCGGGAGCCGGGGCGACGGGATTCGTCCAGTCGCTGGCGGGGGTCAGGGTGTGGCGCAAGCCGGGGGCAGGCGTCAGGCTGGACCGGTTCGCTGCAGCGGTGGCGCTGGAGGTCGTGCCGCCGTGCGGAATGACGGTGTTGGGGCGTCTGAGGTCACGCCGGATCGGGGCCGAAACCGTCTCGCCGCGTCCGCTCCATGCCACATAGCGCAGGCCGTGGACTTCACCCGTCGGGGCCGGAACGCGCTGGGCCGAGGCATCGCCGGCAAGCAGCACCCCGCCTGCGGCGGCGAGCAGGGCGGTCGTCACATGCAGTTGGCGGCGCAAGGGAGGCGCTCCGGACCTGGGAAGGGAGCGGCCTTGTAGTCACGCGCCGCTTAACCCGCCGCTAACGCCGCATCTCTCCACGCCCGGGTCTGGCTCAGAAAAGTCTGCGCTGAACCGCCCGCTCCAGCAGACCGACCGCGGCATTGAGCAAGAGGCCCATGATCATCAGACAGGTCAGGGCGGCCAGCATGTCGGCCGTGCGCAGCCGGTTGCCGGCTTCCAGAAGCCGCCAGGCCAGCCCCTGGGTCGCCCCTGAGCCGGAGACGAACTCGGCCACCACGGCACCGATCACCGCCAGGCCGGCGGCCACGCGCAGACCCTCCAGCATGAAGGGCAGGGCGGTCGGCAGGCGCAGGCGGATCAGGCGCTGGACCGGGGTGGCACCGTAGAGGTCGAACAGCCGCTCGAGGTCCGGATCTGCGGACTTCAGCCCGGTCAGGACCCCGGAAAACAGGGGGAAGAAGGCGACGGCCGCCGCGAGCGCAACCACCGCCCGGTCGGCATTGTCCAGTCCGGCCCAGATCATGACCAGCGGGGCGATGGCGACCACGGGTGTGACCTGCAGGGCTACGGCGAGGGGGCGGACCGCCTGTTCGGCCGGGCGGCTCAGTGAGACGGCGAGGGCCAGACCGCCGCCGAGCACCGCCGCGAGGATCAGGGCCTGCAAGGCCATCCAGAAGGTGGCACCGGCGGAGGCGGCCAGGAGGGGCGCGCGCGCGATCAGGGCGGCTGCCACAGCGCTGGGCGGGGGCAGGAACCAGGGCGGGACGTGCAGCAGGCGGCAGGCGATTTCCCAGCCCAGCAGGATGGCCGCGGTCAGGAGCAGGGGGGGCAGAAGCCGGGTCATCCGGCGGTCCCCGAAAGGGACGGCATGGCCTCGGCCAGGTCGGCCGCCAGCGCCTCAACGGCCGCGCGATAGCCGGCGTCTGCACGCCAGCCGGACGGCCTCGGCAGCGAGCCGGGTGAAACGCGCGTCGCGGCCACCCGGCCGGTCGCCGCGTCGAGCACCATGATCCGGCCGGCGAGATAGACGGCCTCCTCGACGTCATGGGTGACGAAGACGATGGCCGGGCGCGGGTGGCGGGCGGCCCAGAGGCGGTGCAGATCCTCGATCAGCCGGCGGCGGGTGACGCTGTCGAGGGCGGCGAAGGGCTCGTCCAGGAGCAGGAGATCCGGTTCGGTGACGAGGGCGCGGGCGAGGGCCACGCGCATGGCCATGCCGCCGGACAGCTGGCGCGGACGGGCGTTGAGCCGGTCGCCGAGACCGACGGCGGTCAGTGCCCCGGCCGCGCGGTCGCGGGCTTCGGCGCGCGCCATGCCGGCCAGCTCAAGCGGCAGGGCGACATTGGCGAGGGCGTCGGCCCAGGGCATCAGGGTGGCCGACTGGAAGACGAAGCCGGTGCGTCCCTGCGTCAGGTGAACCGTGCCCGCCGACGGCGGCTCGAGCCCGGCCAGCAGCCGCAGGACAGTGGACTTTCCGGCCCCCGAGGCACCGACCATGGCGACGATCTCACCGGGGGCTATGGTCAGGTCCAGAGGGCCGAGCGGGGGACGGCCGGTATAGTGGACCCGGACGCCGTCCAGGGACGCCGCGGCACCCGTCCGTGCCTCAGCCACGGCCGGGCAGATACTGGGTGGTGAAGGCCTGACGCCAGTCCAGATTGGGCGGATAGACCCCGGCCTGGGAGGTGACATCGAAGAAGGCCTGCCAGCGTTCGGCGGTCATGGTGCCGAGGCCGTAGAGGGCGGCGTCGCCGCCGTCGACGATGCCGTTGGCCTTCAGCTTTGCCCGCGCCTGGTTGAGGATGGCCTGGGTCATCTCGGGATTAGCCTTGCGGATCAAGGCGTCGGCGGCCCGGTTCTGGGGCGTCTGGCCGTCCCCCTGGATATAGTCGCGCCAGCCCTCGGCCGAGGCGGCGATGAAGCTGCGCAGGGCGGCGGCGTTGTCGCGGGCGAAGGCATTGGGGGCCAGGACCATGGCGGCGTAGGAGGGATAGCCCTCATCGGCCAGCAGGAAGACCCGGGGGCTGAAACCGGCGGCCTGTTCAATGCTGTAGGGCTCGCTGGTCAGATAGCCCTGCTGCACCGCCCGCTCGTCGGCGAGGAAGGGCGCGGGGTTGAAATTGTAGGTCCGGACCTGGTCGTCGGTGAAGCCGTATCTGGCCTTGAGCCAGACCCAGAAGGCGTCACGCGAGGCGGTGGCGAGCAGAAACGGGCGGTCCGCGAGGTCGGCGATGGTTTCCAGCGCCGGGTCCGGGTGGGCGATCAGGACCTGGGGGTCCTTCTGGAAGAAGGCGGCGACGGCCTTCACCGGAGCCCCCTCGGCGACCAGGTTCATCGGGATGAAGCTGTTGGAGCCCATGCCCAGCTCGACGGCACCCGAGGCCAGAAGCTGGGGCACATTCACGCCCGGGCCGCCCTGGATGATCTCGACGTTGAGGCCGCGCCTGGCATAGGCCCCCGAGGCCAGGGCCTGGTAGAAGCCGCCGTGCTCGGCCTGGGCCCGCCAGTCGGTGGCGAAACGCAGGCGGACGCGGCCTTCTTCGTCGACGGGCGCCTCGGCGCGCTGGCAGCCGGCGAGGGCTGCCGTAGCCGCGAGGGCACCGGCACCGGCCAGAAGGGCGCGGCGGTCGGTCGAGAAGCGGCGATTCCCACGCAAGGTCATGGCCGAGTTTTACGGCTCAGGCGGGCTAAGGGGAAGGGGGCGGTGGAAGGACGGTGCGGCCCTGCCCCCTCCGTCACGGCGCGAAGCTGCGCCGTGCCACCTCCCCCAGGAGGGGGAGGAGACGGCTTGGGCGATCCCCCGATCAGGTCGGGGGATGACGATGGACCGCCCTCAAGCCGCGAGCGACCGGGTCGCGAGCATAGGGCAGCCCAGAATTGAGCGAGGGGACGAAGATCCCCGGCGAACCGGTTTTCCTCGTCCCCTCGCCAAGTCCGGGTTGGACTTGGCCATTGAGGTTCAGGGCCCTGGCTTCGGCATCAGCGAGGCGAACCCCGGTGATGGTCAGCTGTATCCTGTCGCGCTCCTGGTCTCCGGCGTTCCACGAGGTCGAGCCCCGCGCCGTCCATCGATCCCGATCCGGTTCCCTCCGGTCTTCTCCGGCCGAAGCCTTTGAAGGGTCCCTTGGGCCTTGATCCTGTCTCCCGTCCGTCGGGGTCGAAACCCCCCGGTGCGTTCGATCAGAGAGCCGGGCCGGTCCGCCTTGATCCCCGGGTCTCCCCGGGTTTCCGCGCCGCCGTGTCCCTCGGCCTGATCAAGCTCGCTCCGATCCGCGGATGTGGCAAGCGGTCCGGAACGACCGTCTGTGGGCGGTCCTGGGGATAAATCGTGCAGGATGGGCGGCAGCCTGTGTCGATCTTCGAATTTTCTTCGACATGTGAAAGTCTTGTGACTTCTGCACAGGCGCGCGTTTCAGCCCGGAAATTCGTTCGAAAGGCGTGATTCCAGGGCCGTCGGGCGGTCAGCTGCTGGCCAGGGCTTCCCGTTTCGCCTCCAGCTCCAGCCATTCTTCCTCAGCCGCCGCCAGCAGCGACCGCGCGCGGTCGGCGTTGGTGGTGGAGCGGTCGAAGGCCTTGCGGTCGCGGGTGTAGAGGTCGGGGTCGGACAGGGTGGCGTCGTGGCGGGCGATGTCCTCGGGCAGGGATGCCAGCAGGCCCTCGAGCTCCTTCAGGCGGTGGGCGTCCTTGAAGGTCAGCTTGCCGGGCTTTTTGGTGGAGGCGCGGTCAGAAGGCTCCGCCTTCTCGACCCGACGCGCCTCGTCGGCGGCGGCTGCGCGTTGGGCGGCGTCCTTGTCCTGCGGGCGGGGGTTGGCACCGGGCTGGAGGAAGCCCGGGTTCTGGCGGATGAAGTCGGTCCAGCCGCCGGGGGTTTCGACAATGTCGCCACGGCCGTTCATGGCGATGGTCGAGGTGGCCAGACGGTCGACGAAGTCGCGGTCGTGGCTGACCAGGATCAGGGTGCCGTCATAGGTCTCGAGCAGCTCTTCCAGCTTGTCGAGCGTGTCCATGTCGAGGTCGTTGGTCGGCTCGTCGAGGACCAGCATATTGGCGGGCTTGGCAAGGGCGCGGGCGAGCAGCAGGCGGTTGCGCTCGCCGCCCGACAGGGTCGAGATCGGCTGGCGGAGCTGGCCTTCCTGGAACAGGAAGTCCTTGGCATAGGCGGCGACGTGTTTGGACACGCCGCGCACCAGGACGCTGTCGCCGCCGCCGGGGGTCAGGGCGTCCCACAGGGTCATGTCGCTGCGCAGGCCCTCGCGCGACTGGTCCAGATAGACGGGCTCCAGATTGGCACCGAGGCGGACCGTGCCCTCGTCCGGCTTGAGCTGGCCGAGCAGGATCTTGACCAGGGTGGTCTTGCCCGCGCCGTTGGGGCCCACGATGGCCAGCCGGTCGCCGCGGATGACGCGGGTGCTGAACGGCTTGATGACGGTGCGCTCGCCGAAGCCCTTGGTCACGCCCTTGAGTTCGGCCACCAGCTTGCCCGACAGGCCGCCGGAATCGACACCGAGGTTGAGCTCGCGCGGGATGTCCTTGACCCGTTCTGCGCGATCCTCGCGCATGGCGTTGAGAGCGCGGGCGCGGCCCTCGTTGCGGGTGCGCTGGGCGGTGATGGAGCGGTAGAAGGTGTAGGTCTCGCGCTCGATGGCCTTGTTCAGGCGGCGCAGGGATTCGGCCTCCTCCTCCAGAACCTTGCCGGCCCATTCGTCGAAGGCGGCAAAGCCCTTGTTCAGGGTGCGGACGCGGCGGCCCTCCAGCCAGTGGCAGGACTGGGTGACGCGGTTGAGGAAGGCGCGGTCGTGGCTGACGACCAGGACCGAGAAGCGGGCCTGAAGAAGCTCCTCCTCCAGCAGTTCGATGGCCAGGATGTCGAGGTGGTTGGTCGGCTCGTCGAGCAGCAGCAGGTCGGGCTCTTCGGCGAAGGCCTTGGCCAGGGCGGCGCGGCGGATCTCGCCGCCGGACAGGTTGACGGCCGGCTTTGCGGGATCGAGGCCGAAGGTCGCCAGCCAGGCCTCGGCGGTCCAGCGCTCGGCCCCTTCCGAGGCGGCGTAGTCGAGCAGGGTCTCGCCGGTGATGGCCGGCTCCTGGGCGACATAGGCGAAGCGGGTGCCGGCCTGGACAGAGCGGTCACCGGCGTCGGGCTCTATCAGGCCCATGACCATCTTCATAAGTGTCGATTTGCCGGCCCCGTTGCGGCCCACGAGGGCGGCCCGGGTGCGCGGCTCGATGGCAATATCGACCCCGTCGAACAGCGGGCGCTGGCCGTCCTGGAGACGGACGTTCTTGAGGGCGACGAGCGGAGGACGGGGAGCCATGCGAAACCTGGATACGCGGCACAGCGGGGAGGCTGCGCGGCCGAAGGCGGCCATATAGGCGGTGCAGGGTGCTGTGGCCACCGGCTGTGCGCCCCGGGTGTTCGGTCCGCGGACGGCGACAGGGCCGTCCGATCCGGGTAAGAGGCCGCCGATGGAACGGCCCTTCTGGCAAACCAAGCGTCTGGAACAGATGTCCCGCGAGGAGTGGGAGAGCCTTTGCGACGGCTGTGGCCTGTGCTGTCTGGTGCGGTTCGAGGACGAGGATACGGGCAAGGTCGTACCCACCCGGGTGCACTGCAAACTGTTCGACAGCGATCGGTGCACCTGTGTCGACTATGCCAACCGGCGCGCCCAGGTGCCCGACTGTATCAAGCTGACGCCCTGGAATATCGAACAGCTGGGGTGGATGCCGAAGTCATGCGGCTATCGGCGGATCCATGAGGGACGGGGACTGGCCGACTGGCATCCGCTGATCTCGGGCGATCCCGAGAGTGTGCATGCGGCGGGCGTTTCCGTCCGTGGCCAGACAGTGTCGGAACTGGCCCTGAAGGATCCCGAGGATGCGCTGGATTTCGAGGCGCCGGAGTGGAACCTCGAACGGGGCGGGTGATTTCGACCGGCCGCTAACCAAAAGTTCGTTTGCTTGTGATCTGCTGTCATCCGTACCCGGGACAAGGTGGTCAAGGTGAAGCAACAGCCCAGTCTGGAACTCGATACGCCGTTCGACCATCTGACGGCCCTGCTCTGCAGCCAGTTGAAGGTGCCGTTCGGCCTTGTTTCCTTCATCCAGGACGACCTTGCGGTGTTTCGCTCGGGGGGCGCGGCGGCGGAAGGCGTCCTGCCGCGGGACGTCAGTGTCAGCAATCTTCTGGTCAAAATGGGCCCGGGCGCTCATCTGGTCATTGAGGATCTGACTCTTCATCCGGTCCTGAAGGATCATCCGATGGTCGTCGGAGAGCCGTTCCTGAGATTTTTTGCGGGCGCCACGGTGAGCACCCGCAAGGGTGAACCTGTGGGTGCGGTCGGCATCATGGATTCGAAGCCGAGGCCGGCCCCGGTCGCCTCTGAACTGGCGACGCTCGACCAGATCGCTGCGATTGCCGGAAGAATGTTCGAACAGACGGCCGCCCAGCAGGGGCAGGCAGAGCAGTTGAATCTCCTTCGCCTGGCGGAGCAGATGTCCGGAGTCGGCAACTGGCGATATGAGGTCGAGACCGGCGAAATCACCTGGTCAGACGAGGTTTACAGAATCCACGGCTATGCGCCGCGGGAGATCGAGCCCAACCGCGAAGCCCTTCTGGCGTCCTATCATCCCGACGATGCCACCGTGCTGGCCGACGCCGTGTCGCGGGCCATCGCGACCGGTGAGGGGTATGAGCTCGAATTGCGGCTCCGGACCCCCACGCTCGGGGAACGTCTCGTCGTGACCCAGGCGGCGACCGAACAGGATCAGGAAGGCCGGACGGTCGCCCTGTTCGGCGTGTTCCAGGATGTGACCGAGGTGGTCCGTTCCAGGGAGCGACTGGAACGCAGCGAATCCCTGTTCCGGCTGATGAGCGAGACGGCGACGGACATCATTGCCTGCTATGCGCCGGACGGGACGTTCCGTTATCTCTCGCCTTCGGCGGAAGCGGTTCTGGGCCGCACGCCCGCCGAGTTGATCGGTCGGAACTGGGCCGATTTCGTCCACCCCGATGACCTTCCTCAAGCCCGCGCCGATGTTGCAGCCAGTGTGGCGGCCGGTCCTTCCGAAAAGCCGCGGTTCGAATACAGGGCCCTGAAGCAGGACGGGTCTGTCGTGTGGCTTGAGGCATCACCCCGGCCGATTTTCGATCCGGATGGCGGTCTGTTCGAGATTCACGACCATGTCCGGGACATCACGGCCCGAAAGGAAGCCGAACGGGTGCAGACCAAATTGGTCGAGACCCTGGGCATGGCCGAGGCGCTGGGGGGCGTCGGCAGCTGGCGGCTTGATGCGGCAAGCGGGGCGGTCACCTGGTCAGACGAGGTCTACCGGATCCATGGCAAGAGCCGGGACAGTTTCGATCCCAATCTTGACGACGCGATCGGCTGTTACCATCCGGACGATCGCCAGACGGTGGCCGATTGCTGCCGGCAGGCGATCGAGACCGGGATCGGTGGAGGATTCCAGCTGCGCATCATCCGGGAGGATGGAGAAACACGGACCGTATCGTCCCAGTGTCGTCCGGAATGCGATGAATCGGGTGCGGTCATTGCCCTGTTCGGCGTCTTCCAGGATGTGACCGACAGCCTCCGGGCCCACGAACGGATCGCCGCCAGCGAGGCGCGCTTCAGGCTGCTGGCGGACAATGCGACGGACATCATTGCCACCTACGGGATGGATGGCGTCTTCCGCTACGTTTCGCCCTCCCTCGAGGAGGCCATGGGTTATCGGCCTGAGGAGCTGGTCGGCCGCCCGTTCTGGAGGTTCATGCACCCTGAGGACGTCGCCAGCGCGCGGCGCGCCTTCGCCGCCTATGCCAAGGCCGGACCGGGCGCACCCTCGCCGCGCGTGCCCTATCGCGGCCTGCGCAAGGACGGCCAGACGGTCTGGCTGGAGGCCCATCCGAAGGTGATCCGCGACGCCAGGGGGCGGGCGCTGGAGTTTCAGGACGTTGTCCGCGACGTGTCGCAGACCAAGGCGCTGGAAGACCAGCTGATCGCGGCACGCGATGTCGCGGAGGCCGGAGCCCGGACCAAGTCGGAGTTTCTGGCCAATATGAGCCATGAGCTGAGGACGCCGCTGACCAGTGTGATCGGCTTCTCGGGCCTGTTGCAGGACAGCCCGAACCTGCCTGAGACCGAGCGCAGATATGCGGACCGGATCGCCACGGCCAGCGAGGTGCTGCTGGGCGTCATCAACGACATTCTCGACTATTCCAAGCTGGAGGCCGATGCGGTTGATCTGGATCCGGAGCCGTTTGATCCGCGTGCCCTGGCCGAGGGTGCTGTCGCCATGGTGGAAACCCAGTGCGAGGCCAAGGGTCTGAAGCTGGAGACGGTGATTGCCGCCGATCTGCCCGCCCGACTGATGGGGGATGCGGGCCGACTGCGGCAGGTGACGCTGAACTTCCTGTCCAATGCCCTGAAATTCACGGCCGTGGGCGTCGTTCGACTGGAGATGTCGGTGGCGGCGAACGGCCATCTGAGAGTCGCGGTGACGGACAGCGGTATCGGGGTTGCGCCGGACAAGATCGACGCCCTGTTCAACCGGTTCATCCAGGCAGACGCCTCGACCACGCGGGTCTATGGCGGCACCGGGCTGGGCCTGGCCATCTCGCGCCGTCTGATCGAGATGATGGGGGGCGAGATCGGCGTGGACAGCCGACCGGGTCTGGGTTCGACCTTCTGGTTCGAAGTGCCGATGGTTGAAACCCTGGCGACGCCGGACGCGCCTGAAGCGGAAGCCCGCGCGATACCCGGCGGGATAAAAATCCTCATCGCCGATGACGCGGCACCGAACCGGGAACTGGTGACGGCGATCCTCGGCGGATTTGGACTGGCGCTGGAGACGGTGTGCAACGGGGCCGAGGCGGTCGAAGCGGCGCGGACCGGGGCCTATGACCTGATCCTGATGGATGTGCATATGCCGGTCATGGACGGGCTGGATGCGACCCGGGCCATCCGGGCCTTGGGCGGTGCCACCGGACGGACGCCGATCATTGCCCTGACGGCCAATGTTCAGCCGGAGCAGGTCCAGCGATGCCGGGAAGCGGGCATGGACGGGCATGTCGGCAAACCGATCCAGGTGAGCGCATTGCTCGGTGCCCTGGGCGCAGCCCTGACGCCGGATGACTCTGCAGACGGGCAGCCGGCCCGGGCAAGGCCCTGAAGATCCACCGTCCAGCGGTGTGACGCTGTGCTGACAGTTCGCGAATCCATAGTCGGGTTTGCGCAATAAAACTGTTTTAAATCAGGATATTGAAGTTTTTATCGGCGATTTGTCCGCCGGGCTCCGCTGGTCGCCTACTCTTTGGGCATGACGGGAAATCAGGACAGGGCGGCGCGGGCGGCGGCATGGGCCGGCGCGCGGCAGGATGACCTTATGGCGATCATCGATGCGGACCTGGCGGTCTTGAAGGCCGCCGCCCCGACGGCGGACGACCTGGTCGCGGCGGAGCGACGGGTGCGGGCCGCAGGCGTCTTCGCCCGTTCGGGTCGGGCCGTCGTGGCGCTGTCGTCTTCGCCGCAATCAGGCGGTCGTCAGCTGGAAGAGGGTGAGATGAAACATCGTGACGATACCCCGGAAAACCTCGAACGAATGCGGGCCGAACTGGAGACCCGTCTCGATCGCCTCAACGCCGTTCTGGAATCGAAGGGAATCGTTGTCGAGCCTGGATGCTGGCCAGTTGCACGAACTGGTCGGGAGCCGGTTCAGTCTGCATGAGCATCAGGCACCCGCTGCGTCAAAGGACTGGGGCACCTGGGTGCTGCTGGGCGGACGCGGGGCGGGCAAGACGTTTGCCGGGGCCTGGTGGATCAACCATCTGGCCGAGATAAGCGACCGGCGGTTCGCCCTGGTCGGGCCGACGCTGCATGATGTGCGCGAGGTCATGGTCGAGGGGCCTTCGGGGCTGAAAGCCTTGCCGGAGCGGGCGAAACGTCCGCGCTGGGAAGCGGGGCGGCGGCGTCTGGTCTGGCCGAACGGCAGCGAGGCCCACGCCTTCTCGGCCGAGGACCCCGACAGTCTGAGAGGCCCGCAGTTCCACCATGGCTGGGCCGATGAATTCTGCGCCTGGCGGAGGCCGGAGCTGGTGCTCGGCAACCTGAGGCTGGGGCTCCGGCTGGGCGATGATCCGCGCCTGGTGGTGACCACCACGCCGCGGCCGATCCCGGCGCTGCGCCGGTTGCTGGGGGAGCAGCGTGTGGTGGTGGACCGGGCCGGGACGCAGGCGAATGCCGGCCATCTGTCGCCGGGGTTTCTGGCGCATCTGCGCGCGCTCTACGCCGGGACACGGCTGGAGGCGCAGGAGCTGGAGGGGTTGATGGTCGAGGCCGAGGGCGCGCTGTTCCGGGCCGAGGATCTGGCGCGGGCGCGCGGCCATCGGCCGGCGTCGCTGGAGCAGATTGTGGTGGCGGTCGATCCGCCGGCGAGCGCGGGCGGTGACGCCTGCGGGATCGTGGTCGTCGGGCGCAGGGACAAATGTGCCTATGTGCTGGCGGACCGGTCGAGGGCGGGGAGTCGCCGCAGGGCTGGGCTAACCTCGTGGCACAGACGGCGCGGGAGTTCGGTGCGCGCGAGATTGTGGCCGAGAAGAACCAGGGTGGCGAAATGGTGCGGACCGTGCTGGCCCACGGTGGCTGTGAGGTCCCGATCCGGCTGGTCCATGCCAGCCGGGGCAAGGCGGCGCGGGCCGAGCCGGTGGCGGCGCTCTATGAACAGGGCCGGGTCGTGCACTGCGGGGCGTTTCCGGCGCTGGAAGAGGAACTGATGGCGCTGGGGTCGGCGGACGGCGGCGGGCGCAGTCCCGACCGGGCTGACGCCCTGGTGTGGGCAGTGACGCATCTGCTGCCCGCACCGAGGGCGGGGCCGCGGGTGCGGGGGTTGTGAGATCAGGGGGGCGGGGCACTGCCCCCTCCACCGCCGTTCCGGCGGTCCCCCTCCCCCAGGGGGGGGGGGGAGGAGGAAAACGATGGGGATTTCCATGTTTGATTGGCGACGGCCCTTTGCAGGCCGGCGGCGCATCTCTGCGCCCGAGACCAAGGACAGCCGGGTCGGGCCGTTGATCGCGCTCACGGCCGGCGGGCGGGTACGGTGGACGCCGCGCGACTATGCCCATCTGGCCGAGGAAGGGTTTGCGAAGAACGCCGTGGCCTATCGCTGTGTGCGGATGATCGCGGAGGCGGCGGCGTCGACGCCGCTGGTGGTGTTCGCCGATGGGGTGCGGCGCGACGATCATCCGCTGGCGGCGCTGCTGGCAAGGCCGAACCCGGAGCAGTCGGGGGCTGAGTGGCTGGAGGCGCTGTACGGTGCCCTGCAGACGGCGGGCAATGCCTATGCCGAGGCGGTCGGGGAGGAGACGCCGGAGGAGCTTTGGACGCTGCGGCCGGACCGGGTGAAGGTGGTGCCGGGGCGGGCCGGCTGGCCTGAGGCCTGGGAATATTCCGTAGACGGACGGTCAATCCGGATCGGGCGGGCAGCGGACGGCTGGTCGCCGGTGATGCAGCTGAAGCTGTTTCATCCGACCGACGATCACTACGGATTTTCGCCGCTGGAGGCGGCGGCGTTCGCGATCGATGTGCACAATGCTTCGGGGGCCTGGAACAAGGCGCTGCTGGACAATGCGGCGCGGCCATCGGGTGCGCTGGTCTATGGGGCCAAGGACGGGGAGCGGTTGACGGCCGAACAGTTCGAGGCGCTGCGCGGGCAGGTCGAGACGAGCCATGCGGGGACGCTGAACGCCGGGCGGCCGATGATCCTGGAGGGCGGGCTGGACTGGAAGCCGATGAGCTGGACGCCTGCGGACATGGACTTCATCGCCGGGAAACATGCCGCGGCGCGGGAGATTGCGCTGGCGTTCGGCGTGCCGCCGCAACTGCTGGGGATTCCCGGGGACGCGACCTATGCCAACTATCGCGAGGCCAATGCGGCCTTCTGGCGGGGAACGGTGGTGCCGCTGGTGAGGAAGACGGCGGCGGCGCTCAGCGGGTGGCTGGGGGGACGGTTCGCGGGGATCAGGATCGAGGCCGATCTGGACGGACTGCCCGCCTTGCAGCCCGAGCGCGATGCGCTTTGGGCGCGGCTGACTGCGGCGACCTTCCTGACGGACGAGGAGCGGCGGCGGATGGCGGGGGTGGGGGCGTGACGAGGTGGTTGGTGATTGGTGATTGGTGGCTGGATGCACCGTGGTTGCCGCACCGATCTGAACCGCAAGCGCAATAACAAACCACCAACCACCAATCACCAACCACCTTGGGAAAGAGGCATGATCGACACCAGAAAAATCCCCGTCGCCGTGATCGCGGCGCTGGCGGTGCAGACGGTCGGCGGCCTGGTCTGGGCGGGAGGGGCGGCGGCGCGGATTGCGACGCTGGAGGAACAGGTCGGGGAGCAGCGGCTGGTGGCCGAGCGGCTGGCGCGGCTGGAGGAGCAGAGCCTGGCGACGCGGGCCGCGGTGGAGCGGGTGGAGCGGCAGATGAGTGACAAGTGGCGGGTGGCGAGTGGCGAGTGAGGTGGCGCCCGGGTTCGCGCTCAGGTCGATGACTTCGGGCAATCCGTTTTCCGACGCGGCGTCCTCGTCACGCGCCACCCGCCACCAGCCACTTCGGATCACCGACTATGCCTCCCTTTGGGGTGTGGCCGATCTGAACGGGGATGTGGTCGCGCGGGGTGCGTTTGCGGCCAGTCTGGCGAAGACGGGTGCCGGGGGCGTGCGGATGCTGCATCAGCACGAGGATCGGGCGGTGGTCGGTGTCTGGGACCATATGGTCGAGGACGAGCGCGGGTTGTTCGTCCGTGGACGGATCATGGACTGGTCGGCGGAAGCGCGGTTCGCCCGCGCCCTGTCGCGGGCGGGCGCGCTGGACGGGCTGTCGATCGGTTTTCGCAGCCGCCGGGCGCGCCGGGAAGGGCGGCTGCGGGTGCTGGTCGAGGTCGAGCTCTGGGAGGTGTCGCTGGTGACCTTCCCGATGCTGCCGGGCGCGCGGTTCCGGGCTGGCTGAGTGTCAGCCCGCGGCGGGGAGATATTCCGGCGGGATCGGCTGTGCCGGGGATTCGCCCTGCCAGTAAACGCTGAGAATCCACCAACGACTGCCGTCATGGAAGAGCTGGATGCTGTTGATGCCGCGGACGAAGGGCCGGGGATCCGAGAGGCTGTGCAGGCCTTCGTAGGTGGTCCAGACGTGGACGATATGGCCGAACCGCTCGCTGCGGCGGGCGATCTCTCGCTCATGGAAGCCCTGGCCGACGAGTGCGGGCTCGGCGAGGGTGATGTATTCGTCCGGGGTGATCGAGCGGACCACGCCGACGCCCTGGGCGTTCTGGCCCGTGGGCATGAGCCGGGCGGTCGGATGGAAGAGGGCGCGGAAACGGTCCCAGTCACGGGCCACGCCGATGTCGCCGGAGATGACCTCGTAGAGGGCTGCGACGATGGCCTCGGGCGAGGCCGCATCGGCGGGCGCGGCGGGCGCGGCTGGTGGCGGGGCAGGGGGCGTCTGCGCAGCGACGGGCGCGGCGCAGGCCAGGAGCAGGGCGGTCGTGAGTATCGAAAGGCGCATCGGTGATCCCTGACGTGAGGAGCCGACTATGCCGGGCCTGATGTGCGACCGCCAGTCCGGGTCAGGACGCGCTTCCGGCACCCCGGCAGTCGATCCAGTTGAGGGCGGCGGTCATGCCCATGAGGGAGAAATAGGCCTCGGCCGGACCGTCGGCGGATCTGTAGTCCCAGCGGGCGATGCGCTGGCGGCGCAGGCCGGAAACGAGGGAGCGGGTCAGGATCGGGTCGCTGACGCGGTATTCGTTGGAGCCGGGCGAGGTCGGGACCAGCCAGGGACCGGGGTCGACGGTCTGGCCGGGGGTGGTGAAGCGCATGACGCCGGCGACGGGCATGGGGTCGGTCGCCGCCAGCTCGACCAGATAGTCGGCACCGGGGCTGGGGCGGGCGACGCGCAGTTGATGCCGCCAGGCGGCCTGACCCGTGGGGTCGGCGATGGCCACGACGGCCGAGCAATAGCCGTCGGGGCGGCAGGCCGCGAGCGTATTGCCGAAATAGGCCCGGGTCTCGCCGAACCGCATATGGGTCTGGGCTCCGCAGCGGTCGGCGGCCTGGACGGCACCGGCGGACATGAGGGCGGCGACCGTGGCCGTCGCGGCGAGAACTCTGGACATTGAAGCCATTCCAAACTTGACCATGGTTAACGGTGACCACGCCCTTTGGTGGGTGTCAATCGCGCGCAAGTTCACGGATTTCAGCGCTCGGGCGGGCGGTATTCGTACTGGCCGAGACGACGGGTCGCCCGGGTGAGGGCGTCCAGGACCTTCGGCTTGTGCAGCGCCTGTCCGAGGACGCCGACGAGGATGAGGGCGAAGACGAACGGAATGTCGAAGAGGAAGACGGCCAGAAATGCGAAGGCACCGAGGAAGACCCACAGGCCGATGAGGACGGTGGTCCGGTCCGCCTTGTCCGGCGGGCTTTCCTCGGCCGCGGCCTCGGGAGATGCGGGTACGACCTTGCCGAACAGGGCGATGAGGCCCTGCAGCTTCTCGTTCTGAAGCGTCTGCACCTCGGCAACGGTCATGGGTGCTGGACGGGAGACGGGAAGCGGCGGCTCGTGGTCGGTGTGCTGGTGCAGGTCCAGCAGGGGGCTGGGCGGCATCAGGGCCGCGGGATCGAAGGCGATGGACTCGCCGTGTTCGTCCAGGGTGAAGACCTGGTCGAAGGGCACGCGGGCGAAGTCGATGGCGCGGGTGTCCTGGCCATAGGCGTCGCCGTGCAGGGCCAGCAGCCGGCCCTGCCGCAGCTCGGCCTGGAAGGCGATGGGGTCCGGCAGGTCGCCGACCATGGCGTGGACGGTACCGAACCGGCCGGTCGGGGTGGTCAGGGGCGGGGGCCGGGACCGGTCGACGATCAGTTCGGTGAACAGGCCGGAGCCGGTGTTGCGGCGCGAACCGGGCAGGGATTCGGCGAACTGGCCGGCGAGGTCCGGCGCAATGTCGCGCAGGTCCCAGGCCAGGGCGTCGAGGATGTCTGATTCGAGGGGGGTGAAGCGGGTCACGGGCGGACCCTAACCCGAATGACCGGGACGAGGAACGGGCTCTCCCCCCCCTTTATGGGGAGGGACGATCGGCGACAGCCGATCCGGGTGGGGCACGGCGAACCACAACGACCGAAGCGGCGGCCGACTTCCCCACCCGGGCTCGGCTCCGCCTCGCCGTCCCTCCCCATGAAGGGGAGGGAGACACTGAAAGCGGAGAGACCATGAAAGAGACCAAACCCGTCTCGGGCACGCCCGAGGCGCGCGCCGCCATGCATGAAATGATGGCGGCGTTCGAGGCGTTCAAAGGGGCCAATGATGCCCGGCTGGACGAGATCGAGCGGAAGCGCTCGGCGGATGCGCTGCTGGAGGAGAAGGTGGCGCGGATCGACCAGGCGATCGGGGCGGCGCAGGCGCGGCTGGACCGGGTTGTGAGCGAGGGGCGGAGGCCGGAGTTGGGCGGCGG
>JBEIJS010000019.1:0-27366 GCA_040380105.1 Caulobacteraceae bacterium | reverse complement strand
TGATCAGCCTGACGCCCGGACTGCTGGCCCGGCTGCCGCGGCCCGGGCCATGGATGGAGCGGCTGAAGAATTTTCTGGCCTTCCCCATGTATGCGACCGCCCTGTGGCTGGCCTGGGTGTTCAGCCGCCAGACCGGGCCCGAGGCGCTGGGCCTGCTGTTCACGGCGGGCCTCTTGCTGGCGCTGGGTGTCTGGCTGATCGGTATCGGCCAGGCCGAGCGCGGCTTCGGGCGGAGAGGCGTGTTCCATCTGACCGCCGGCGTCGCGGCCCTGCTGCTGGCGGGGGCCGCGCTGATCGTTGCGGCCCGGGTTCCCGCCCCCGCCATTGGCCCGGCAGCTCCCGCCCATGGCGCCGGCCCCGCGAGCGCACCGTGGTCGGCTGCGGCGGTCGAGACGGCCCGGGCCCAGGGCCGGCCGGTGCTGGTCAATTTCACCGCCGACTGGTGCGTGACCTGCAAGATCAATGAGCGGACCTCGCTTGCCACGGCGGGCGTGAAGGCCGCGATCGAAGGATCAAACGCCGTCTATCTGGTCGGCGACTGGACCCGGCGCGATGACGCCATCACCGCCGAGCTGCAGCGCCACGGACGGTCGGGTGTGCCGCTGTATCTGCTGTATGCGCCGGGTTCGGCGGAACCGCAGGTGTTGCCGCAACTGCTGACCGAAGGGGTGGTGGTGGAGGCGTTGATGCAACCCTCTCCCATCGGGAGAGGGCTTGAGCGCCCGGGAGCGTCGTGATTGGCCGCGCCTTCTGGCGAGTTGCAGGGATTGGCAGGTTCAGCACGACGGACACAACGAGGGTCCCCACGGACACGACGGGACCGGAGCGGTGTCAATGTCGAGGTTCCTCGATTGGCTCGAGATCGCGGCGTTCGCCGCGGTGATACGATGCCCTCGCGCAATTCCGGGCACCGTCTACCTGTTCCGACAAGAGGTGCGGTACCGGCGGCTCACCGGACCCGTGGTGTCCGTTGTGACCCTCGTTGTGTCCGTTGTGATGAACAGCCATCGCCGGTGAAGGGCCCGGACGCCGCCTCACCCATCCACGAACGGTCTAGACTTCAGGCTGGGGCGGGGCCGTGATGACTTCGACGTTGTCGTTGAGGAGGTAGTGCAGTTCCTCGAGGGCGAGGCGGCGTTCGGCGGGGGTGGTGGCGGCCTCGACGGCGGCAATCCTGACCGGAATGTCCTCGGCGATGCCGCGCAGGATGCATTTCAGGTCACCGTCCGTGCCGCGCTCCTTGAGGACCATGTGGCCCTGCATGTCGAGGTCGGCCAGTTCGACGGCGCGGCCGCGGAAGCCGGTGAAGGCTTCGCCCGTCGCGAAGTCGGACTGCTGGATCACCCCGGCGTCGATCCAGCCCTGGACCACACCCTTGAGGGCACCGGAGCGGCTGACGATCTCGGCGAACAACGGCTCCCCCGCGACGGAGACCGGCGCATCGGCGGCGGGCGGCGGAACGGCCGCCGCCAGGGCGATATTGGGGTCGGTGAGCAGCAGGGAGACCGCCAGGGCGACGCCGCAGGACATGGCAAACCTCATATAGTTGGCCGAATCGCGGATTCGGCGTTGAACCGGCTTACGCCCGACCCGTAAACGAGGGTTTACCCTTCCGAATTCCGAGTTCGCCCGATGACCGCCCGCACCCAGGCCCTCGACATGCTTCGCGCCGTCGCCCGCAAGGACGCCGACGGACGCATCCTGCACCAGTTCGCGACCGATCCCGGCCGGGTCGACCGGATGGGGGTGGACGCCGCGGGCCTGTATCTGGACCTGTCGAAACAGGCCTGGAGCGCCGAAGGGTTCGAGGCCGCGCTGGACCTGGCCCGTGCCTGTGACGTCGAGGGGCGGCGCAAGGCCCTGTTCGGCGGCGAGGCGGTCAACAATACCGAGGGTCGGGCGGTGCTGCATCCGGCGCTGCGGGCGGCCGACGACGCCGATTTCCGGGCGCTCGGTGAGCCCGTCTCCGCAGAGGTCGCTGCGGCGCGCAAGGCCATGGCCCGGTTCGCGACCGACATCGGCTCGGGCGCCGAGGGCGGCGGCACCGGCCAGCCGTTCACGGCCATCGTCCATATCGGCATCGGCGGGTCGGACCTGGGACCGCGCCTGCTGTGGGACGCCCTGCGGCCGCTGGAGCCGGTCATCGACCTGAGGTTCGTGGCCAATATCGACCCGCGCGAAATGGGCGAGGCCCTAGCCGGGCTGGACCCCGAGACGACGCTAGTCGTGGTGGTGTCCAAGACCTTCACCACCCAGGAGACCCTGGCCAATGCCGAACTGGCCAAGGCCTGGCTGGCCGAGAGCCTGTCGCCCAAGCGGATGGTCCATCACCTGATCGGGGTGACGGCGGCGCCGGACAAGGCCGCGGCCTGGGGCTGTGGCCGGACCTTTGCCTTCCGCGACTGGGTCGGGGGGCGGTATTCCCTGTGGTCGGCGGTCAGCCTGTCGGTGGCGGTGGCCCTGGGCTGGGATGTGTTCGAGCGGGTGCTGAACGGCGCCCGGGCCATGGATGAGCATTTCCTCGAGGCGGATCTTGAGTGCAATGCCCCGGTGCTGCTGGCCCTGGCCCAGATCTACAATGTCGAGGGTCGCGGACGCATGGCCCGGACCGTCGCCCCCTATGCCCACGGCCTGCGCCGGCTGCCGGCCTTCCTGCAGCAGCTGGAGATGGAGTCGAACGGCAAGCGGGTGAAGCGCGACGGCTCGCCCGTCGACACCGCCACCAGCCCGATCGTCTTCGGCGAGCCCGGCACCAACGGCCAGCATGCCTTCTTCCAGCAGATCCATCAGGGGCCGATGGTGGTTCCGGCGGAGTTCATCGTCGTCGGCCACACCACCGACGCCGCCATGGATGCGCGCGAGGGCGATGCGCCCCTGTGGTCCAACGCCCTGGCCCAGGCCCAGGCGCTGATGGTCGGCAAGTCAGAGGCCGAGGCCCGGGCGGAGCTGATCGCGGCGGGCGCCGACGCCGCCGAGGCCGACCGTCTGGCCCCGCACAAGACCTTCCCGGGCGACCGGCCCTCGACGACGATCCTGATGGACGCCCTGTCGCCCGAGGCGGTCGGGGCCCTGATCGCCCTGTATGAGCACAAGACCTTCGTCGAGGGGGTGATCCAGGACATCAACAGCTTCGACCAGTGGGGGGTCGAACTGGGCAAGGCGCTGGCGAGGGCGGTGCTGGCCGATGTCGCGGCGGGGGAACCGTCTGCCGGGCTGGACCCGTCGACGGCGGAGCTGATGAAGCGGTTGATGGTGTGATCCCTTGCTTTCGTCATCCTCCGGCGAAGCGGCGTAGCCGCGAAGACCGGGGGACCCAGCGGCGCGCGAGAGCGCGAAGCTGTCGCGGACACCCTGCCTGAACAGATCGCCTTCGGCGCCGCTGGGTCCCCCGGTCGCGCTGCGCGCGCCGGAGGATGACGAAAGCAATGAAAAAGGCGGCCCCGGCTTCCGGAGACCGCCTCTCTCGTTCCCGTCGGGTCAGGGACGATGCGACCGGACGAATGACGGTCTGACTACCAGCGACGCTCGTAGCGATAGTCGCGGTCATATCGCCGGTCGTCGCGGCGGTCGCGGCGCCATTCGCGGCGGTCCCGGCGGTCCAGCCGGCGTTCGTAGCGATCATAGCCGTCGCGGCTGTTGATGCCGTGCTCGCGCTCCCAGTGGCCCTGGTTCCGGTAGCAGCGGCCGCCGCGGTAGTAGTCGCAGTCGCCGTCGTTCGAGCCGGCCACGAGCGCCGCGCCGGCCAGGGCCCCGATGGCGGCACCGATCAGGACGTCCGCGGTGCGGTCATCGGTGTGGTCGCGATCCCGGTCGCGATGGCGGCTCTGGGCGTCGGCCGGGCTGGCGGCCATGAGGCTGAGCGCCATGGCGCCGATCAGGGCCGGCGAGGCGAGGGCGATCTTCGGGAACATCGTCATGGTCTGTCCTTTCATGGCCGGGGACGGCGAACCGCCGGGGTTGATCCACGGTCTAGGCAGGGGCGTCTGAACACGTCGCGAGGCCGCCGTTCATCGGGCGTTCATCCCCGACGGCCTTGCCATCGACCGAGGCGACAGCCGGACATCGGGATCGGCGCCCGGAGCGGTCGGGGCCCGGATCGATCCGGACGAGCCCCTGCCCAGGCCTGTGCAGAGCCCCTGACGGCTCAGACGACCTTCACGTCCTTCGATTGCAGGGTGCACATGAAATAGCGTTGATCGCCTGCCGCAGAGCTCGACCAGACCTGAATGATGCCGATGGAGCTGATGTTGGCCGTCACCAGGCTGCAGACGCCGTTGTCATTATCGTCGGGCAGGGCCGCCAGGGCTGCCTGCTGAAGGTCGGCAGGCAGATAGGTCATATTGCCGAAACCGACGACGATGGTGCCGTTCACGCGCGAGACTGCGGCCCAGCCTATCGTCGGTTTCGCCGTGGTCAGGAAGGCATTGTCCTGACGCGAGATTATGGCCTGACCGGCCTTGAGCACACAGGGGCTGGTCGTGCAGGCGGCCAGGGTCTGGCTGACCTCCACGGCCACGCGTTCGGCATCACGGCGCGCCGTGGTCAATCGGCTCGCATCATAGCCCCCACCGGCCAGGAGGAGCAGGACACTGACAATCATTGCGAACTCGACGGCCGCAGCTCCGCCCTCATCGGCCAGAACGCCATTGACCCGCCGCCTCAGGAGTTTTTGAAGGGCGGTCATCTTTGCAGAAAGATCGAAGACGTGCGGACTGTCAGCGAAGACATTCCGGGAACGAATGTGACAATCCCGACCTCGGCGCGCCTTACCAACACGTCGCCGGCTACCCCGCCGACGAACTGGGTGCCGGCAATGGGCTGGGTGCCCGTCGGAAGGGACTCCAGAGGCATCTGTTCAAGTTTCAGCGTCTCGGTGCAGTTCAGAACCAGCATGAGATCCTTGCAGATCGCCTCCCGGACCTTGGCCTGATCACGGCTTTCCGGGAACAGTGCGGTGTTGGAGAAGACCGACGCATAGGCCACGGATTCGGCGACTGCCGAACGGACTTGCAAGGTGGAGACAAAAAAGAGTCCGATCTGGATCACGCCCAGGAGAAGCGTGACGAACACGCCTCCGACCATGGCAAACTCAACGGCTGTGCCGCCGCCGTCGTGACGACGGAATCGGTCAATCCAGTTCGTTTCCGGTCGCCGCCCGGTCATGGGCAGGCGTCCCTGCAGAGTTGCAGATGGTCAATCAGCCCGCCGGTCGTGTCCTGCCTGCCTGCGGCGCGCCAGCTGATGCGATACTCGCCGGCCTCCTGGACCTGGAAATCGACCGTCCTGTGGACCCACTGATCGGCATAGACACAGACATCGACCATGTTCCTGGCGTCGAAACTGTAATCGCCCTCTCGCTCGACAAACACTTCGATCCGGTTGGTTTCCTGACTCCACGATCGGTAGGGTGCCACCGCGGGGTCGGTCTCGGTTGCGCCACAAGCCACGGCTCCTCTCCAGGAGGAGGCGCTGTTCTTGATGCGCGACGTATACCAGTAGCTGACCCGGTAGTTCCCGGGCCGGAGCTGAACGTTTCGCGACATGGCCGAGTTGGAGTTGCAACCCGAAACGTAGCAGTGCGAATCCAGCTCCGCGAAGAAATTGCCGAACCGGACCGTGCCGCCTGACAACTGAGGAATGCCGTTGATTTCGACCCCGGCATTGTGCGTCTGCCAGTCATTCCACACCGCCCCGCTGGGCCGGTTGCCGTTCTGCCCGAGGACGGTCCAGGAGTTGCGGGCGACCGAATGGCCCTGCTCGAACGACTCGGTGAACAGGGTCTCGCCGGGGGGCTTGACCTGCTCTGGCAGTGCAAAACGGCATTCACGCTTGACCGTGACCGGCAGGGACGTGACACCGGCGATCTGGGAAAAATGCGCAGCCGAACCGCCTTGCGCTTCAAGGATGATGTCGGTCAGTGACGTCGTGCCCGTGACATCGACGCCGGATGTGATCCCGGCGGCCTTGATCCGAGCGTTGGCGATGGGAACAACCGTCCCGGGTCCGAAGTCGGCCTCGGCTTCGCTGCCGTTGGCGATTTTGTAGTTGATCTCCAGCGCAGACTGAACGCAGGCGATCTCCAGGGCGCTGGCAATCTTCTGGCGGTGAGACATGGCGTTCATCAGGTCGACGCCACCACCGACGGCGAGGACCAGCACAGGCAGGGCAATGGTGAACGTCATGGCCGTGCTGCCACCCGTGTCGGCGAGCAGACTGCGGACGCAGCGCCTGATCTGACTGAGGAACGAGATCCTCATCTTCCACTCCGAGCCCGGCAAGGCGGCTATCAGGTGGAAATTACGGCCGGAGTCCTTGGCGATCGATTTACAGTCAGGGTTGACCAGCCGTGAACGGTCGCCGCGAAACGCATCAAGGACGCTGTCAGGCTGACGACGCTGCACACGTCGTCAAAAATTCACCCCCCTGAGCCACCGGGTCGCGCTTGACGCTGGCAGAGCCCGTCCCTACTTGCAGGGCGCGTTAGCACTCTTGGGGTTCGGCTGCCAAAAGCCGGATGCCTGCGGGCTGGCGGAAAAATCCAGAGTAGAACCGGAGAACAGACAAATGGCGTTTCGTCCGCTCGGCGACCGCGTGCTGGTCAAGCGCGTTGAAGAAGAATCCAAAACCAAGGGCGGGATCATCATCCCCGACTCGGCCAAGGAAAAGCCCCAGGAAGGCGAAGTCGTCTCGGTCGGCCCCGGCGCCCGCGATGAGGACGGCAAGCACGTCGCCATGGACCTGAAGGCCGGCGACCGCATCCTGTTCGGCAAATGGTCGGGCACCGAGGTCAAGATCGACGGCGAAGACCTGATCATCATGAAGGAATCGGACGTTCTCGGCGTCCTCAGCTGAGTGATTGGTGATTGGTGATTGGTGGCTGGCGCGACCGAGACCGGTTCGCCGCCGCCGCTGATCCCGAAAAATCACCAGCCACCAACCACCAACCACCTATTTCAAGGAGCTGCCAGATGGCTGCCAAACAAGTGATGTTCTCCACCGACGCGCGCGAAAAGATGCTGCGCGGCGTCAACGTCCTGGCCAATGCGGTCAAGGTCACCCTCGGTCCCAAGGGCCGCAACGTCGTGATCCAGAAGTCCTTCGGCGCCCCGCGCTCGACCAAGGACGGCGTCTCGGTCGCCAAAGAGATCGAGCTGGAAGACGCCTTCGAGAACATGGGCGCCCAGATGATCCGGGAAGTCGCCTCCAAGACCAATGACAAGGCCGGCGACGGCACCACCACCGCCACCGTCCTGGCCCAGTCGATCGTCCAGGAAGGCCTCAAGGCCGTGGCCGCCGGCATGAACCCGATGGATCTGAAGCGCGGCATCGACAAGGCGGTCACCGCCGTCCTCGCCGACATCAAGGCCTCCAGCCGCAAGGTCTCCGCCAACTCCGAAATCGCCCAGGTCGGCACCATCTCGGCCAATGGCGACCAGGAAGTCGGCGACATGATCGCCAGGGCCATGGAAAAGGTCGGCAACGAGGGCGTCATCACGGTTGAGGAAGCCAAGACCGCCGAGACCGAACTCGACGTCGTCGAGGGCATGCAGTTCGACCGCGGCTACCTGAGCCCCTATTTCATCACCAATGCCGACAAGATGGAGGTCCAGCTCGAGGAGCCCCTCATCATGCTGCACGAGAAGAAACTCTCGTCGCTGCAGTCGATGCTGCCGATCCTGGAAGCCGTGGTCCAGTCGGGCCGCCCGCTGCTGATCATCGCCGAGGACATCGAGGGCGAGGCCCTGGCCACGCTCGTCGTCAACAAGCTGCGCGGCGGCCTGCGCGTTGCCGCCGTCAAGGCCCCGGGCTTCGGCGACCGCCGCAAGGCCATGCTGGAGGACATCGCCGTCCTGACCGGCGGCACGGTGATCTCGGAAGACCTCGGCATCAAGCTCGAGAACGTCACCATCGACATGCTCGGCAAGGCCAAGAAGGTCACCATCACCAAGGACGATACCACCATCGTGGACGGCGTCGGTGAGAAGGACGCGATCGAGGCCCGCATCGGCCAGATCAAGGCCCAGATCGAGTCCACCACCTCGGACTACGACAAGGAAAAGCTGCAGGAACGTCTGGCCAAACTGGCCGGCGGCGTCGCGGTCATCCGCGTCGGCGGCTCGACTGAAGTCGAAGTGAAGGAAAAGAAGGACCGCGTCGACGACGCCCTGAACGCCACGCGTGCGGCCGTTGAAGAAGGCATCGTCCCCGGCGGCGGCATCGCCCTGCTGAAGGCAACGAAGGCGCTGGAAGGTCTGAAAGGCGACAACGCCGACCAGACCGCCGGCATCGCCATCATCCGCCGCGCCATCCAGGCCCCGATCCGTCAGATCGTCGAGAACGCGGGCGTCGAAGGCTCCATCGTCGTCGGCAAGGTGCTGGAAAACCCCTCGGCCACCTACGGCTTCAACGCCCAGACCGAGGAATATGTCGACATGATCAAGGCCGGCGTCATCGACCCCGCCAAGGTCGTGCGCACCGCCCTCCAGGACGCGGCTTCCGTGGCCGGCATCCTGATCACGACGGAAGCGGCGGTTGCCGATGCGCCGAAGAAGGCGAGCGGCGGCGGCGCCGGCGGCGGCGACATGGGCGGCATGGGCGGCATGGGCGGGATGGACTTCTGATCCACGCTCAGCTCACGCTGAACGAACGAGAAGAGGGCGGGGCCGCAAGGCTCTGCCCTTTTTCTGTGGCTGGTTGGCGGCCGGTCCTCTCCCGCATGCGGGAGAGGTGGCTCGCCGATCGGCGCAGCCGATCCAGGGTCGGAGAGGGACGTCTGCTGAAGTTCCCCCATCGTCGCTGGCCTCGCTTCGCGAGGCGCCGCGACACTTCCCCCGCAAGCGGGGGAAGGCGAGAACGCGTAGCGTGACGCGCTACATCTTGCTATGATCCGCAGGTCGAGTTCGTGGACTATCACTGAGGACGCCGGGATGACCGCTCACGACTACACCACCTTCGCCGAACCCCTGGCCCATCCGGGCGCGCACCTGCGCGAGGACTTCCTGCCCGACTACGGCCTGACGCCTGGTGCCCTGGCGCGGGCCATGGGGCTCAAGGACCGGACGCGGATCGAGCGGGTGGTGCGCGAGCAGCAGCCGGTGACCTCGGACACGGCGCTTAGGCTGGCGCGGGTGTTCGGGACGACGGCGGAGTTCTGGATGAACCTGCAGACGCAGCATGACCTGTCGAAGGCGGCGATTGCGGCAAGGGATGAGCTGGCGAAGATTGAGCCGTTGCGGGCGGCGTAGAGGGCGTCTGGTCAGCCCTGCCCCCTCCACCCTCCTTCGCCGCTGCGCGGCTTCGGAGGGTCCCCCTCCCCCATGAAGGGGGAGGAGAACGCTGACCTTTGACCTTCTGAGGCCCGCCTACTGCGCCGGACGCACTTCCACCGGCAGGCCGAGGGCTTCCAACTGGGGCCTGACCACCGAGGCGTCACCGACGACGACCCAGACGAAGGTCGCCGGGTCGATGGTGGCGCGGGCGGCGGCGTCCATGTCGGCGGCGGTCAGGGCGCGGGTGCGGCTGGCCAGGGTTTCCTGGTAGTCGTCCGGACGGCCGTAGAGGGCGTTGGAGCGCAGGGCGCCGAGGATCTGGCCCGAGGTCTCGAAACCGCCGGCCAGGCCGCGGGTGTCGCCGTTGACGGTGCGATCCCGCTCGGCGGCGGTGACGCCGTCGGGGCCGAGGAAGCGCTCGTACTGGGCGATCAGGGCGGCGATGGACTCACCGGTGCGATTGGCCTGGACCGGGGCGTTGACGATATAGGGGACGCGGTGCTGGAGCGTGTTGATCGAGCCGCGCACGCCGTAGGACCAGCCCTTGGTCTCGCGCAGATCGGCATTGATCCGCGACAGGAAGTCGGTGCCCAGCACGGTGTTGGCGGCCTGCAGGGTCAGCAGGTCGTCGGTGCCGGAGACGTCCAGGACCGCGCCGCCATAGATGATCGACTGCGGCGACTGCGGCCGGTCGATCAGGACGATGCGGGCGGTGGTGGCGGGGATGTCGGTCGGGAAGACCTTGGTCCCGCGCGGGGCGGCCGGGGCGCGCCAGTCGCCGAAGGCCCGCTCCAGCCGCGGGGTCAGCTCTGACAGCGGCAGGTCGGAGACCACGAAGATGCGGGCATTGTCGGGCCGGACCCATTCGGCGTGTTCGGCGATCAGGTCCTCGCGGGTGAGGGCGCTGATGGTCTCGGGCGTGCCGGTGCCGCCGAAGGGACGGCCATAGGGGCTGGCCGCGCCATACATCAGCGGCGGCAGGGCGCGGGCGGCGATGGCCGCCGGCTGGGTCCGCTCATTGGCCAGGCCGGCGAGGCGCTGGGCCCGCAGACGCTCGACCTCGGCCGGGGCGAAGGCGGGGTTGCGCACCATATCCGACAGAAGCACGAGCGAGGGGTCGAGGTTGGTGGTGACGGCGGTCAGGCTGGCGGCGGTGCGGTCCATGGAGGCGCCGACATTGACCGAGGCGCCGAGCCGCTCCTGGGCCTCGGCCAGGGCGTTGGAGTCGCGGGTGGTGGTGCCTTCGCTCATCAGCGTCAGCATCATCGAATGGACGCCGAGGGCATCCGCCCGGTCCGCCGCATAGCCGGCGTCGAACTCGACCGCCACGCGGGTGACGGGGACCGTCGTGGACTGCGCATAGACGATCTCGACGCCGTTCGAGAGGCTGGCGCGCTGGACCGTCGGGAAGTCGAGGTTGGGCACGTCGCCGATGGTCGGCATCGGGTCGCGGGCGACGCGCTGGATCTCGGCGGCGGGGACCGGGGTGGCGCCCGAGGGGGTGGCGGCGGCCTCGACATAGGCCGCGCGCTCGCCGGGCTCGACGATCTGGCTGTAGACCGGGCGGCTCAGCCAGCGCTGCATGGCGTCACGCACCTGGGCCGGGGTGACGGCGGCATAGCGGGCCAGTTCATGGCGGTAGAAGTCCGGGTCGCCGGCATAGAGCTGGCCCTCGGCGAGGACCGAGGCCTTGCCGTTGACCTGTTCCAGACCCTGGATGGTGCGGGCGGCGAACTGGGTGACGACGCGGTCGATCTCGTCCTGGGTCGGGCCATTGGCCATCAGCTCGGCGAGGACGGCGTCCATCCGGGCCGAGACGGCGGCGACATCACCACCGGGGCGGACATTGGCCGAATAGTTGAAGAAGCCGAGGCGATGGAAGGCCTGGGCCCCGGCGCTGACCGAGGAGGCGGACTGGTCGCCGCGCACCAGGGCGTTGTCGAGACGCGAGGACTCCAGGCCACCGAGGATGGAGGCCCCGACAGCGAGCGGCACGGCGTCCGGGTCGAGCATGCCGGGGACGACCCAGGCGCGGCTGACGCGGGTCTGGGCGACGCGGTCGCGCAGGACTTCCTCGACCGGGGCGGCCAGGGTCGGGATGTCGGCAGCGGCGGGGACATTGACCGGGCCGCGCGGGATTGCGCCGAAATAGCGGTCGGTCAGGACGCGGGCGGTCGCCTCATCGATATCGCCGGACAGGACCAGGACGGCATTGTTGGGGCCGTAGTTGTCCCGGAACCAGTTGCGCACCGTCTCGAGGCTGGCGGCGTCCAGATCGGCCATGGAGCCGATGGTCGAGTGACGATAGGGGTGGCCGACGGGGAACAGGGCCTCCTGCTGGGCGTAGGAGGACAGGCCATAGGGCTGGTTGTCGCGCTGGCGCTTCTCGTTCTGGACGACGCCGCGCTGCAGATCGAGCACCTCCTGGCCGACCTGGCCGAGCAGATAGCCCATGCGGTCGCTCTCGAGGAACAGGGTCTGTTCGAGGGCCGGGGTCGGGACGGTCTGGAAATAGTTGGTGCGGTCGAACCAGGTGGTGCCGTTCAGGCCGGTGGCGCCCGCGGCGCTCATGGCCTGGATGTGGCTGGTCGGGGAGTTCTCGGAACCGCCGAACATCAGGTGCTCAAACAGGTGGGCGAAGCCGGTCGAACCGGCGGGCTCATCCTTGGAGCCGACATTGTACCAGATGGAAACGGCAACCACCGGGGCCTTGCGGTCGGTGTGGACGACGACGGTCAGGCCATTGTCGAGCTGGAAACGCGACCAGGGAATGTCGACGCGGGCGACCAAGTCGGCGACAGGCGCGCCCTGGAGCGGCGCAGCCTGCGGCTGGGCCGCGACGGCGGTGATCGATCCGGAGTCCGGAGACAGGGCCCAGACCGGGGCGGCGGGGGCCACGACCGCGAGAATGGCGGCGAGGGATACGAGACGAAGACGCATGGTCGGGCATTCCTGTTGACTGACGGCCGCGACCATAGCCGGGGCAGACCGTCACGCAATGCCTCTCGATCGACTCAGGCGTCCGGGCGCGCCGCGACCGTTTGTCCGGATCCGGCCCTCAGTCCTCGAGGGGCGGCAGGCCGGCTTCCTTGCGGGCGGCGGCGGCGGCCTTCTTTTCAGCCTTGGCAGCGGCCTTTTCGGCGGCCTTCTTGGCGTCAGCGCGATCGCGTTCCTGACGTTCGAAACTGTAGTTGGGCTTTCGGGCCATGGGCGGTTCTTTCTCTTTGTTCTTGGCGCTACCGCGCTTCGCGCTACTTGAGCGCAGATTGTTGGCACCGGACGAAGGCGCGGGACCGGCTGCCGGGCAGCCGCCTGTCTCCCCAAGGTGAGGCAAGCGGGGAGCCGGGGCAACCGTTGACGGTCAATCGACGGCGATGACCTCGACCGCCTGGCCGGCGACGACCGCTTCATCGCCGACCTGTTTGCCCATCAGGGCGACGGCGAGGGGCGAGACATGGCTGACCGAGCCGGCAGCGGGGTCGGCCTCATCCTCGCCGGTGATGCGCCAGGTCCGGGTGCGGCCGTCGGCGCGTTCGAGGGTGACCGAGCCGCCGAAGCGGACCCGGCCGTCGGGTTCGGTCTCGACCAGCTGGGCGGTGGCGCGGCGGGCGGACCAGTAGCGCAGGTCGCGGGTGGCGCGGGCCATGGCGGTGCGGTCGGCCTCGATGTCGCCCTTGGCCTGGGCTGCGGCATAGGCCGCGCGGGCGGAGGCCAGGGCAGTCTCGATCAGGGCCAGTCCCGAGGGGGTGACCAGATTGGGGTGGGGCGAGATCGGACGGTCGGGAAGATCGGCGGCCGTAGCCTCCAGATCCTCGTCACGGGTAAAGGCAACGCTCATGGGGGTGAGGGTAGGCGGGTTCGGGGGGTTCCCGGAGGGATTTTTTGTCCTGCGGTTTGGGGGTTCATCACAACGGGCACAACGAGGGTCACAACGGACACGACGGGACCGGGGATGTGTCGATGTCTGTGTCTTCATCCATGTGCCGGGAATTGCGGCGTTCGCCGCCTTGATCCGGTCGAGGACGGGCAGGCTGCTTCCGCTTCACAGGACCCGTTGTGTCCTTTGTGACCCCGTTGTGCCCATTGTGATGAACCTGCTTTCGCGTGGACGGGCGGAAGGGAGTAGTCACCCTGCCATGAGCAATTCATCCAGGACCGTACACATCATCGGAGCAGGCCCCGCCGGGCTGATGGCGGCAGAGCGGCTGGCGCGGGCGGGCATGGCCGTAACCGTGCATGAGGCCATGCCGTCCGTGGCGCGGAAATTCCTGATGGCCGGGCGCGGCGGGCTGAACCTGACCCATTCGGAGGACCTTTTGCCCTTCACCGGCCGCTATGGCGCGGCGGCCGGGACGGTGGCGGCCTGGCTGGAGACGTTTTCGCCGACCCATCTGGTCGGCTGGGCCGAAGGGTTGGGACAGGCGACCTTCACGGGCTCATCGGGTCGGGTGTTCCCGCGGGCGATGAAGGCCTCGCCCCTGCTGCGGGCCTGGCTGGGGCGGCTGAATGAGCTGGGGGTCGAGATGCGGACGCGGTCGCGGTTGGTCGCCAGGCGCGACGGCGGCTGGGTGTTCGACACGCCGGACGGCGAGCGGGTCGAGACGCCGGACGCGGTGGTGCTGGCGCTCGGCGGGGCCAGCTGGCCGCGGCTGGGGTCGGACGGAAGCTGGCGGGACTGGCTGGCGGCGGAAGGCGTCGCGGTCGAGCCGTTCCGGCCGTCGAATGTCGGCTTCGACGTGACCTGGAGCGAGGTGTTCGCGGACCGGTTCGCGGGCCAGCCGCTCAAGCCCGTCGCCCTGACGCAGGGGGACCATACGGTGCGCGGCGAGGCCATGGTGACGCGCTACGGGCTCGAGGGCGGGGTGGTCTATGCCCTGTCGGCGGGGCTGAGGGATGCGATCGGGCGCGACGGGTCGGCGGTGCTGACAGTCGATCTGCGGCCCGATCTGACGGTCGAGGCGCTGGCGGGGCGGCTGGCGAAGCCGCGCGGCAAGGACAGCGCGACCAACTGGCTGCGGAAGGTGGCGGGGCTGTCGCCGGTCGCGGTCGGGCTGTTGCGCGAGATCCCGGGCGAGCTGCCCGCGGGGGCCGACAAGCTGGCGAAACGGATCAAGGCCGTACGGCTGACCCTGACCGGGGTGCAGGGGCTGGCGCGGGCGATCTCCTCGGCGGGCGGGGTGCGGCTGGACCAGGTGGATCAGGGGTTGATGCTGACGGCCCTGCCCGGCGTGTTCGTGGCCGGCGAGATGCTGGACTGGGAGGCACCGACCGGGGGCTATCTGCTGCAGGCGTCGATGGCGTCGGGGGTGGTGGCGGCAGATGGCGTGCTGGCGTGGCTGGAGGGGCACCCCTGACTTTCGTCATCCTCCGGCGAGCGAAGCGAGACCGGGGACCCAGCGGCACGCGCGAGCGCGACCCTGTCAGGAGCGCTCGTGCTCGACGCAGCGGTGTTTCGCCACCGTCGCGGCACCGCTGGGTCCCCCGGTCTGCGCGGCTGCGCCGCTTGCCGGAGGGTGACGAAAGCGAAGGAAGGGCGTTAGAGTTGGGCATGACCCAGCACCGCATCCTCCTCGCCGCCGTCGTCGCCCTCCTGACGGCCGCCCCCGCCCTTGCGCAACAGGCCGATGCCGCGCGGCTGAATGAGCATGTGCGGGTGCTGGCCTCGGATGAATTCGAGGGGCGCGGGGTGGCGACGCCGGGCGAGCAGCTCACGGTCGACTATCTCGTCGGCCAGTTCCAGGCGCTGGGGCTGGAGCCCGGCGGGCCGGACGGGTCGTGGGTGCAGACGGCGCAGCTGGGGCGGACGCGGCAGGCCGGGCCGGCGACCATCACGGTCAGTGCGGGCGGTGCCAGCCGGGCGCTGGCGCGCGGTCCCGACATTCTGGTGTCGAGTGACCGGCCGGTGGACCGGATCACGGTCACGGACGCGGAGGTGGTGTTCGCCGGCTATGGCGTCAGCGCGCCGGAGCGCGGCTGGGACGATTTCAAGGGCATGGACCTGAGGGGCAAGATCCTGCTGGTCATCGTCAACGATCCGGACTTCGGTGCGCCCGAGGGGCATCCGGTGGCGGGGCGGTTCGACGGCAATGCCATGACCTTCTACGGCCGCTGGACCTACAAATTCCAGGAGGCGGCGCGGCAGGGCGCGGCGGGGGTGCTGGTGATCCATGACACGGCGGGCGCCGGCTATGGCTGGAGCGTGCTGGAGGGGTCCTCGACAGCGCCGAAATTCGACATCGTGCGCGCTGATCCGGACGCCGAGCGGGTGCCGGCGCAGGGGTGGATCCAGGGGCCGGTGGCGGCGCAGCTGTTCGCCGATGCGGGCCTCGACTACGCCGCCCTGCGCGCGGCGGCCCGGACGCCGGAGTTCGCGCCCGTGACCCTGACCGGGGTGAGGATGTCGATCGATTTCGGCCAGACCGCCGACCGGATCGAGAGCCGCAACATCCTGGCGCGGATTCCGGGCACCGGGCATCCCGATGAGACGGTTCTGTATGGCGCCCACTGGGACGCCTATGGCCGCGCGACGCCGGTGGGGGATGACGACATCTATAACGGCGCCGTCGACAATGCGACGGGCGTGGCCGGGCTGATCGAACTGGCGCGGCTGTTCAAGGCGGGACAGGCCCCCGACCGGTCGGTGGTGTTCGCCGCCTGGACCGCCGAGGAGGCCGGGCTGCTGGGGGCGGAATACTATGCCGCCAATCCGGTCTGGCCGCTGGAGACGACGGTGGCCAACATCAATATGGACAGCTTCCTGCCGGGGGCGGAGATCTCACCGCAGATCGTGGTCATGGGCGCCGGCAAGAGCGAGACCGACGCCTGGCTGGAGCGCCGCGCGACAGAACAGGGCCGCACCCTGATCCCCGACCCGGCCCCGCAGGCCGGCGGCTTCTATCGCTCGGACCATTTCCCGCTGGCGAAGAAGGGCGTGCCCGCCCTGTTCGGCTTTGCGGGCTTCACCGGCCACAACGCCGCCAGCCGCGACTATGTGGCGAACCGCTATCACAAGCCTTCGGACGAATGGACGGGCGACTGGGTGATGGACGGGGCGGCCGTGGACGTGGACCTGCTGTACCTCGTCGGCCGCGATCTGGCGGACAGCCGGGCCTGGCCGGAATGGAATGCGGGGGCAGAGTTCGAGGCGGCCCGGGCGGTTTCGGCTGAGATGCGGCGATAGCGGTCCCTCTCCCGATGGGAGAGGGCTTGAGCGCCCGGGAGCGCAGCGATTGGTCGCGCGACCCGAAGGGCGGCGCGAAGCGTCAAAGGGTGAGGGTTGTGAAGCGGCAATCGGCGTAAGCCGTATCGCTGTCCGGAGCGGCGGCTTCGCCGAGGGATAGAGCCGACCCACATCCGGCGCTGCGCGCCACCTTCTCCCACCGGGAGAAGGAGTCTAGACCCGTCTCCATGACCCTCCCCGACATCCACGGCCTCTGTCCGCCCCGTTTCGCCGCTGTGAAGGACGCCTTCGCCGCCAATTTCACCGACGCGCCCGAGGGGCTGAACGAACAGGCGGCGCGGGTCTGCGTCTGTATCGGCGGCGAGGTGGTCGTCGATCTGTGGGGCGGCTGGGCCGATGCGGCGAAGACCGTTCCCTATGGCGAGACGACGCTGACGCCGGTGTTCTCGACCGGCAAGGCGGTGATGATGCTGCTGATCGCCACCTGTGTGGAGCGCGGCCTGCTGGACTATGAGCGGCCGGTCGCCGGCGACTGGCCCGCGTTCGGGCAGGCGGGCAAGGCGGCGATCACGGTCGGGCAGCTGATGAGCCATCAGGCGGGGCTGCCGGGGTTTTCGGAGAGCGTGGAGCCGTCGATCTGGTTCGACCGCGAGGCGGCGCTGGCAAGGCTGTGCGAACAGGCACCGATGTGGGAACCGGGGACGGAGTCGGGCTATCATCCCATCACCATCGGCCTGCTGGCCGGGGAGCTGTTCCGGATCGTCGACGGGCGCAGCATGGGCACGGCCCTGCGCGAGGATTTTCCCGGACTGGACCTGTGGATCGGCCTGCCGGAAGCGGAGCACGGCCGGGTGGCGCAGATGAGGAAGCCGACGGCGGCCCCCGATCTGGGCGTGATCGACGCGGTCAAGCGCGCCGCCTTCCTCGACAGCGGTTCCGCCCCCGGGGGGCGCGGCTCGGCGGAATGGCGGACGATGGAACTGCCCTCGGCCAATCTGCATGGCACGGCCAGGGATCTGGCGCGGATCATGGGGGTGGTCGTGGACGGAACGCTGGAGGGTCGGACCGTGCTGTCACCCGACGTGCGGACCGGGATGCTGCGCGAGCGGATCCATGGGCGGGACCGGGTCCTGCCCTACGACATCAGCTGGGCCGCGGGCCTGATGCGTAATGAAGGGCTGAACATCTTCGGGCCCAACCCGGACGCCGTCGGCCATTGCGGCTGGGGCGGGTCCTGCGCCTTCGCCGATCCGGAGGCGGGGCTTTCGATGGCCTATGTGATGACGCGCCAGTCGCCGCATCTGATCGGGGACCCGCGGGCGGTGCGGTTGATCGGGGCGGTGTACGGAGGGTGATTGGTGGTTGGTGATTGGTGGTTGCGGCGTCAGCAGGCGTGGGCCGTTTTGCCCGGAAGGCGGCGGCATCGGTCACCAATCACCAACCACCAATCACCGCTTCACACCGGCTCCGCGCTGCGCTTCAGCGCCTCACGCGCGGCGCGGTGCCGGAACAGGGCGGCCGCCGCGAACACCCCGGCCCCGCCCCAGATGAAGGCGAAGCTGATGATCCGCAGGGGTGTCAGGGCCTCGCCGGCCCAGACGCCGACGGTGAACTGGAGCGTCGGGGCGAGGAACTGGATGAAGCCGAGGGTCGAGAGCGGCAGGCGCCGGGCCGACCAGGCGAACAGGGCCAGGGGCAGGACGGTGGCCGGGCCGTTGAGCAGGGCCCAGGCGGTGTTGACCGGGCTGTCGAAGGCCACGCCTGCGCCCGAATGCTGCAGCCACAGCACCCATGCCAGGCCGAAGGGGACCAGCAGCAGGCATTCGACCAGCAGGCCGGCCTGGGCGTCGATCGGCACGCGTTTTCGGATCACCCCGTAGCTGGCGAAACTGATGGCCAGGACGATGGAGATCCAGGGCGGGCGACCGAGGGCGGCGGTCTGGAAGGCCACGCCGATGGCGGCCAGGCCGATGGCGACCCAGCCCCATTTGTCGATCTTCTCGCGGAACAACCACAGGCCCACGACCATGTTGAGCAGCGGGTTGATGTAGTAGCCGAGGCTGGCTTCCAGCGTGGCGTGGTGGGTGGTGGCCCAGACATAGAGGCCCCAGTTGATGGCGATCAGCAGGGTCGAGAGGGTCAGCCAGCCGAGCATCTTCGGAGATGCGAAGGCAGCCCGCACCTGGGCACCCTGTTTCGCCAGCAGCACCAGCAGGCCGGCGACCGCCACCGACCACAGGGCGCGGTGGGCGAGGATCTCGAGCGAGTCGAAGCCGAGCGCGCCCTGCCCCATGAACAGCAGGGGCATGAAGCCCCACATGACATAGCAGCCGAAGGCCGAGACCAGGGCGGCGCGGGGGGTGGCGGACGGGGCGGTCGGCACGGTCGTCAGACCGTGATGCTGCGATATCCCGACGACGGCTTGATGGTCCCGGTCTCGTCCAGCAGCTGGGCGATCTGGACGGCATTGAGGGCCGCGCCCTTGCGCAGGTTGTCGGAGACGATCCAGAGCGACAGGCCGTTCTCGACCGTCGGATCCTTGCGGATGCGGCTGACATAGACAGCGTGTTCGCCGGCGGCGTCGACGGGGGTGATGTAGCCGTCGTGCTCCTGCTTATCGATGACCATGACGCCGGGGGCTTCGCGCAGGATGGCGCGGGCCTCGTCGGGGCTGATCGGGCGATCGAACTCCAGGTTCACGGATTCGGAATGGCCGACGAAGACCGGCACGCGCACGCAGGTGACGGTCAGCCGGATCGAGGGGTCCATGATCTTGTGGACCTCGTTCCACATCTTGGCTTCCTCATCGGTATAGCCGTCGTCGCGGAAGGCCCCGATGAAGGGGATGACGTTAAAGGCGATCTGTTTGGGGAAGAGTTTCGGCCGGGCGTCGCCGAGACCGTAGATGGCCTTGGTCTGGTTCCACAGCTCGTCCATGCCCGCCTTGCCGGCACCCGAGACCGATTGATAGGTCGAGACCACGGCCCGGGTGATCTTCGCCGCGTCATGCAGGGGCTTGAGGGCCACGACCAGCTGGGCGGTCGAGCAGTTGGGGTTGGCGATGATGTTCTTCCTCGTCGCCAGCTTGATGGCGTCGGGGTTCACCTCCGGCACGATCAGGGGCACGTCCGGGTCCATGCGGAAGGCCGAGGAGTTGTCGATGACGATGGGGCCGGCCTTGCCGATCTTCTCGGACCACAGGCGCGAGGCGTCACCGCCGGCGCTCATCAGCACCAGGTCGACGGACGAGAAATCGAACAGTTCGATGTCCTCGCATTTGATCGTCCGGTCGCCCCAGGACACTTCCACGCCCTTGGACTTGCGCGAGGCGACGGCGTGCATGGTGTCGACGGGGAATTCGAGTTCCTCGAGGATGTTCAGCATTTCCCGGCCCACATTGCCGGTGGCGCCCACGACGGCGACTTTGTAACCCATAGGTGTTGGTCCTTCGGACGCCCTGTGCTCGCGACGCGGTCGCTCGCTGCCTGAGGGCGGAATGCGGGGATGAAACTGGCATGTAGGCCTTCGCGGGCGCGAAGCAATCGCTTTTCAGCGGTCGCGGGCACCGCTAAGCCCGGGAACCATGCCGTCACGCATACGCACCGCCTATGACCGTCGCCTCGCCGAGGGCCGGCTGACGCCCGATCCGTCGCAGATCGCGGTGGTCGAGGCCCTGACCCGGCTGGAGAAGGATCTGGGTCGGCGCGGTCTGTTCGGCGGCCGTCCCGAGGTGCGCGGCGTCTATCTGTGCGGGCCGCCGGGGCGCGGAAAATCCCTGCTGATGGACATGTTCTTCGCCGCGGTCCCCGAGCCGCGGAAGACCCGCGCCCATTTCCATGCCTTCATGGCCCGGGTCCACGACCTGGTGCGCCAGTGGCGCGAGGGCGATGCGAAGGCGCGCAAGGCCGTCTTCGGCCAGTGGAAAGGCGACGATCCGATCCGGCCGGTCGCCGAACTGATCGCATCCGAGGCCCGGCTGCTGTGTTTCGACGAGCTGCAGGTCACCGACATCGCCGACGCCATGATCCTGGGCCGACTGTTCGAGGCCCTGTTCGAGCGGGGGGTCGTTCTGATGGTGACCTCGAACCGGGCACCGGACCAGCTGTATCTGAACGGGATCAACCGCCAGCTCTTCCTGCCCTTCATCACCATGCTGGAGCGCCGATGCGTGGTGGTCAGCGTCTCGGGTCCGCGCGACTGGCGGCTGGACCGGCTCATGGGGACACGGGTCTGGTACACGGATACTGACTCCGGGCAGCGCACGGGCTTCGAGGGGCTTTGGGAGCAGCTCAAGGGCGAGCAGCAGGAGACGCCGACCCGGCTGACGGTGCTGGGCAGGGATCTGGTGATCGCCCGCACCGACGGCGGACTGGCGCGGGCGACCTTCGACCAGCTGTGCGGCACAGCCCTGGGGCCGCAGGACTATCTGGCCATCGCGGGGCGGTTCCACACCCTGTTTCTGGAAAAGGTCCCGGTGATGGAACCGGACAATCAGCAGGCGGCGCGGCGGTTTGTGACCCTGATCGATGCCCTCTACGAGGCCGGGACGCGGCTGGTGGTCCTGGCCGGGGCGGCGCCGGAGGGTCTGTATCGCGAGGGGGTCGGGGCCTTCGAATTCGAACGGACGGTGTCGCGGCTCAATGAAATGGCGAGCGCCGACTGGCTGGCGCGTGAGAGAATTGCTTAGACAGGTGCCACAATTCCGCTCGGGCGGATCGCTCTAATTTCGGCCGTCCCTGGAGATCGCCCATGCGCCTGCCCGTCCTGTTGTCCGCCCTGGCCCTTGCCGTCGCCCTGCCCGGTGCGGCTCTGGCACAGACCCCGCCGGCGGCGGTGGTCCAGACAACGGGCGTTTCGGTCGCCGATGCCAAGGCCTGGCTGGCGGGTCTGGGCGGCAATGTCAGGGAGCCGGTCCTGCGCGACGGGGTGACCAGTCTGCACATTGCCGACGAGCCCCTGCCCTGGAACCTGACCTTCTACGCCTGCGGCCCGAGCCTGTGCGACGACATCCAGTACAGCGCCATCTTCTCGGGACCGATCACCCCGGACCAGATCAACGCATGGAACCGCGACAACCGCTTCCTCAAGGCCTTCTTCATGCCGGCAGAGCCGGGTGGCGTGGCAGGCGCGGTGGTGCAGTATGATGTGGTTCTGACCGGCAGCGGAACGGAACAGTTGCGGGAGCCGACGGTGATCTGGCTGCAGATGCTGCGGACATTCGCCCAGGGGTTGGCGGCAGCGCCCGCCCAATAGCCAAAAAAGGGCCGCGGATCACGCCGCGGCCCCTTCCATTCCATCCACGACGCTCAGGCAGCGAGCCGCCGTGCGGTGAGCAGTAGCGCCCTAGACGAGGCTGCTGTCGATATCCTTGCAGGCCTGGATCAGGCCCTGGACCGACTCCACCGACTTGGCGAACATCGCCTTCTCTTCGTCATTGGTGGTGAACTCGATCACCTTCTCGACGCCGCCGGCACCGATCAGGGCAGGGACGCCGACGTAGAGGTCGGACAGGCCGTATTCGCCCGACAGCCAGACGGCGCAGGGCAGGACACGCTTCTGGTCCAGCAGATAGGAGCGGGCCATGGCGATGGCGCTCTCGGCCGGGGCGTAGAAGGCCGAGCCGGTCTTGAGCAGGGCGACGATCTCGCCGCCACCCTTGCGGGTGCGGTCAACGATGGCGTCCAGCTCGGCCTGGGTCAGCATGCCGGCCTTGACGGCGTCGGGCAGGGGCAGGCCGCCGACGGTCGAGTGACGCACCATGGGGACCATGTCGTCGCCGTGACCGCCGAGGGTCCAGGCGTGGATGTCCTGGATCGAGACGCCGGTCTTCTCGGCGAGGAAATAGGCAAACCGGGCCGAGTCGAGCACGCCGGCCATGCCGACGACCTTCTCCTTCGGAAGGCCCGAGAATTTCTGCAGGGCCCAGACCATGGCGTCGAGCGGGTTGGTGATGCAGATGACGAAGGCGTTGGGGGCGTGGGCCTTGATGCCCTCACCCACCGCTTTCATGACCTTCAGATTGATGCCGATCAGGTCGTCGCGGCTCATGCCCGGCTTGCGCGGCACGCCGGCGGTGACGATGCAGATGTCGGCACCCGCGATGTCGGCATAGTCATTGGCACCCTTGAGGGCGACGTCGGTGCCGAACACGGCCGTGGCCTCGGCGATGTCCAGCGCCTTGCCCTGGGGCGTGCCCTCGGCAATGTCGAACAGGATGATGTCGCCCAGGGCTTCGCGGGCGGCCACGTGAGCCAGGGTGCCGCCGATCATGCCGGCACCGATGAGGGCGATCTTCGCGCGAGCCATAGGGTGTCTCCGTTGGCCTGTCGCGCCGGGCGCGGTTTGAGGCCGTGTATGGGTGGGGAGGGAAAGCGTTGGCGGCGGTCTAGACCCGTGCGCTTTCGCCTGCAACCGTCACCCCGCGTCCGCCGGAGCCGTCATGGCCAGTCTGCCCGAGATCATCGCCCCCGAGGCCGTCCCCGACGGCCTGATCACGGTCGTGGATGAGACGACGGTGCGCGCCGAGGTCGCGGCCTGGCGGGCGCAGGTGCTGAAGCCGCCCGGTCTCTGGGACCGGGCCACACGCGGGACACAGGACCGGATCAACCGGATCATCCCCGAACGGGTCCACGCCATCATCACCTCGGGCGTCGAGGCGATGACAAAGGGAATCCTGTTCGGCTCGGACCTGATTCCGGCCCGACCCATGGCGGACGGCTCGCTGGCAGCGCGGGAGTTGCGGGCGCGGGCGAGGATCAAGGCCTATCGCAACACGGCCAGCGTCGAGGGCGGGGTCGCAGGGGCGGGCGGTTTCCTGCTGGCGGCGGCGGACTTCCCGGCCCTGATGGCGATCAAGGTGCGGATGCTGGGCGACATCGTCGGCGCCTATGGCTGGGGCGGCGATACGGTGCGGGAGCGGCTGTTCCTGCTGCACATCTTCCACCTGGCCTTCGCCAGCGCGCAGCGGCGGCCCGGGGCGCTGGCCGAGCTGGAGCGCTGGATCGCGGACGTGGACCAGCCCGACGCCATCACCGAATACGACTGGCGGCGTTTCCAGATCGAGTACCGGGACTACATCGACCTGGCCAAGCTGGCCCAGCTGATCCCCGTGGTCGGGCCCCCGATCGGGGCGGTGGTCAACTGGCGGCTGGTCGAACGACTGGGGGAGACGGCGATCATGGCCTGCCGGATGCGGTGGTTGGGGGAGAGTTGACGTTCCTGTTTTGGTCGTGTGCCGGCAGATCAGCCAAAAGAAAGACTTCCAGATGATCGTCCATATGACGCAGGGTGCGGCAGCCTGATCCGGCGGGTCGATAGATTTTCCTGTTCCTGCAAACAGGGTTTATCGATTTTCCCTCCGGAAGCGAAAGGTCTAGGGTCATCGCGAACACGCGCAGTCGCAGCGCGCCCAGCTTCAGGAGACCATCATGGACGGAAACGCCGGCGGACCCGCCCCCCTCAATGATCCGAAAAAGACCTCGGCTGAGCCGCGCTCGCTGATCGGCCGGACCAACCGCGACTGGTGGCCGAACCAGATCGCCGTGGACATCCTGCACCAGCAGGGCCGGACGGGTGATCCGATGGGCGAGGGCTTCAGCTATGCCGAGGCGTTCAAGGCGCTGGACCATGCCGCGGTGAAACGCGACCTGACCGCCCTGATGACCGACAGCCAGCCCTGGTGGCCGGCGGACTATGGCCACTACGGCCCCTTCTTCATCCGCATGGCCTGGCACTCGGCCGGCACCTATCGTACCGGCGACGGCCGCGGCGGCGCCGGCGCCGGCCAGCAGCGGTTCGCCCCGCTGAACTCCTGGCCGGACAACGGCAACCTCGACAAGGCGCGGCGCCTGCTTTGGCCGATCAAGCAGAAATACGGGGCCAGCCTGTCCTGGGCCGATCTGATGATCCTGGCCAGCAATGTCGCCATCGAATCGATGGGCGGGCCGGTGTTCGGCTTCGGCGGTGGCCGGGCCGATGTCTGGGAACCCGAGAAGGACGTCTACTGGGGCACCGAGAAGAACTGGGTCGCCGCCGAGGAAACCCGCATCCAGCCCGACAAGGGCCTGGAGCTGGAAAGCCCGCTGGCCGCCATCCAGATGGGTCTGATCTATGTGAACCCCGAAGGCCCCGGCGGCGTGCCTGAGGCCCTGCTGTCGGCCCGCGACATCCGCGAGACCTTTGCCCGCATGGGCATGAATGACGAGGAGACCGTCGCGCTGACGGTCGGCGGCCACACCTTCGGCAAGGCCCACGGCGCGGGCGATGCCTCCAAGGTCGGGGTTGAGCCCGAGGGTGCGGACATCGCCCAACAGGGCATGGGCTGGATCTCCAGCCACGCCAGCGGAAAGGGTGACGACACCATCACCTCGGGCATCGAGGGCGCATGGACGCCGACGCCGATCCAGTGGGACATGTCCTATTTCGACATGCTGCTGGACCATGAATACGAACTGGTCCGGAGCCCTGCGGGTGCCAAACAGTGGCAGCCGGTCGGCAATCCGCCGGAGACCCTCGCCCCGGCCGCCCATACGCCGGGCAAGCGGGTTCCGACGATGATGACCACCGCCGATATGGCGTTCAAATTCGACCCCGAATACCGCAAGGTGATGGATCGTTTCCGGGCGGATCCCGCCTATTTCGGCGACGCCTTCGCCCGCGCCTGGTTCAAGCTGTGCCACCGCGACATGGGGCCCAAGGCCCGCTACCTCGGGCCGGACGTGCCGGCGGAGGACCTGATCTGGCAGGACCCGATCCCGGCCCATCAGGGACCTGTGCTCGGCGCGGCCGACATCAAGGCGCTGAAAGACCATATCGCAGCCTCCGGCCTGTCGGTCTCCGAACTGGTCAAGACGGCCTGGGCCTCGGCATCGACCTATCGCGGTTCGGACCATCGCGGCGGGGCCAACGGCGGCCGTCTCCGTCTGGAGCCGCAGCGCAGCTGGGACGTCAACGAACCGGGCGCGCTGTCGAAGGTCCTGCAGACCTATGAGCGGATCAAGGCAGACTCCGGCCTCAACGTCTCGATCGCCGATCTGATCGTGCTGGGCGGCTCGGTCGGGGTGGAACAGGCGGCGAAAGCAGCCGGTCATGCGATCGAGGTCCCGTTCACGCCGGGCCGCACCGACGCCTCGGCCGAACAGACCGACGTCGAGGGCTTCGCCGTTCTGGAGCCCCGTGCCGACGGCTTCCGCAACTATCTGCAGGTCCGCTTCAATGTGCCGACCGAGGAGCTGCTGGTTGACCGGGCCCAACTGCTGGGCCTGAACGCGCCCGAGATGACGGTGCTGGTCGGCGGCCTGCGCGTTCTGGGCGCCAACCACGGCGGATCGACGCATGGCGTGCTCACGGAGCGTCCGGGACAGCTGACCAACGACTTCTTCGTCCATCTGCTGGACATGCGGACGGCCTGGAACCCGGCCGACGACAGCAGCGATGAAGCCTTCGTCGGTTCGGACCGCCTGTCCGGTGCGCCGCGCTGGACGGCGACCCGCGCCGATCTGGTGTTCGGCTCCAACTCGCAGCTGCGGGCCCTGTCGGAAGTCTATGCCTCGGCCGATGCCGGCGCGAAATTCGTCAAGGATTTCGTAGCCGCCTGGACCAAGGTCATGAACGCCGACCGTTTCGACCTGGCCTGAAAGAGAGCATCCGGGGCGGCGGCGGCCTGATCTGGCTGGAAGGTTCATCACAGCGGGCACAACGGACGGCACAACGGACACGACGGGAGCGGTGACGGTTTCTCGTTCGCGGATTCCTTCGGGGTCATGAGATCGCGGCTTCGCCGCATTGATTGAGCAGCCCCGGAACCCGTTGTGCCCGTTGTGACCCCGCCGTGCCTGTTGTGATGAACTCCCCGCCACCACCACATAAGTTCGCCTGATTGCCTTTGGCCAAACGATAGTGGGAGCCTATATGTCGACCATGCTCCCGACCCTGCGACAGCTCCAGTATCTCAAGCTTCTGGCCGAACATGCCTCGTTCAGCCGCGCGGCGGAGGCGGCCCATGTCAGCCAGCCGGCCCTGTCGGCAGGGGTGCAGGAGCTGGAGAAGATTCTCGGCGCGCCGGTCGTCGAGCGGACCCGCGGCAACATCCAGCTGACCGCGGTCGGGGCAGAGGCCGTCCGGCGCGGCGAGGACGTGCTGGCAAGAACCGAGGACCTGGTCGAGGCCGCGCGCAATGCGGGCAAGCCGCTGTCGGGCCGGTTCCGGCTGGGCGTGATCCCGACGGTCGCCCCCTTTCTTCTGCCCGCGAGACTGCCGGGTGTTAAGGCGGCCTGGCCGGCCCTGCGGCTGTTCATCCGCGAGGACCTGACGCCGCGGCTGATTGCCGGGCTGAAGTCGGGCCAGCTGGACGCGGCGGTAATCGCCCTGCCCTATTCGGCCCCGGGCATCGACCACGCCCGGATCGGCGATGACGAGATCATGGCTGCTGCACCCGCCGGCCACCCCCTGGCGGGGACCGGGCCGATTCCGGCCGGGTCGCTGAAGGCCGAGGACCTGATCCTGCTGGAGGACGGCCACTGCCTGCGCGACCATGCCCTGGCCGCCTTCGGAATCGAGCCGCCGCGGGGTGAGGACGTCTTCGCCGCGACCAGCCTGCACACGCTGGTGCAGATGGTCTCGGCCGGGCTGGGCGTCAGCTTTCTGCCCGAGATGGCGGTGCGGGCCGGTCTGGCGGATCTGCCCGGGGTCGTGGTCCGGCCGATCACGGCCCGCGCCCCCCGCCGCGAGATCGTGGTGGCCTGGCGGGCCGGCTCGAGCCGGTCGGCCGAGGCGAGGCTGCTGGCAGACGCCCTCAGAGAGGACTGAGCGTCCACTTCATTACGACTCCGTAAGGTGCACCGGGTTTCGGCCCTGATAGGGTTCGCGCGCCCGCGTGCGCCGGGCGTTTACGGAGCCGTGTCCCATGAAGTCCCGCCT
>JBEIJS010000018.1:0-27959 GCA_040380105.1 Caulobacteraceae bacterium | reverse complement strand
CTCTTGCCGGTCAAGACCGTTGGCGTCATGGGCGACGCCCGCACCTATGAGAAGGTGCTGGCCCTGCGCGCTGTCACCTCGACCGACGGCATGACCGCCGACTTCTTCGAGTTCCCATGGGATGTCCTGGGCCGCTGCGCCACGCGGATCGTCAATGAGGTCCGTGGCGTGAACCGCGTGGTCTATGATGTGACGTCGAAACCGCCGGGGACGATCGAGTGGGAATGACTTTCGCTCACTAGAACAACCGGCCTGTCTCCGCGGGCGGAAAGACCCGTTCGACCGCAAGACGGCCTGCGGGCAGGGGCCGGAGCAGTTCCGCCTCAGGGGTGGTCAGGTCGAGCCATTCCATGGCGCGACCCGGTTCAAGCAGGACGATCTGGCGGTCGTGGTAGGGCGCAACATCCGGCCCCGGCGTCGTGGTCAGCATGCTGAAGGCACCGTCGCGGATCACACCGGCGATCCAGAACGCCGGTGCCTCAACCATGGTGAACAGCCATCGGGTCTTGCGCTTCTGACCGGCGAGGGCGTCGGTGAATTCATAGAAGCCGTCTGCCGGGATGGCACAGCGCAGGCTGTTGGCGAACGACCGCTCGTCAGATCTGAAATTGAACACCGGCCGTCCCTGCGGGGACTTCCAGGCCCAGGTCGTCATCCGGACTGCGACGCCGTCTTTCGTGCGCGTGACCACCGGAGCGGAGTCGCCGATGCGGATGTCGTCGCGGGGCTCGATGTTCGGTCTGCCTTGCGGGAATTCGAGCAAAATCCCGTTCTGGCGGAGTTCCTCGAAGGGCTGCCCGGTCAATGGACGGAACCGGTAGGTGTTGCACATGGGTCTGTTCGTCTGCCTCAGCCGCCAATGGCTTCAGCCGGTACGGCACAACGGATAATCCCGACAGCCATCAGGCGTTGCTGCGGACGTCCCTCGAGGCGCGTTCCAGCACGGCTGCCGGCGATTCGCCGGCGGTGACCTGAGCGACACCGACCTCGAACTCGACCACGAAGGGCGATCGGTCAGGGCCGGCATCGAAGGCGGTACAGCCGATGACGGCGGCGATCCGGTCGGCTGCGACCCGTCCGGCCGGGCCCTCGGTCGCCGGCAGTGCGAGGGCGAAGACGTCGGGCGACAGGCGGGCGGCGGTGTCCTCCGTGCGGATCAGACGCGAGACCATGGCACCGATCTGGGGCAGGGCGCGATCCAGCCAGCCGCCGTTGCGGGCCTCGACCACTGCATTGGTCTCGGACACCCGCAGGACCGCAACCGAGAGCGGACGCCGACGCAGGCGGGCCCCTTCGGCCACGCGCGCGAGATGGCTGGCGAACAGTTCGGGTGTGAACAGGCCGGTCATGGGATCGGTCAGGCCCGAGCCTCGCGCGCTCTCCAGCGCCTTGCGAATGGCCACATGGCGGCGATGCGCGCGCGCCAGGGCCGTCACGCGTTCGGCGGTTTCATCCTCCGGCGTGTCGGCTGCGGCGACGTCGGCAAAGCCGCGGCTATAGAGTTCCGACAGATTGATCTCGCCCGCGCCGCGGAGATAGAGGACCGCCGGAATATGATACAGCCGGGTGTTCCTCTTCATGCCCGAAGCGATGGAGAGGGCGGGCGTATGGTCCTCGGCACCCCAGAGGACCACGGCGTCAAACGCGCGCTCATGCAGATAGTCGAAGGCCGTGTAAGGCGTCGGGGCCGCCACCACCTCACAACCCCGCTCGGTCAGGGCGTTGGACAGGGCTATGAAATGCCGGTCGGCCTTGCCTGCAGCCAGCACCCGCAAGGGCGCCGGGTCGACACCCGGAAGTGCCAGAGGCTGGCCCCGGGCAGCGAAGGTCGCCTCGCGTAGCGAGACTTCCTCCTCTGCGATGGCGGAGCGGACCATGTTCTCGAGCCGCAAGGCCGCCTGGGCGGGGTGGGGGGCTCTGGACATCACGATATCGACCAGTCCCGGCTCCCAGGTCGCCGCATCCGGATCAATCACGAGAACCGGCAGCCGCCGCGGGATCACCTCCGCGCGAAGGGCTCGAATACCCTCGGCGGTATCCGGCAGGCGGGAGTCCAGGATCACGGCTTCCAGCGGCCAGTCGATCAAGGCCTGAATGGCACCGGCCAGGGAACGGGCGGTCAAGGTGCGCCAGCCGAGCGCGTCGAGGCCTTGGCACAGGGGGCCGACGAGGCCGTCGTCAGGCGCGACGACCAGTATGCGCGGATCGGAACCCAAGGACAAAATCTCCAGCCGCTCCCAGCTCCTGGCGCGGTCTCATGTCTGAGGACCATAGCGAGGGCAGGCGGCACCAAGCAACGGGCTGACCGACGCTTTTCACAGCAGGTTTCCCATAGGGCGAATTGGGGTAGTAGTGCGAATTTGCAGGTTGCGGTGACTGGATTGCGGGCTAGGTCGGATATCGAGGCAGTGACGCGCTGGGCGAGGCCCAGGCTGTGGGGGCGCCTGTCGGTCAAGGCGTTCACACGCAGCTGGGGCCGCGACGTGATGCTCTATACCGGCGGCGTATCCTTCTTCGCCCTGCTGGCGGTCTTTCCGGCCATCGCCATTCTGATCGGCTTCTACAAGGCGGTGCTTTCCATCGGTCAGGTCAGTGAACAGGCGGCCGCGCTCGCCGATGTCTTGCCGACGGCTGCCCGCGCCATCTTCCACCAGGAGATCGAGCGTCTGGCCAATGCCTCGGCACGGACTGTTTCGGCCCAGAGCTTCTTCGCTGTCGTCATCGGCGGCTATGCGGCGCACCGCGGGTTCAAGGCCCTGCTGGCCGGACTGAACCTGATCCATGACGAGTCAGAGCCGCACGGATTCTTCAAATTCAACCTCCTGGCCTTCTTCGTGGCCCTCGCGGCCTTCCTTCTGTTCACGGTGGTTTCCGGGGCCGTGGTGACCTCGCGACTGCTCGAGCATGCCGGGCCGGGAAGCGCACAGCCGACCGGCGGGGGGCTGCCGCTGGAGGGCCTCTGGCCGGCGCTCGGTTTGGCGATCGGCCTGACCATGCTCTACCGCTACGCCATGTCCCACCGGACGCCGGTGGCCTGGGGGCCTTCGATTGCCGGTGGTCTGGTTGCCACTGTGATGTCGACGGTTTCGTCCTGGCTCTGCGCCATCTACGTCGAGCAGATCGCGCCCCTGGGTGCGACCTACGGCTCGGTCGGCGCGGTGGTGGTGCTGTTGATCTGGCTGTCCTGGAACGTCAACGCCATCTTCTATGGTGGTGCCTTCGCCACCGAGATGGAGATCGCCGCTCGCGCGACGGACGCTCCCGGGATCGAGCCCGACACGCCCCTGCCGGACTCGGTCGTCAGCCTGTCGGAGCGACGGGCGTCGCGACCACGATAGTCAGGACCCCGTCCGTCTCAGTGATCGACACGGTTTGTCCGCCGACAGCGTTCATCAGGTGCGGAACATCGATCCGCGCCATCGGGTCCGTGGCCAGCAGGGTGAAACAGGCACCGGGGTCCGCTCCGCGCATCGCCTTCTGAAGCTTCAGGCCGGGGGTCGGGCAGCGGTGGCCGCGTGCGTCCACGATCATGCGCGAATCCGTTCAAGCAGCAGGCCAAGGGCCACGCGGACACTGGCCAGCCGGACCTGTTCGCGCCCGATGTCGCCGAAGCGGTGCATCGCGTGGATCTCGCCATTCGGACCGACGGCGCTGAAATGGACCAGCCCCACGGGCTTTTCAGCCGTGCCCCCGCCGGGTCCGGCTACGCCCGTCACCGAGACCGAGAGGTCCGCGCCGGACCCTGCCAGGGCTCCCCGGGCCATGGCGCGGGCCACCGGTTCCGACACGGCACCGTGGGCTTCGATCAGATCTGCCGGTACAGCCAGCAGGTCCGTCTTGGACGCATTGCTGTAGGTGACGAAACCGCGCTCAAGGACCGCCGAGGAGCCGGCGATCGCGGTCAGGGCTGCGGCCACCAGCCCGCCGGTGCAGCTCTCCGCCGTGACCAGGACAAGCCTCCTTTCGGCGGCGGTCTCTATCACCTGACGGGCGAGGGTCTGGATGTCTTCGGGGAACATGAATCGAGGGGCTTTCCGAAGGCGGCGCGAGTCGGTCTAGGGTGACATCCTGCGCCCTGGGTGGCGACAGCATACGGGGCGGGCATGAGCGATACCACAGCGGTCTCCGGCATCGGTGCGGCACCGGACCGGCTTACGCCGATCCTGTTTGCGGTCGCCATCTTCACCTCGGCGGCTCTGGTGTTTGTGGTCCAGCCGATGGTGACCAAGCTGGTCCTGCCCATGCTGGGTGGATCGCCGGCGGTTTGGAACACCGCCATGGTCTTTTTCCAGACCGCCCTGCTGGCCGGCTACGGCTATGCCCACCTGCTGCAGAAGGTGGGGTCGATCAAGACCCAGGTGGGCATCCATCTGGGCCTGCTGGTGGCCGCCGCCCTGTTCCTGCCGCTCAGCGTCAACGGCCTGCTGGGAGACCCCGACCCGGCGGCACCCATCATGTGGTTGCTGGCGACCCTGACCCTTTCGGTCGGCGCGCCATTCGCGGTGCTGTCGGCGACTGCGCCGCTGCTCCAGGCCTGGTATGCCCGGGTCCGCGTCGGCCATGCCGACGGCCAGAACCCCTATGTCCTCTATGCCGCCTCCAACCTCGGCAGCTTCCTGGCCCTGCTGTCCTATCCCATCCTGATCGAGCCGCTGGCGACCCTGTCGGGCCAGCGCGGCTGGTTCGGCTGGAGCGGCGGCTATGTGGTCTTCGTCCTGCTGGTCTTGGCCCTGGCCTTCACGGTCTGGCGTCGACGCCTGGACCAGACGTCCGAGCCCGCGCAGCTCGAGGCCAGCGCCCCGCTGTCGTGGCGTGAGAAGGGCATTCTGGTCCTGCTGGCGGCCGCCCCGTCCAGCCTCATGCTGGGGGTGACGTCCCATCTGTCGACCGATGTCGCCTCGGCACCGTTCCTGTGGGTTCTGCCGCTGGCATTGTATCTGCTGACCTTTGTCATCGCCTTCCAGAACCGGCCCTGGATTCCGCTGAACGTCACCCTGATCATCCAGGGGGCCACGGGCGCGATCGTGGTCCTGATCGTGGCCTTCCGCTCGGCCAACTGGTCGCTGGCCTTCGGCCTGCACCTGATCGCCTTCTTCTTCGCAGCCCTGATGTGCCACCAGCTGCTGGCCGCCCGACGGCCACCGCCGGACCGGCTGACGGAATTCTATCTGCTGATGTCGCTGGGCGGCGTGGTCGGCGGGGCTTTCACGGCTCTCCTGGCCCCGGTGATCTTCAACATGGTGTGGGAGTATCCGCTGGTCCTGGTGCTGGTCGGCCTGGCGCGGCCCTGGGGCAGGGGCCGCCTGAGCGGAGCCCCGCTGGGGACCCTGATCGCCGCCATGGCTGTTGCGGCCTCGCCCGTGCTTGTGGCGCTCGGGCTCGACGCCAATGATGGTGCGCGCGGCTGGTTCCACGCCAATTTCCCGCTCGGCATGGACCAACTGACCATGGTCCTGCTGATGCCGGCGGCGATCTGTGCCTTCCTGCTCCGCGACCGGGCGCTGGCCTTTACCGCCATCCTGGTGATGATCACCCTGTCGGCGCAGTGGATCGCACGCGGTTATGACTGGAGCTATTCCGAGCGCAGCTTCTTCGGCGTGATGCGGGTGGCCAATGCACCGGACCCGCGACTGGGGGGCGACGTCCATGTGCTGATGCACGGCACGACCCTGCACGGTGCCCAGGCTCGTGACAGCCGGTTCGCCTGCGTCCCGACCCTCTACTATGCGGCATCGACGCCGATCGGGCAGGCCGCGACCATGATCGGGAACCGCGGTCCGGCGCGGATCGGTGTCGTCGGCCAGGGGTCGGGCGCGATGGCGACCTACAAACGCACCGAAGACTCGATGACCTTCTTCGAGATCGATCCCATGGTGGACCGGCTGTCGCGCGATCCGCAGTGGTTCAGCTTTATCTCCGACTGTGCGTCCGGCCCGATCAACACCGTGCTCGGTGACGCACGGCTGACGCTGGCAAACGAGGTGTCGGGGTCCTACGACCTGCTGATCATCGACGCCTTCTCATCGGACGCGGTGCCGACCCATCTGCTGACGGTGGAGGCCATCGAGGGCTATCTGGGCTTGCTCAAGCCTGATGGGGTCGTGCTGCTGCACCTGTCGAACCGCAACCTCGACATCACACTGCCGGCCGTCGCGGCTGCGCAGGCGCTGGGCAGGTCGAGCCTGCACCAGCTCTACTATGAGCGCGACGACACGCCCGAGATGGCCGAGGCGTCGACGGAGGTGCTGATCCTTTCGCCGACCCCGGAGGGGCTTGCGGATTTCAGGGCCGACAGCCGCTGGAACACCCCGGCGCGGACCGCGGTGCGACCGTGGACGGACGACTATGTCAATCTGTTCGGGTCGCTCCAGCGCAGCATGTTCGACACGCCGGAACTGCAGGCGCTCAGGCGCCAGTAAGCTCGATCGTCGCAAGGGCCTGGGCGGCCAGGCCTTCGCCGCGGCCGGTGAAGCCCATGGCCTCGGTCGTGGTGGCCTTGACGCTGACGGCGTCGAGCGGAAGGGACAGCAGTTCGGCCAGCCGTTCGCGCATGGCCTGACGATGCGGCTTCACCTTCGGCCGCTCGCAGATCAGGGTGACGTCGACATTGATCAGCCGTCCGCCGCGCGCGGTCAGCCGCTCGACCGCATGGATCAGGAAGCGGTCGGACGAGGCCCCCTTCCACTGCGGATCGGTGGGTGGAAAATGGTCGCCGATGTCGCCGTCACCCATGGCCCCGAGAATGGCGTCGGTCAGGGCGTGCAGCCCGGCGTCGGCATCGGAATGGCCGATCAGGGTCTGGTCATGCGGGATTTCCACGCCGCACAGCCAGACCGAGGATCCCGGCCCCCAGCGATGGGCGTCAAAGCCCTGGCCAACGCGGGTCTGCCGGGGAATGAGCGCTTCAGCCATGGCGAAATCCTCAGGCCAGGTCAGTTTCATCAATCGTGTTTCGCCCGGGACGATCAGGACCCTGCCGCCCGCGCGCTCGACCACAGCAGCCTCGTCAGTGGCCGTCTCGTCTTCCGGCCAGGCCGCACAGGCATCGACGATGACCTGATAGCGGAAGGCCTGCGGGGTCTGGGCCCGCCACAGGTCTGCCCGATCCACGGAGCCTGCCACATGACCGTCTGTGGCCCGGCGCAGGCTGTCGGCGACCGGCAGGGCCGGCAGGGCCCCATCGGCCGTATCGAGGGCTGCGATCAGGCGATGAATCACCGGGCTGTCAAGGAAGGGGCGGGCGGCGTCATGGATCAGCACCGGCCGGTCGCCGGGCCCACCGAGCGTCCGAAGGCCGTTGCGGACCGAAGCGGCCCGCGAAGAACCGCCGGTCGCCAGTCTCCAGCCGGAGAGATCTGTGAGAGCAGTGGCTGCTGCGGCCTCGGATCCGGCGGCGACGACGACGACCACATCCACTGCGCCGGCCCTTAGCATGGCCTCGACGGACCATCGGATGACCGGCTTGCCGCCCAGCGCGCGCCATTGCTTGGCTTCGCCGGCACGGCTTCCTGTTCCGGCGGCGACGATGATGGCGGAGAAGCTCATGGTGCCGCTTCTACCGGCCCTGTGCTGTGCTGACGAGGCCCCTTGGCGCCGGGTGCATCCTGTTTGACAACGGACAAGGCCTCAGCCAGCCTGCTGCCCGGAGGATTTCCGATGCACTCTGCTATCCTGCAACCCGTCATTGTCCTGGTGCTGTGGTCGATGGTGATGTGGGGGTGGCTGTATGCCACCCGCCTGCCTGCGATGGTTCAGGCCCGCACGAAGCTGGACCCCGATTTGCCGCGGGACATCCTGATGGCCGGGCTGCCCCCTCGTGTGCGGTGGAAGGCGGACAACTACAATCATCTGATGGAGCAGCCGACGCTGTTCTATGCGACGGCGCTGACCCTGGCGCTGGTCGGGCAGGGCGACGGGCTGAACCTCGTGCTGGCCTGGGCCTATGTTGGGTTGCGCGTTGTGCACAGCCTGATCCAGGCATTGATCAATGTGATCATTTTGCGGTTCGCCGTCTTCATGGTGGCGAGCGGCGTCCTCGTCCTTCTTGCTGTCCGCGCAGCGGCGGCCGTCTTCCAGGTCTGAGTCCGGGTTGGACCCGGGCCGCCAAAGGCCCTATCTGCCCGCCATGCAAAACGGCCTGCAGATCGGCGACGTCTGGGTACCCGGCCGGGTGCTGACCGCCCCCATGACCGGGATCACGGACCTGCCGTTCCGGCGGCTCGCCTCACGTCTGGGCGCGGCCTATGTGGCGACCGAGATGGTGGCGGCCGCCGAACTGGCCCGGGCCCGGCCCGATGTCGTGCGCCGCGCCGCTGTTGGCGAAGGCCTGCCCCTGACCGTGATCCAGCTGGTCGGCCGGGACCCGGCGGCCATGGCCGAGGGCGCGCGCATGGCCGAACAGGCCGGTGCCGACATCGTGGACCTGAATTTCGGCTGTCCGGCCAAGGAGGTCACCGGTTCGGCCTGCGGATCGGCCCTGATGCGCACTCCCGAGCTGGCCGCCCGGCTCATGCAGGCCGCGGTCGAGGCCACCAGCCGCCCGGTGACGGTCAAGATGCGGCTGGGCTGGGACGATGCGCACCGCAATGCGCCGTTGCTGGCGAAGCGGGCCGAGGAGATCGGCATCCGTGCCGTGACGGTCCACGGACGGACGCGACAGCAGTTCTATACCGGCGTCGCCGACTGGACGGCGGTCGGCGAGGTCAAGGCGGCGGTGGGCATACCGGTCATCGTCAACGGCGACATCCTGACGGCTGACGACGCGCGCGAGGCCCTGCGCCAGTCGGGGGCTGACGCCCTGATGCTGGGGCGGGGCGTCTATGGTCGTCCGTGGCTGGCGGCACATCTGGAGCGGGCCCTGGCCGACGGGACGGTGCTGCTGGAACCCGACCGGGAGGAGCGGCTGGCTATCGTCATCGAGCACCTGCGTGCCTCGGTCGCCTTCTATGACCTGCCGCTGGGACTGAAGATGTTTCGCAAACACCTCGGCTGGTATGTCGAACAGGCCCCCTGGCCGGCGGACCCGCTGGAACGGCGCGCGGCGAAGGCTCGCCTGTGCCGGCTGGAAACCGCTGCTTCGGTCGAGGCTGCCCTTGAGGCGCTGTGGATGTGAGTGACGCATTCCAGCAACCAGGGTGTTGATATTTCGCCACAGCTGGTTGAAGCTGCCGTGGCATGACGGATACACCTGCCGCCGATGTCGATCCCGCTCCGCCCGCTGATCGACGCGGCGCGGTTCGCTGGTTTGCAGGCTGGTCCGAGGATCGTCGTCGCAATGCCTTCCTGATCGCCTATGCCGTCGCCTTCCTGGTCACCGCCGCCGCCATCTGGCTGGTGGCTGTGTCACCGGATGCCAACGGGCCCGGAGCCCGGGCGGCTGCAAGCCAGGCGGTTCTGGTTATCCTCGGCGTCAATCTGCTGCTGATCGGGTGTCTGGCCGCCGTTGTCGGTCGAAGGGCCCTGATGCTGTTCCGCCGCCGGACCGATGCCGGGGCGCGGTTGCATCTGCGCTTTGTGACCCTGTTCTCGATGGTGGCCCTGATCCCGGCGGTGCTGATCGCCCTGGTCTTCGGCTTGCTGGTCAATCGTGGCGTGGACCAGTGGTTCAGTGCAAATGTCACCTCGGCGGTCCAGAACGGGGCTCTCATCGGTCAAGCCTATGTCCGGGATGTCAGCCTGCAGGTCGAATCCGATCTGGAGACCATAACCGACGAACTGGCGGCGCCAGAGGCGATTGCCCGATTTGAATATCCGATCCAGTTCTCGGAACTCCTGACCCAGGTTGCGGACCTGTTCGGCTATCCGGCGCTCTACATTGTCGATGGGCAGGGACAGGTGCTGGCGCGCGGTGAATTGCCGGGCGCCCCCCCTTACTTCGCGCCGTCGCTTCAGGACCTCGAAACGGCCGCCCGGGGGGAGACGGCCCCCATTGCAGTGACCGAAAATCCCGATGCCATCCGGACCCTTTATCCGCTGACCGGCTACGGCGAGGCCTATCTGTATCTGGTCCGGCCGATGCAGCCCGGATTGATGGCCCAGATGCGCAATGGCCGGGAGTCCATCGTCGCTTTCCGCGACGCAAAACAGAGCCGGGCCCGTATCCAGACAGCCTTTGCCCTGGGCTATCTCGAGACCGCCCTGCTGGTGCTGGTCGGGGCCGTTTGGCTGGGCATGTCGGCGGCCAGCGCCATCTCCGCGCCCATTGGGCGCCTGGTCGAGGCGGCAGACAAGGTAGCAGGCGGCGACCTGACCGCCCGCGTCGACGGCGAGGATGGACCCGGCGAGATCAAGACCCTGTCTGCCGCCTTCAACCGCATGACCGGCGACCTCGAGGCACAGCAGGCCGCGTTGAGGGCCGCCAGCGAGGAAGCCACCGGCCGCAGCCGGTTCATCGAGACCGTGCTCTCCGGCGTGTCGGCAGGCGTGATCGGCCTTGACCGCCAGCGCCGTGTCTCGGCCATCAATGACAGCGCGGTCGAGCTTCTGGCCATCCGCGACCCGGCCATCATCGGCCGGCCGCTGGGTGAGGTGTCGCCCGAACTCAGCCGGCTGGCCGCCCGCGCCGAGGCCCATATCGAGGAAGAAATCGACGTCAGCCTCGAAGGCGAGACCCGGCGTCTGCGGGTGCGGATCGAGGGCGGGGTCGGCGGCGAGATGGTGCTGACCTTCGATGACATCACCCGTCTGGTCACAGCCCAGCGCAATGCCGCCTGGCGTGACGTGGCCCGGCGTATCGCCCACGAGATCAAGAACCCCCTGACCCCGATCCAGCTGTCGGCGGAGCGACTGCGACGCCGATACCGCAGCCAGGTCGTCGATGACGTCGAGGTGTTCGACCGCTGTACCGAGACCATCATCCGTCAGGTCGGTGATATCGGCCGGATGGTCGATGAGTTCTCGTCCTTTGCCCGGATGCCGGCGCCGCGCTTCACCGCCTGCGATCCGGCGGAGCTGCTGCGTGAGGCGGTGTTTGCCCAGCGGGTGGCCGCAGCCGGGGTCGGTGTTGAACTGATTGAGCCCCTGCCCAGTCTTGTTCTGCACGCGGACCGGCCCATGGTTGGTCAGGCCCTGACCAACATTCTCAAGAACGCCGGCGAGGCTGTGGCCGCGCGTCGGGCCATCGCGCCCCGCGAGGGGGACGGTGACCGGCCGGGGATTTCGGCGCGTCTGCTGATCGAGGACGAGACCGCGGTCTTCATCATCGAGGACGATGGCATGGGCCTGCCCGCCAAGGACCGAGACCGGCTGACCGAGCCCTATGTGACCACGCGCGAGAAGGGCACCGGCCTCGGCCTGGCCATCGTCAAACGCATCTGTGAGGAGCACGGCGGCGAACTGAAGCTGGCCGATGCCGAGACCCTGGGCGGCGCGCGCGTCTGCCTGATTTTCCCCCTGAAATCCCAACCTAAACCGACCGGCGTCGCCGGGACGAAAGAGGCGAAAGCCTCCCGGTCCCGGACGGTTCCGGCCGCCGAATAGCGAGGCGTCATGCGATCCACGGGAGCCGACATTCTGGTCGTCGACGACGAGGCCGATATCCGCGAGCTGGTCTCCGGCCTGCTGGAGGACGAGGGCCATGCCGTGCGGGTGGCTTCCAACTCCGACGAGGCCCTGGCCGCGATCCGGGCCCGGCGGCCGTCGCTGGCCCTGCTCGACATCTGGATGCAGGGCGGCGGGCTGGACGGGCTGGAACTGCTGGACGTCATCAAGGAGCTGGATCCCGACCTGCCGGTGGTGATGATCTCGGGCCACGGCAATATCGAGACGGCAGTCACAGCCCTGCAGCGCGGGGCCTATGACTTCATCGAAAAGCCGTTCAAATCCGATCGTCTGGTGGTCGTGGTTCAGCGGGCGCTTGAGGCGTCGTCGCTCAAGCGCGAGAACAGGCGGCTGCGGGCCCAGGTGGCGGCCCCTTCGGGTTTCATAGGCCGATCCGCCGCAGCCCAGACCCTGCGCAGCACCGTCGCCAAGGTCGCACCGGCCAACAGCCGTGTCCTGATCTCGGGCCCGCCCGGCTCGGGCAAGGAACTGGTGGCGCGCCAGATCCATGAGGCCAGCGCCCGGTCCAGGGGCGAGTTTGTCGCCATCTCCGCCGCCGGCATGACCCCCGAACGGCTGGATATCGAACTGTTCGGCGAGGAGGGCCACGACGGCCGGCCGCGCAAGATCGGCGTGTTCGAGCGGGCCCACAACGGCACCCTCTATCTCGACGATGTGGGCGACATGCCACGCGAGAGCCAGAGCCGGGTCCTGCGGGTGCTGGTCGAGCAGCGTTTCCGTCGGGTAGGGGGCGAACAGGACGTTCAGGTCGATATCCGGGTGGTCACCTCGACATCGCGGGACCTCAAGGTCGAGATCGCCGAGGGCCGGTTCCGCGAGGACCTGTTCCACCGCCTGAATGTCGTGCCCATCCGGGTGCCGGCCCTGTCCGAGCGGCGTGAGGATATCCAGGAACTGATCGATTATTTCATCGACACCCTGTCGGCGTCGCAGGGGCTGCCCAAACGGCGGCTCGGCGACGATGCGATCGCCGTGCTGCAGGTCCATCCCTGGCCCGGCAACGTTCGACAGCTGCGCAACAATGTCGAACGGCTGCTGATCCTGGCCACCGGTGATCCGGACCAGCCGATCAGTGCCGACATGCTGCCGTCCGAGGCGACCAACGCCAATTCGACCGGCACGCTGGGCGGCGAGCGCATCATCGCCCTGCCGCTGCGCGAGGCTCGCGAGGTCTTCGAGCGCGAATATCTGGCGGCGCAGATCATGCGCTTCGGCGGCAATATCTCGCGCACTGCGGCCTTCATCGGCATGGAGCGTTCGGCCCTGCACCGGAAGCTCAAATCGCTGGGTGTGTCGCCGTCCCGCGGCGGCGAGGACGACATCGAAGAGGCAGTCGAAGAATGAGCCGCGTCGCCTATGTGAATGGCCAGTACCAGCCGCACGGCCAGGCCGTGATCCATGTCGAGGATCGCGGTTTCCAGTTTGCGGACGGGGTCTATGAGGTCTGGTCGATCTTCGACGGTCGCATGGCCGATTTCGACGGCCACATGACCCGGCTGCACCGCAGCCTCAATGAGCTGCGCATCGACATTCCCATGACGCGCGAGTCCCTGACGCAGGTGCTCAAGGAAACCATCCGCCGCAACCGCGTGCGCAATGGCATCGTCTATCTGCAGGTCACGCGCGGAACGGCCCGGCGCGACCATCCCTTCCCGGCCGAGGGCACGCCGCCGAGCGTCATCGTCACGGCCCGCTCGATCAGTGCCGACCGGAGCGAGGCGACCGCGAAAAAGGGCGTCGCCGTGGTCACCGTGCCCGATATCCGCTGGGGTCGTTGTGACATCAAGACGGTCGGCCTGCTGGCCAATGTCCTGGCCAAACAGCAGGCCCGCGAGCGCGGGGCCTATGAGGCCTGGATGGTCGACGAGATGGGTCTGGTTACCGAGGGCTCGTCCACCAACGCCTGGATCGTCGACGAGCACGGCAAGCTGCGCACCCGCGACGCCCAGGCCAATATCCTGAAAGGGATCACCCGGACCGCCCTGATGGCCCTGATCGCGGAGGAGGGCGTCGAACTGGACGAGCGGCCGTTCAGCGTCGACGAGGCGAAGCGGGCGAAGGAAGCCTTCTTCACCGCCGCCGGCGCCTTCGTCATGCCGGCGGTGTCGATCGATGGTGTGAAGATCGGCAATGGCAAGCCCGGGCCGATCACGACGCGGTTGCGGACCCTGTATCTGGATCAGGCGAGGCGCGACGCCATCTAGGCGTTGCGGGCGTGTGCGGCCGGTGGCTAAGGTAAGCGGCCGGACATTCGATCCAGCCCCGCGCCGCTCCCCCGGCCGGCGAACAAGCAAGAACAGGCTGAACCTGCCATGTCGCAAGACAAGTCCAAAAACCTTCAGGACACCTTCCTCAACAGCGTCCGCAAGACCAAGACGCCGCTGACCATCTTCCTCGTCAATGGCGTCAAGCTGCAGGGCATCGTGACCTGGTTCGACAACTTCTGTGTGCTCCTGCGTCGCGATGGCCAGTCGCAGCTGGTCTACAAACACGCCATCTCGACCATCATGCCGTCCGCGCCCGTGCAGCTGTACGAGCCCGACGCGGACGAAGACTGATTGACCCGGCCCCTTCGGCCGTCACCCTCGGGCTTGACCCGAGGGCCAGACCTTGTGTGCCTGCGCGTCCGGGATGGCCCTGCGGCCTCCGGGCACCTATCTGACGCTGCACACCGGATCGTCTGATCCTCGGGTCAAGCCCGAGGATGACGCACGAAAGAGACCTGTTTGGCTTCCCATCTGATTGACCACGCCGTCCCCCTGATCCGGGCGGTCGTCATCCACCCCGAACGTTCCGACTCCGGCGCGAGTGAAAGCTCGCGCCAGTCGGTCGAACGTCTGGAAGAGGCCGTCGGCCTCGCCCGGGCGCTGGACCTCGATGTGCGCGGTGAGGAGATCGTGCGCATCCGCAAGGTGACGCCCGCCACCCTGTTCGGCTCCGGCAAGGTCGACGAACTGGCCGCCCTGGTCCGTGCCGCCGAGGCCGAGGCGGTGGTCATCGACGACGCCCTGTCGCCGGTGCAGCAGCGCAATCTGGAAAAGGCCTGGGACTGCAAGGTCATCGACCGCACCGGCCTGATCCTCGAAATCTTCGGCCGCCGCGCGCGCACCAAGGAGGGCCGTCTGCAGGTCGAACTGGCGCGGCTGGACTATGAGAAGTCGCGGCTGGTGCGGACCTGGACCCACCTGGAACGGCAACGCGGCGGCACCGGCTCGACCGGCGGCCCCGGCGAGACCCAGATCGAACTCGACCGCCGCCTGATCGCCGACCGGATCGTCAAGCTGAAGGTCGAGCTGGACGAGGTACGCCGCACCCGCGGCCTGCACCGCAAACAACGCCAGAAGGTGCCGTTCCCGACCATCGCCCTGGTCGGCTATACCAATGCCGGCAAGTCGACCCTGTTCAACCGGCTGACCGGTTCGGACGTGGTGGCCAAGGACCTGCTGTTCGCCACCCTTGACACTACCCAGCGCACCATCCGCCTGCCGCAGGGCCGGCCGGCGATCGTGGCGGATACCGTGGGCTTCATCTCCGACCTGCCGCACGAACTGGTCGAGAGCTTCCGCGCGACGCTGGAGGAGGTGGGTGAGGCCGACCTGATCCTGCACGTCCGGGACATCGCGTCCCCCGACAGCGAGGCCCAGTCGAAGGATGTCGAGGCGGTGCTGAAACAGATCCCCACGCCCGAGGGCAAGACCCGCCGGGTGCTGGAGGTCTGGAACAAGATCGACCTGCTGGATGACGATGAGCGCGAGAGCGTGCTCGGTCTCGCTGACCGCCTGTCCCGGGACGGCAAGGCGGTCGCCGTATCGGCCTGGACCGGGGAGGGGATCGAACTCCTGCGCGACACCATCGCCGGCCTGATCGATGACGACCCGGAGACCGAACTGGTGCTGCTGCCCTCACAGGGCGAGGCGCTGGCCTGGCTGTATGAGAACGGCCGCGTCACCGGCCGCGAGACGGACGACGAGGGCCGCACCCATGTGGTGGTCCGCCTGCACCCGGCGGCGCTGGGCCGGTTCGAGCGGCAGTTCGGGTAGGCGTCTCCTCCCTGTTCGCGAAGCGAATGGGTAGGGGGACCATGCGAAGCATGGTGGAGGGGCATCAGCCGCACCGCTCCCGGGCGATACGCGCGATGAAGTCGAGGACCCCGTCGAGCTCCGTTCTCACGCTCTCGGCCGCGAGACGGACAACCCGGATGTTCTGCTCCCGCAGCCATACCGTCCGTCGTCGGTCATGCGAGATCCGATCCGGACGCTCGTGGCCCCGTCCATCCACCTCGACCGCCAGCTTCGCTGAGGCACAGTAGAAGTCGAGAACATAGGGGCCGATCGGATGCTGACGACGGAACTTCAGTCCCGCCAGTCGCTTGCCACGTAGACAGGCCCATAATCGCAGCTCCGGCGGCGTCATGCGCCGGCGGAGCTCGCGGGCCCTCTCGACTGTCAGGAGCGCTGTCACCCCTCCACCATGCTTCGCATGGTCCCCCTCCCCATGGCTTCGCCACAGGGAGGAGACGGTAACGGTACGCGTTATGAGTGTCTATGACTTACAATCCTGACGGCTATTTCGTCGCCTCTCCAACTTGTGGAGAGGGGCATCAGCCGCCGCCGCGCTCCGCCGCCTTCGCCGCATCCCAAAGCCCGTCCATCTCGGCCAGATCGGACTGCTCCGGCGACCGCCCGTCCTTCGCCAGTTCGGCCTCGATGAACCCGAACCGCCGCACGAATTTCGCATTGGCCCCGCGAAGGGCATCCTCCGGCTCGACCCCGAGTTTCCGCGCCAGATTGGCGACCACGAACAGCAGGTCACCGACCTCGTCGCGGGCCTTGTCGAGGTCGCCGGCGGCGATCTCGACGCGGAGTTCGGCGACCTCCTCGTGCAGCTTGTCGAAGACCTCGTCGGTGGAGGGCCAGTCGAAGCCGACGCGGGCGGCGCGTTTGGTCAGTTTGGCGGCGCGGGCCAGGGCGGGCAGGCCGAGGGGGACGTCGTCCAGCACGCCATTCTGGGCTTTCGCGACACGTTCGGCGGCCTTGATGTCTTCCCAGCGCGCCTTCTGCGCCACGCCGTCCGGTTTCGCCGCCTCGTCGCCGAAGACGTGCGGATGCCGCCGCTCCAGCTTGTCGGCGATGGCGTTGGCGACGTCATCGAAGGCGAACAGCCCCTGTTCCTCGGCCATGCGGGCATGGAAGACGGTCTGGAACAGCAGGTCGCCCAGCTCGGACTTGAGCTCGTCCATATCGCCGCGTTGAATCGCGTCGGCGACCTCATAGGCCTCCTCGATCGTATAGGGGGCGATGGTGGCGAAGGTCTGCTCCACGTCCCACGGACAGCCGCCCACGGGGTCGCGCAGCCGGGCCATGATGCCGATCAGTCGGTCGAGAGGCGTCATGCAGAGGCCGTCGCCGCGCCGTCGCGCTCTTCCAGCGCCTTGCGGATTTCATCGTGCCGCGCGGGCGTCAGCGGATAGCCTTTCAGCACCAGCGCCGCCGCCGCCAGCAGCAGGCCGGGCACGAGGATGAACAGGATTTGCAGCGTCAGCAGCGACATCTCGCTGTTGCCCTCAACGCCCGGAATGGCGCGGAAGCCTACGGCCTGAAGGATCAGATAGGGGATCAGGGCCACGACATGGCCGATCTTGGTCGTGGCCGAGAGGATGGAGAACATCAGGCCGGTACGGTCCACGCCCGTGTCCAGCCGGATCTCGTCGCCCGCATCGGCCATCATGGCCCGCAGCAGGAACAGGCCGGCGGCATAGGGCAGGCCGGCCATGAACATGGCCGTCGCGGTCAGGGCGAAATTGCCGCCCGGGACCAGGGTCGCGCCGATGTAGAAGACCGCGAAGACAAGACTGGCTGTAGCCAGCGCCCTGTCCTTGCCGATCTTCGTCGCCAGCCAGGCCCAGAACGGGGCCCCGACCAGTCCGGCGACGAAATAGAACAGCATGAACAGCGAGGCTTCGGTGTGGTCGTAGCCCTTGATCTGGCCGAAGAAGAAGAACAGCAGCGAGCCGGTGATGCCCGGCGCCACGCCCAGCAACAGGTCGGCGAACAGCAGCTTGCGCACCGTCTTCTTCCCGAACAGGCCGAGGTAGGCTTTCGGGCCGCCATGCGGTGCGGCCCCGGCATTGACGGGCTCGGGCACCACGAACATGGCCAGGCCGATGGTGACGGGCAGGGCGATCATGATGGCCCAGCCCATGATGCGCACGCCGGCGGCATAGTCGCCCAGGCCTGTCTTCACCACCACCGTCGGCAGGATCAGGATCAGGATCACGCCGATGATGTTGAACACCTGCCACCAGCCATAGACGCGGCTGCGCTGGTCGTATTGCGGAGCCAGGACCGAGGCCCAGCCCAGCTGGCCGAGGGTGCCGATGGAGAAGCCGAGGTAGAGGACCAGCAGCCAGCCGAACAGATAGGCCGCACCCGCGCCGGGCTGGACCAGGACGAACATCATCAGGGCCGACAGCATCAGGATCGGCGTCGAGATCGCCATCCAGGGGCGATAGCGTCCCCACCGGGTCCTGGTCTTGTCCATGCCCCAGCCGATGAAGGGGTCGAAGACGATGTCGATCAGCCGCACGGCCATGAAGACGGCGGCGACCACCCCCAACTCCAGACCGACATAGGTGGCGTAGAACTCCGGCAGGGTCACCGGCAGTGCGACTCCGAAGGCCGCCAGTGGCAGGCAGGGGCCCGAGAAGGCGGCAAGGATGGCGTTGGATCGGCGCGCCGGAACGGCGGCGGCGGGAGCGGTCGGGGCGGCGTCGGTCATGATCGAGTCCGGCGGTTCGGCCCTGAGTCGGCCTTCGCATTACCATGCCGTCTTTGCGCGCCTGACGCGAGCCGTCGCCCGGCGTAGTGACCCGATGTGAAGGGCCTTGCGGCGGACACATAGGTGGGGTCAGTTTCCGCCATGCCGATGCGTCTGTTCCTGCTGCTGATCAGCGCCCTTGCGACCGTCCTGGTCGCCGGGCCGGCGAAGGCGCAGGCCGAACCGTGCAACAGCCAGATCGAGGACTGGGGCGGTCCCGCCCTGTCCAACGGCATCTCGCTGCATTCGCTGGAATGGGCTCCGTTCGGTTCGGCCGAATGGGGCTGGGAGACCTATGTTCCCCTGATTCAGCAAGAGCTGGGCACCGTGTGTCCGGCCAGCTCTCCGACCTTCGCCCGCCTTCTTGCCGATTTTCAGACCGCCCATCAGCTGCCCTCGAGCGGAATCTTCGACCAGGCCACCTTCCAGACCTTCCGCGGCCTCTGGCAGGAACGACGCCCCTTCATCATGGCGCGGCTTCGCGAAGAACCCTGCCCGGAGCCGCCACCGCTCTACCAGCTGGGCTATCTGGTCGAGTCCGAGGAGCATGCCGACCGGCTGACCCGTCTCCTGCGCCGCGACGTCCTGGAGGCCTATCGCAGGATGGTCGCTGCGGCCCGCGCGGAGGTCCCCGAGATCGCCAATGACCCGGAACTGCTGCAGATTTTTTCGGGCTTCCGGGATCCCGAGGCCGATGCCGCGCGATGTGCGGCCGCCGGCAATTGCGACGGTCTGCGGCGCGCGGTCTGTTCGCCCCACCGGACCGGCACGGCGGTTGATCTCTACGTCGGCCAGGCTGTCGGCCTCGGGGTCGACAGCACCTCACCGGCCAGCCGCCTGCATATGAGCCGGGGCGCGACCTATCGCTGGCTGGTCAGAAACGCCGGGCGGTTCGGCTTCGTCCCCTATGCCTTCGAGCCCTGGCACTGGGAGTGGGTCAGCCCCGCCGGCGGCTATACCGGCCCGCCGCCGCCGACGTGATCCGGCGACTGACCGACGCCGAGCGAAGCCTGGCCGCGGAGGTCTTCGGGGACGCCCTTGTGGTCTCCTCCATCCGCTTCCTGCCCGCGCCCTGGCCCTTTACCCGCGCCTTCGTGCCGGGCCGCTGGTTCGGGCGTGACTGGATCGTCTGGCCGAACCAGAGCCTGCCATCCGACCTCGCAGAGGCCCCCCTGCACCTGCAGGCCCTGCTGGTTCACGAACTGACCCACGTCTGGCAGGCACAGCATGGGATCAATCTGCTGACCGGCAAGCTTCGGGCAGGCGATCGCCCGGCGTCCTACCGATATCCGGTCGGCAGCGACTGCGACTGGCGCGGGTTGAACATCGAGCAGCAGGCCATGGTGGTCGAGCACCGGTTCCGGCTGTTGCGCGGAGAGACGGTGCCGGCGGACGCGGCCTTCTATGACCGGGTCTGTCCGATCGGCCCGCGGACAGGTCGGGGACTGCAGATGGACGAAGGCCACGCAGCCGTGCCCCGCGCGAAGCCTTCTCCGCCCTGAAACGGCCGCTGTTCCCCCCGGCAGGGTGGGGGTCAGGCTGCCCGGTCCAGCTCTGCCATCTGCTGGATCCGCACATAGTCGGTCTTGCCGGTGCCCAGCACAGGGACCTCGGCGACGTGCACGATCTTCTTGGGCACAGCCAGCTCGGGAGCCCCATGGTTGCGGGCCCATTCGGCGAGTCGGCCGACGTCTGCATCGCGCCGGTCCGTGACCAGCACCAGCTTCTCGCCCTTGCGGGGGTCGGGGATGCAGACCACGGCATGCCTCGCTTCGGGCCAGACGGCGCTCGCAAGACCTTCCACCGCGGTCAGTGAGACCATCTCGCCGCCGATCTTGGCGAACCGCTTCATGCGTCCGAGGATCGAAACGAAGCCGTCCTTGTCGATATCGACGATGTCGCCCGTGTCGTGCCAGCCGCCGGCCAGGGGTTCGACAACCTCGGGATCGTCCGGCGACAGGTATCCCTGCATCACGTTCGGCCCGCGCAGGAAGAGCCGCCCGCCTTCCGGGATGCCCTCGACCGGATCAAGCCGCCACTCCATGCCGGGGATCATCTGACCGACCGTGCCCGGCCGATTGCGGTCGGGGTGGTTGATGGCCACGATCGGCGCAGCCTCGGTCGCGCCATAGCCTTCGAGCAGTTTGAGGCCGTGGAAGCGGGTGTTGAAGAGGTGATGGGTTTCGGGCCGGACCCGTTCCGCTCCCGCCACCACGAATTCGAGCGTGTCGAAATCGTCCGGCGACGCAACCCGGGCGTACTGGTTCAGGAAGGTATCGGTCGCGAACAGGATCGAGGCCTTCACCTCGGGCAACAGTTCGACGATCTGTTTGGCATGCAGGGGCGACGGGTACTGGAAGGCCTTCATGCCGTTCAGCAGGGGCAGCAGGATGCCGCCGGTCAGTCCGAAACAGTGGAAGGTCGGCAGGGGGTTGAACATCACCCATTCCGGCTTCAGCTCGATGAACTGGGACCCCTGCCGCACGTTGGCGACCAGATTCCACTGGCTCAGCACCACACCCTTGGGCGAGCCGAAACTGCCCGAGGTGAACAGGATGACCCCGGTCGAAGACGGATCGGTCTTAACCCGGAACTTCCTCGGCATCATGCCGGCCATCAGCCCGTAGAGCTTGTCCTGCAGGCCGATGGTTTTGCGGACGTCATCCAGCCAGACGATCTCCGCCACCTTGCCCAGTTCCTCCATGAGGTCCTCGAGCTTGGCCTGGTTGATGAATCGCTTGGCCGACAGGACCTTTTTCAGCCCGGCCGCCTTGATGGCCGCCTTGATGTTGCTGACGCCCGAGGTGAAATTGAGCATCACCGGCACGCGGCCGTGGGCATGAAGCCCGAAATAGGTCACCACCACGCCGGAACTGGACGGCAGGAGGATACCGACCCGCTCGCCCGGCTGCGTCATGTCCGCGATCTTGCGGCCCAGGACGAAAGCGGCCCGGATGAGTCCGGTGTAGGTCAGCGGATTCCGGTCGATGTCCTCGAGAATCTCCTTGTCGCCAAATTTTTCCCGGGCGGAGATGAGGGCGTCAAAGACCGTTTCCTCGACGTGACGGGGGTCCAGGGGTTCGCGCAAGTCCATCCTCCGTGCGGATGCGGTTGTTCCGCATCCTTTTTCTGCTCCGCCCAGACTAGGGGCACCGCGCCGTGTTGAAAAGGTGCGTTACCGGGCGTGAGAACCGGCTTGCCTTGCCATCGCCCCGCGGAAGGCCGACATAGCGGCATCGCACAGCCCGGAGCCCGCGACGCCTTGGTCACGCTGATCGACACCCTGACGAAGACGCCGGCTGAACTGCGTCATCCTGAAAAGCAGAACCGCCCCGAGACGGCGGTGCTGAAAAAGCCCGACTGGCTGCGCGTCAAGGCGCCCGGCTCGGGCCAGTACAATGCGACAAAAGCCATCGTGAAGGACAAGGGCCTCGTCACCGTCTGCGAGGAGGCGGCCTGCCCGAACATCGGCGAGTGCTGGAGCCAGAAGCACGCCACCCTGATGATCATGGGCGACACCTGCACGCGGGCCTGCGCCTTCTGCAACGTCAAGACGGGCCTGCCCCAGCCGCTGGATCCGGAAGAGCCGGCCAAGGTCGGCCTGGCCGTGGCGCAGCTGGGCCTGAACCATGTCGTCATCACCAGCGTGGACCGGGACGACGTCTCCGACGGCGGCGCCGCCCATTTCGCCGAGGTGGTGCGGCAAATTCGCCTGCAGGCCCCGGACACGACGATCGAGATCCTGACGCCCGACTTCCTGCGCAAGGACGGGGCGGCCGAGGTGATGATCGACGCCACGCCCGACGTGTTCAACCACAACCTCGAGACCGTGCCGCGGCTGTATCTGAAGATCCGGCCCGGGGCCCGCTACTTCCACAGCCTGCGCCTGCTGCAGATGGTCAAGGAGCGCGACCCCAACCAGTTCACCAAGTCCGGCATCATGGTCGGACTGGGCGAGACCCGCGAGGAGGTCATGCAGGTGATGGATGACATGCGCTCGGCGAACGTCGACTTCATCACCATCGGCCAGTACCTGCAGCCGACCCGCAAACACGCCGCCATCGACCGGTTCGTCACGCCGGATGAGTTCAAGGCCTATGAGGCCATCGCCCGGGCCAAGGGCTTCCTGATGGTCTCGTCCTCGCCCCTGACCCGCAGCTCGCACCACGCCGGCGACGACTTTGCCCGGCTGAGGGCCGCGCGTCTGGCGCAGACGGGACGCTGAGCCGCGCTTGGCCGTCCACCGCGTCACGAAAATCCTGCCCTGGACGCCTGCCCAGCTGGCCGAGCTGGTCGCCGATGTGCGCGCCTATCCCGCGTTTGTCCCCTGGGTCACGGCCATGCGGGTCTGGAACGAGCGCGAGGAGGCCGCCGGGGTATCGGTGCTGGATGCCGAGGCGGCGGTCGGCTTTTCCTTTCTCAGGGAGCGGTTCTCGACCTGGTCCCGCCATGACCGCAACCGGAACACGGTCGAGGTGGGCCTGATCCGTGGACCGTTCAGACACCTGAAAAACCGCTGGGAATTCCATCCCGATCCCGCCGGAACACGGGTCGAGTTCATGATCGATTTCGCCTTCAAATCCCGGCTGCTGGACGGGATGCTGCACGCCAATTTCGACCGCGCCGTCAGCAAGCTGATGGCCTGTTTCGAGGCGCGGGCCGCCAGCCTCTACGGCCCCGAAGGATGAGCTTCGACTTCGACGCGACGGTGGTGGGCGCCGGCGTGGTCGGCCTGGCCTGCGGCCGGGCGCTGGCAAAGCGGGGCCTGTCGGTGCTGGTACTGGAGAAGGAGCCGCACATCGGTCAGGGCGTCTCCTCGCGTAATTCCGAGGTCATCCACGGCGGCCTCTACTATCCGACGGGTTCACTGAAGGCGCGGTTCTGTGTCGAGGGGCGGCGGGCGCTCTATGCCTTTCTCGACAGCCACAAGGTCGACTATCGCAAATGCGGCAAGCTGATCGTCGCGACCGACGACACTGAGATCGAGCGGATCGAGGCCATCTTCCAGCAGGCGACGGCCAACGGCGTCGAGGGGCTCGAACATCTGACCGGTGCCCAGGCCCGCGCGCTGGAGCCGGGCCTCAACGCCCATGCCGCCATCCTGTCGCCCGAGAGTGGGGTCTTCGACAGCCACGGCTATATGCTGGCCCTTGAGGGTGAGATCGGGGCCGCGGGTGGCTCGGTGGTGGTCTCCACCCCGTTCGAGCGGGCGGAGCCTATGCCCGGCGGCGGCTTCACCATCACCGCGGGCGGGGAGGGCGGGGCCACCCTGACCACCCGCCTGCTGGTCACGGCGCCTGGCCTTGGTGCTCAGGCCGTCGCCGCCCGGATAGAGGGCTATCCGGCCGATCGCATTCCGGCCGGCCATTTCGGCAAGGGCGTCTATTTCCGCCTGACCGGCAGGGCACCGTTCGAGCGGCTGATCTATCCGCCACCGATCCCCGGCGCGCTGGGCACCCACTACCGCAAGGACCTCGGCGGACAGGCCGTATTCGGGCCTGACCTGAGCTATGTCGCTGCTGAGGATTATTCGGTCGATCCCGCCAAGGCCGCAGAGTTCGAAGGCTATGTGCGCCGCTTCTGGCCCGGGCTGCCGCAGGATGCGCTGGTCCCCGACTACGCCGGCATCCGGCCCAAGCTGCACGGGCCGGGCGAGCCCCAGCCGGACTTCCAGCTGCACGGCCGCGATGTCCACGGCCTCGACGGACTGGTCGCCCTGTTCGGCATCGAGAGCCCCGGCCTGACCAGCTCCCTTGCGATCGGCGAGGCGGTCAGCGAAATGCTGGCCCATGATTAGGCTCTACATTCGCGAAGCCACGGCGGACGACATTCCGAATCTGCACAAGCTGATCGAGATGGCCTACCGGGGAGAAGCGTCGCGGGTGGGGTGGACGACGGAGGCTGACCTGCTGGCCGGCCAACGCACCGACCCGGATGACCTTGCGGAGATTATTGCCGATCCGACCCAGAGAATCCTGACTGCGTGGCGCGGGGATAATTTTGCAGGTTGCGTACTCATTGCGGATCGAGGGGGCGGATGCGGCTATTTCGGCATGCTCTCGGTGTTTCCGCCCATGCAGTCGCTCGGGGTAGGCCGGCAGCTTGTGACCGCTGCCGAGGCAGCGGCCAAAGCGCTGTTTGGCGCCGACCGGATGCGCATCTCGGTCTTCCCTCAGCGCGAGACCCTGATCGCCTGGTACGAACGCCTTGGCTATCGATCGACCGGCGACACCCTGCCGTTTCCGTATGGCAATCCCCGCTTCGGCCTGCCCAAACGTGACGACCTGTATTTCGTCGTCATGGAACACGAACTGGCCTGAGTGGTGGAGATCCGCACCTCCCGTCTGATCCTGCGCACGGCAGAGCCAGATGACCTCGAGGCCATTCACGCCGTCCTGTCCGACCCGCGCGCCACCCGCTGGTGGTCGACGCCGCCCCACGAGACGCTGGATCAGAGCCGGGACTGGCTGGACGCCATGATCGCCAACGGGCCCGACCATCCCGACTTCGTCGTCGAATGGAGCGGCCGGGTGATCGGCAAGGCCGGCTTCTATGTGATGCCCGACGTCGGCTACATCCTGCATCCCGACGTCTGGGGGCAGGGGCTGGCGGGCGAGGCGGTCGGGGCCGTCATCGACCATGTGTTCAGCACCCGTGCCGTCGACACCCTGACCGCTGACGTCGATCCGGAGAACGCCGCCTCGATTCGCCTGCTGGAGCGGCTGGGGTTCGTCAGGACCGGCTTTGGCGAGCGCACCTGGAACGTCGGCGGGGTCTGGAAGGACAGTCTGTATTTCGCCCTGTCACGGGCGGATCGGGCGATGATGGCGACAGGACAAGCTCCCGCTTGAACTCCGGGCCGGGTTGAGGCATAAGCCCGCGCTCGCTGGCGGCTCTTTCGGGCCGCCGCTGTTGTTTTCGCGCCCTTACCGGTGCCACTCCAAGAAGATTGAGACGGACATGGCCGTTCCGAAGCGCAAAGTATCGCCCTCGCGTCGCAACATGCGCCGCTCGCACGACTCGCTGGGTTCCAACCCGCACGTCGAGGACAAGGACACGGGCGAGCTGCGCCGCTCGCACCACATCGACCTCAAGACCGGCACCTATCGTGGCCGTCAGGTTCTGACGCCCAAGGAAGACTAGGACTCCGGCTTTCGGTCGGTCCGGCGTTCACGTCCGGCGAGTCCCTGAAGCGAGGTCAGAATGAAAGGCGGCGCGCGGTTCACCGCGCGCCGTCTTCGTTGCATATTGGCAGTGCCCTTGGCAGCGGGCGGGTAGATTACCCCGCGCGACCGTCCGGCAATCGCATGCAGCGCGGCAGCAGTCGCTCGCGGACGATATGGCGAACCACCGGGCGAAGATCGGCCGTCTCCCGGAGAACCGCCGCGATGCATTGCTGGCGGGTTTCCGGTGGCGGCGGCGGTGCGGCGATCGCCGGGACAGCCAGCGAAGACAGAAGGGCAGAGGCCAGGAGAAGGCGTTTCATGCTCAATTCCACATTCAGGACCGGGCAGGATGCCGGGTCGTCATTTCCATAGAACGAAGGTGTTCGAAATTTCCTTCGGGGGCAATGCCCAACTTCCGTGACCCGTCAGTTGGCGTTTGTCAGAGCGCGGGCTAAACGGGCCCTCTCCCCCTGCATAGCCGGACCCGCGCCTCATGACCGACATCGCCGACATCGTTGCCCGCCAGATTCTCGACAGCCGCGGCAATCCGACGGTCGAGGTGGATGTGATCCTCGATGACGGCAGCTTCGGCCGTGCGGCCGTGCCCTCGGGTGCCTCGACCGGCGCGCATGAGGCGGTGGAACTGCGCGACGGCGACAAGGACCTGTGGGGCGGCAAGGGCGTCGGCAAGGCGGTCGACAACGTCAATGGCGAGATCTTCGACGCCCTCAGCGGCATGGACGCCGAGGACCAGCGTCGTATCGACGAGGCCCTGATTGCCCTCGACGGCACGGAGAACAAGGGCCGGCTGGGCGCCAACGCCATTCTCGGTGTCTCCCTTGCCGTCGCCAAGGCCAGCGCCATCTCCTCAGGGCTGCCGCTGCACCGCTATCTGGGCGGCGTCTCGGCCCGCGTCCTGCCGACCCCCATGATGAACATCATCAACGGCGGTGCCCATGCCGACAATCCGATCGATATCCAGGAGTTCATGATCCTGCCCACCGGTGCCGAGAGCTTCTCGGAAGCGTTGCGCATGGGTTCGGAGATCTTTCACGCCCTGCGCAAGCAGCTGAAGGACGCGGGCCACAACACCAATGTCGGCGACGAGGGCGGTTTTGCCCCCAACCTGGCCTCGGCCGAGGAGGCCCTGAGCTTCATCACCCGCGCCGGTCAGGCGGCCGGCTATCTGGCGGGCGAGGATTTCCACCTCGGCCTCGATGTCGCCGCCACGGAATTCTTCAAGGACGGCAAATACGTCATGTCCGGGGAGGGCAAGACGCTCGAGTCCGAGGCCATGGTCAGCTATCTGGCCGACCTGTGCGAACGCTTCCCGATCGTCTCGATCGAGGACGGCTGTGCCGAGGATGATTTCGACGGCTGGCGCCTGCTGACCGAGCGTCTGGGCGACCGTTGCCAGATCGTCGGCGACGACCTCTTCGTCACCAACCCCGCCCGCCTGGCCGCCGGCATCGGCGAGGGACTGGCCAATTCCATCCTGATCAAGGTCAACCAGATCGGGACCTTGTCCGAGACTCTGGATGCTGTGGATATGGCCCATCGTGCCGGCTACACGGCCGTGATGAGCCATCGTTCGGGCGAGACCGAGGATTCCATCATCGCGGACCTCGCCGTCGCCACCAACTGCGGGCAGATCAAGACCGGATCGCTGGCCCGTTCAGACCGCACGGCCAAATACAACCAGTTGCTCCGCATTGAAGAGATGCTGGGGGATCAGGGTGTCTATTTCGGCGACGGGATGCTGCTGAACCGGTAAGACTGACGCGCGGTCTGCGCCCCGGTCCCGGCGAGAGCTGGTTCATCACAAAGGGCACAAAGGAATTCACAAAGGACACAACGGGTCCTGTGAGGATGCCAAGGTCGAGCCTGCCGACGGCGCAGGACTCAGGATCGCCGCCAAGGCGTCGATCGAGTCGAGGCGGCGAACGCCGCATTATTGCGGCGCGCGGAAGAAGCCACCGGCCTGGAGGCGTCCCCGGTCCCGTCGTGTCCTTCGTGAATTTCTTTGTGTTCGTTGTGAAGAACCATCCGACCGCCGGTTTCTGACCCAAAGGCACCAGATCTTCCCACCAAGCTACGGTTTGTTAGGCATTTTCGGTCAGGACTTGTCAGTCTTGAGTCCACGCTCAGAAGGAGCGTTCGTAATGCCTGAACGGATGAAGCCATTTTTGCCGTCTGCCGTCCTGCTGTTTCTGGTCGCCTATCTGGGCGTTCAGGCGCTGACAGGGCAGCGGGGGCTGCTGAGTGGACATGAGCGCGACGCCCTGATGGTGCAGCGCGAGGCGCAGCTGGCCGGCATCCTGGACCAGCGGCAGGACCTCGAGGTCCGGGTCCGCTACCTGCGCACCGACAGCCTGTCCCGTGATCTTCTCGAAGAGCGAGCCCGGGCCGTGCTCGGCT
>JBEIJS010000017.1:0-28003 GCA_040380105.1 Caulobacteraceae bacterium | reverse complement strand
CTGGTGCGCGGCGCGTCCAGGGGCGAGGGCCTGGGCAACCAGTTCCTGGCCAATATCCGCGACTGCGACGCCGTCGCCTTCGTCGCCCGCTGCTTCATCGATGACGATATCACCCATGTCGAAAACCGCATCGACCCGATCTCGGACCTCGAGATCATCGAGACCGAACTGATGCTGGCCGACCTCGAAAGCCTCGAGAAGCGCGTGGTCAACGTCGAGAAGAAGGCCAAGGGCGGTGACAAGGAGGCCCAGACCACCCTGCGCCTGATCAACATGGCCCTTGCACCCTTGCGCGCCGGCAAGCCCGCCCGGGTGGTCCAGGTCGACAAGGAGGACCAGAAGGCCTGGCACATGCTGCAGCTGCTGACCTCCCTGCCCGCCCTCTATGTCTCCAACGTCGACGAGAACTCCGCCGACAAGGGCAATGAACTCTCCGACCTCGTCGCCGCCCGCGCCGCCCAGGACAATGCCAAGGCCGTGGTCATCTCGGCGAAGATCGATTCCGAACTGGCCGTCCTCGACCCCGCCGAACAGGCCGAGTTCCTCGAAAGCCTCGGCCTGGCCGAGCCCGGCCTGAACCGCCTGATCCGCGAGGCCTATGCCCTGCTGGGCCTGCAGTCCTATTTCACCGTGGGACCGAAGGAGGCGCGCGCCTGGACCATTCCGATCGGGGCCACGGCCCCCCAGGCGGCCGGCGTGATCCACACCGATTTCGAGAAGGGTTTCATCCGCGCCGAGACCATCGCCTTCGAGGACTTCGTTACCCTGAGGGGCGAGGCCAGGGCGCGCGAGGCCGGCAAGCTCCGCGCCGAGGGCAAGTCCTATGTCGTCAAGGACGGCGACGTGATGAATTTCCTCTTCAACTAGTCGCAGAGACGGACAGGATGACAACGCGACCTATGTTGATGCAAAGGGAAGGCTCTCCGGCCGACGCGGCTCCGTCATTCCCTCTGATCATGAAATCGCACCTGCGCTTGCATCTGCCGTCGGATCTTTCGGTACCTGTGCTGATGCAAAGGGAAGGCCCTCCGGCTGACGCGGCTCCGTCATCCCCTCTGATCACGAAATCTCGCCTGCGCTTGCATCTGCCGTCGGATCTTTCGGTCGGTTCCCCGCGCCACAGCCCAGAGGCGTCCGGGTCGACTCCGCTCGCCGCGCCGTGGGGAGCCCAGATCGATCCGCTGGCGCAGGATATCGCCGCAGTGCTTAAGAGGATGGGCGGCTCGGCTCACCAACGCGACGTGGTGCAGTGCATCGTTGCGATGAAACGTCAGCGCGGCGAGACCGTCGCGCAGGACATGGCCCGGACGATCGTCGAGGTCTTCGAACGCTACCGCGACCTGTTCTTCAAGCCGTTCGGCGAAGGCTCGATGCGCTGGGCCCTGCAGCCCGGCGTCGTCTGACGCCCGGGGTCGGACGGCCTAACGATCCTTTTCGCGCGCCTCGCCGCCCCGCGACACCAGCGCCGCCTGGGCCGCCGCCAGCCGGGCGATCGGCACGCGGTAGGGTGAGCAGCTGACGTAGTCGAGGCCGACCTCTTCGCAGAAGGCGATCGACGACGGATCGCCGCCATGCTCGCCGCAGATGCCCATCTTGATGCCCGGACGCGCCGCTCCGCCCCGTTCGGCGGCGATGCGGATCAGGTCACCGACGCCGTCCTGGTCCAGGCGGACGAAGGGGTCGGTCTCGAAGATGCCCTTGTCCATATAGGCCTGCAGGAAACGGCCGGAGTCGTCGCGGCTGATGCCGAAGGTGGTCTGGGTCAGATCATTGGTGCCGAAGGAAAAGAACTCGGCATATTCGGCCAGATCAGCGGCACGCAGGGCCGCGCGCGGCAGTTCGATCATGGTGCCGACCAGATATTCGACCCGGTCGCCGGCCTCGGCGAAGACGGCCTCGGCGGTGCGGTCGGTCAGTTCGCGCAGATATTTCATCTCCAGCCCGAGGGCGACCAGCGGGTGCATGATCTCGGGGATGGGAGCCTCGGCCGCGGTCTGCTTCACCTGCAGGGCCGCCTCGAGGATGGCACGGACCTGCATCTCATAGATCTCGGGATAGGCGACGCCCAGCCTGCAACCCCGGTGGCCGAGCATGGGGTTGGTCTCGTGCAGTTCCTTCGCCCGCCGCTTCAGCTTGGCGGCATTGAGGCCCTGGGTGACCGCCAGCGCATCGATCTCGGCGTCGGTGTGGGGGATGAACTCATGCAGCGGCGGGTCGAGCAGGCGCACGGTGACCGGCAGGCCGGCCATGATGGTGAACAGTTCGACGAAATCGGCCTTCTGGAACGGCGCGATCTTGGCCAGGGCCAGACGGCGGCCGGCCTCGTCGTCGGCCAGGATCATCTCGCGCACGGCGGCGATGCGGGCGTCGTCGAAGAACATGTGCTCGGTCCGGCACAGGCCGATGCCCTCGGCCCCGAAGCCGCGGGCCGTCTTCGCATCCAGCGGCGTCTCGGCATTGGCCCGCACCTTCAGACGCCGGACCTTGTCGGCCCAGGCCATCAGGGTCTGGAAATCGCCGGTCAGCTCGGGCTCGATCATGGCCACGGCACCGTCCAGCACCTCTCCCTTCGAGCCGTCGATGGTGATGATCTCACCGGCCCTGAAGACGCGGCCACGGGCGGTAAAGGTCCCGGCCCTGTCGTCGATCGACAGCTCATTGATGCCGCAGACGCAGGGACGGCCCATGCCGCGCGCCACGACGGCGGCGTGGCTGGTCATGCCGCCCCGGGCCGTGACGATGCCGCGGGCCGCATGCATGCCGTGGATGTCTTCCGGCGAGGTCTCCTCGCGCACAAGGATGACCGCATCGCCCAGCTGCGACAGCCGCTCGGCCTCGTCGGCGTCGAAAACGATCCTGCCGGTCGCCGCGCCGGGCGAGGCCGGCAGGCCGGACGCCACCACGGTACGGCTGGCCTTCGGATCGAGGGTCGGATGCAGCAGCTGGTCCAGCGCCGAGGGCTCGACCCGGGCGACGGCCTCCTCCTGGGAGATCACCCCCTCGGCGGCCAGATCAACCGCGATCTTCAGCGCCGACTTTGCCGTCCGCTTGCCGTTGCGGGTCTGCAGCATCCAGAGCCGGCCCTGTTCGACTGTGAACTCGATGTCCTGCATGTCGCGGTAGTGGCTTTCCAGCCGGCCGATGACTTGGACGAATTCGCCGAAGACGACCGGCATGGCCTCCTCCATCGAGGGGGCCGTCTCGCCCATCTCTTCCCGGCCCGCCTTCGTCAGTGACTGGGGCGTGCGGATGCCGGCGACGACGTCCTCGCCCTGGGCATTGATCAGGAACTCGCCATACAGCCGGGCCTCGCCGGTCGAGGGATTGCGGGTGAAGGCCACGCCCGTGGCCGAGGTCTCGCCCATGTTTCCGAAGACCATGGACTGGACATTGACCGCCGTGCCCCAGCTCTCGGGGATGTCGTGCATACGGCGATAGAATTTGGCCCGGTCGTTCATCCAGCTGGCAAAGACGGCCGAGACGGCCCCCCAGAGCTGATCATGCGGGTCCTGCGGGAAGGCGTGACCCAGCCGGTCCTCGACCACGGCCTTGTAGTCGGCGACAACCTTTTCCCAGTCCGAGGCGCCCAGGTCGGTGTCGATGGTGACGCCCAGACGGTCCTTGTGGTCGTCCAGCACCTCCTCGAAATCGTCATGGCTCAGGCCGAGCACGACGCTGGAGTACATGGTGATGAAGCGGCGATAGCTGTCGAAGGCGAAGCGGCGGTCGCCGGACAGGGCAGCAAGGCCCTCGACCGTCTCATCGTTCAGGCCGAGGTTCAGGACCGTGTCCATCATCCCCGGCATGGAGGCGCGGGCCCCCGACCGGACCGAGACCAGCAGCGGATTTTTCGCATCGCCGAAGGTCTTGCCGACGACGGCCTCGACCGTCTTCAGCCCGGCGGCGACCTGGGCGGCCAGGGCGTCAGGATAGGTCTGGCCGTTCGAATAATAGTGGACGCAGGCTTCCGTCGTGATGGTGAAGCCCGGCGGCACCGGCAGGCCGAGCGACGACATCTCGGCGAGGTTGGCCCCCTTGCCGCCGAGCAGGTTCTTCATCGACGCATCGCCGTCGGCGGAGCCCCCACCGAAGCCGTACACCCACTGAGTCATCGCCTGGTCCCTGAAGCCTCGTCTTGTCCGGCCTGACTAACGTGCTGCGCCCGCGAAGGCGAGGCCGGGACTGTAACAAAGCGTGAGCGGATGTAGCGGTTCTGCGGCAAGGTGCGGCACAGTCGGCACGCTCAGGCGGCGAACTGGACGAGAAGGCCCGTCTGCCGCTATGCGCAGGGAGCCGGATCCAGACTGCGCGGCGACGCGATGGACGCCGACAAGGTCCGCCAAGGAACAGCCTGATGACGCTCTCTGAAACCGCAACGGCGGTCGCGACGCCCCCGGCCACCGGCACCGGACTGGTCATCCGGCGGCCCGACGACTGGCATGTGCACCTGCGCGACGGGGCCATGCTGGCCTCGGTCGTCAACTACACGGCCCGCCAATTTGCCCGCGCCATCGTCATGCCCAACCTGGCCCCGCCCGTCACCACCGTGGCGGCCGCAGAGGCCTATCGCGCGCGTATCCTCGCGGTGGTCGAGCCGGGAACGGTCTTCACCCCCCTGATGACCTGCTACCTGACCGACGACATCGACCCGGCCGAGGTCGGGCGCGGCTTTTCAGCGGGCGTCTTCACCGCCTGCAAACTCTATCCGGCCAATGCCACGACCAACTCCAGCCACGGCGTGACCGACTTCCGCCGGATCTATCCGGTTCTCGAAGTCATGCAGCAGATCGGCATGCCGCTTCTGGTCCATGGCGAGGTGACGGACTCCCATGTCGACATCTTCGACCGCGAGGCGGTGTTCATCGACCGCATCCTGACCCGGATCATCGCCGACTTCCCGGCCCTCAAGGTGGTGTTCGAACACATCACCACCGCTGATGCCGTGGCCTTCGTCGAGACCGCCGGGGCCAATGTCGCGGCGACGATCACGCCGCACCACCTCGACTTCAACCGCAACGCCATGTTCCAGGGCGGGATCCGCCCGCATTTCTACTGCCTGCCGGTGGCCAAGCGGGAAGTGCACCGCCTCGCCCTGCGCCGGGCGGCGACCTCGGGTTCGGACCGGTTCTTCCTCGGCACCGACTCCGCCCCCCATGCCGTCGGTGCCAAGGAATCGGCCTGTGGCTGCGCCGGCATCTTCAACGCCCCCTTCGCCATCGAGAGCTATGCCCGGACCTTCGAGGAAGAGGGGGCCCTGCATCACCTCGAGGCCTTCGCCTCCGAGAACGGGCCGCGCTTCTACGGCCTGCCCCTGAACGAGGACCGGATCCGGCTCGACCGGGTCGCGCATCAGGTGCCGGAGATGATGATCGCCGCCGACACCGAGGTCGTGCCCTTTCACGCCGGCCAGACGCTCGGCTGGAAGTTTGCGGGCCTGGCCGATCACTGACGGCCCGTCGTCTGCCGTCCGCTTAAATCGCCCTTAACCGCAATGATTCACCGTTCGGTCCTCAATCTGTCCGGGGCCGCCTATCCATGTCTGATCTGAAGACCGATGTCGTCATGAGGGGCGACTGCATCGAGGTGCTGCGGTCCCTGCCCGATGCCTGTGTCGACATGGTCTTCGCCGACCCGCCCTATAATCTGCAGCTGGGCGGCGACCTGCTGCGGCCGGACAATTCCAAGGTCGACGCCGTCGACGACGACTGGGACAAGTTCGACAGTTTCGCCGCCTATGACGCCTTCACCCGCGAATGGATGACGGAATGCCGCCGCATCCTGAAGCCCGAGGGCTCGATCTGGGTGATCGGCAGCTATCACAATGTCTTCCGCCTCGGTTCGGCGATCCAGGACCTGGGCTTCTGGGTCCTGAACGACATCATCTGGCGCAAGTCCAACCCCATGCCGAACTTCAAGGGCACGCGGTTCACCAATGCCCATGAGACCCTGATCTGGGCGGCGCGGAGCCGGGACCAGAAGCGCTATACCTTCAACTATGACGCCCTGAAGGCCTTCAACGAGGACGTCCAGATGCGGTCCGACTGGACCCTGGCCCTGTGCACGGGCGAGGAGCGGATCAAGGACGCCGAGGGCAAGAAGGCCCATCCGACCCAGAAGCCCGAGGGCCTGCTGCACCGCGTGCTGATGGCCGCCACCCGCCCCGGCGATGTGGTGCTGGACCCCTTCTTCGGCACAGGCACCACGGGTGCGGCCGCCAAGCGGCTGGGCCGCCACTGGATCGGCATCGAGCGCGACGAGACCTATGCCAAGGTGGCCGAGAAGCGGATCAAGGCCGTCATCCCCGCAGCGCCCGAGGACCTTGTGGTCATGGGCTCACGCAAGGCCGAGGTGAAGGTGCCGTTCGGGGCCCTGGTCGAGGCCGGCCTGCTGTCGCCCGGCGACAAGCTGTACTGCCCGCGCGGCGACCGCGAGGCCCGGGTCCGGGCCGACGGCTCGCTGGTCGCCGGCGAACTGTCCGGCTCGATCCACAAGCTGGGGGCCCTGTTCGAGAATGCGCCCGCCTGCAACGGCTGGACCTACTGGCGGTTCAGGACCGATCAGGGGCTGCGCTCGATCGACGCCCTGCGCGCCGAGGTCCGGGCGGGGATGCAGTAGGGCTCAGCCCAGCCCGCGCTCCAGCGCCTTCCTGAACACCGTCGGCAGTGACGCCAGCGCCTCGTCCGGATCAGTCCAGACGAAATCCCCCTGCCCCTCCGCAACACGCACGGTCAGCGTCAGCGAGAAATGGGTGAAGACGTGCTCGATCGCGCCCGCTTCGCGCCAGTCGGCGACGACGGGCGGCGCGGCAAACGCCGGCGCCACGCTCCAGTCCGACGTCGGCAGGCCCAGCATCCCGCCCAGCAGTCCCTTGTCCGGCCGGCGCACCAGCGCTACCCGCCCGCCTCCGTCGCGAAGCACCCAGGCGACTCCGGTCCGGTGAGGCCGGTCCGCCTTCTTCGTCTTCAACGGCCACCGCTCGGGCTGGCCCGAGGCGAAGGCCGCACACCATGAGGTCAGCGGACAGGCCTCGCACTGCGGCTTGCCGGGACGACAGACCGTCGCGCCGAGGTCCATCAGGGCCTGCGGCCAGTCGCCGGGCCGGTCGTCGGCGACCAGCGAACCGGCCAGCCGCTTCAACTCCGGCTTCGCGGCCGGCAACGGCGTCTCCACCGCGAACAGCCGTGCCATGACCCGTTCGACATTGCCGTCGACCACATTGGCCGGCCGGCCGAAGGCGATGGCGGCCACCGCAGCGGCCGTATAGGCACCGACCCCCGGCAGGGCCAGCAGGCCGCCCTCCGTGTCGGGAAACACCCTGCCGTGGTCCCGGGCCACGGCGCGGGCGCAGGCCAGCAGGTTGCGCGCGCGGGCGTAGTAGCCGAGCCCCGCCCAGGCCGCCATCACGTCGCGGTCGTCCGCCGCCGCCAGATCCCCCACCGTCGGCCAGCGGGCGGTGAAGGCCTCGAAATAGGGCGTGGCATGCGGGGTGGTGGTCTGCTGCAGCATCACCTCGGACAACCAGACCCGATAGGGGTCCGGCGACGGTGAACCCGGCGGCGCGCGCCAGGCCAGCGCCCGTCCGTGGGTATCATACCATTGCAGCAGGGCGGCGCGGACGGCGGACACAGGATTGGGGACGGAACGCATCGACCGCGTTATAGACCTGAAATGCGCCGCACGCTGCCCACAGACGCCGAGGCCCGCGAAATCCTGTCGCGCCGACGCACGCGCCCTGCACCCCGCCCGGCACCCAAGGCCGGCCGGGCCCTGCAGGCGTTGATCAAGGAGCTGGACGGCCGGTTCGGCCGCGGCGCGACGGCGCTGGAACCGCGCTGGCGCGAGATCGTCGGCGACCGGCTGGCGCGGGTGACCCGGCCGCAGAAGCTGACCAGGGGCCCGGGCGGTGCCGGCGGAACCCTCGAGCTGCGCGTGGCCGGACCCGCTGCCCTGCTGGTGCAGCACCAGTCCGAAGACATACTGGCGCGGGTCAATCTGTTCCTGGGTGCGGGCAGCGTGGACCGGCTCAGGATCGCCCAGGGACCGGTCAAGCCGCCTTCAGACCTTGCGGCCGCGCCAAAACGCCGTCCGGCGGCCCAGCCGCTGGCTGCGCATGAGGAAGCCGATCTGAAGGCCGCCCTCGACGGCGCACCCGACAGCCTGAAGGGGCCGCTGGAACGGCTCGGCCGCGCGGTTCTGGGCGATCCTGAAAAAGGCCGCGACCGTTCGGGCCGTTGACAAAACTTCGCCGTTTCTGTTCTCGAAAGTGATCAGGCGCGCGTATCGGTGGGGAATCGCGCGATGCTCTCCAGAATCCCGCCTGCAGTTGAGGACGACGCCATGAGCGCCCAGACCAAATACGCCGCCATGAGCCGCCGCGCGGCAATGACCGCAGCGGCCCTTGCCGCCATGGCCACGCTCTCGGGCTGCGGTGGTGGAACCGGATCGTCGGTCGAGGGTGACATGGCCCTCGGGGCTCCTGAAGGTGCCAAGGTCACGGTTGTGGAATACGCCTCGGTCACCTGCCCTCACTGCGCGACGTGGCAGGACGCCGTCTGGCCGGCCTTCAAGGCCAAATACGTCGACACCAACAAGGTCCGCTACGTCTTCCGCGAACTGCCGACGCCGCCGACCAATGTCGCGGTCGCGGGCTTCATGATTGCCCGCTGTGCCGGCGAGGACAAATATTTCGATGTCATCCACGGGATCATGGCCAGCCAGAATGAATGGCGGGCCGGGGTCAACCCGCGCGATACCCTGTTCCGGGTGGGCAACGGCGCCGGTCTGAACAACCAACAGATCGAGGCATGTATCAAGGACCCTGACAATCTGAAGGCTGCAGAGGCGCGCAGCGAGGCCGCCGTCAAGGCTGGCGTAACCGGCACGCCCTCCTTCTTCGTCAACGGCGTCGCCATCGTCTCGCCCGGCTCGGAAGGCGCGACCCTGGCCGACCTGTCGCGCGCCATCGACGCCGAACTGGCCAAGGGCTGATCACCCCGGTGACCCACCGGCGGCGACTCCTGCTGACCCTGACGCTGGCGCTGCTGGCACCCGCTGTCGCGGCTTCCGCGTCAGGGTCTGACTCCGCCCGGGCGCAGCAGGCCCTCGCCCCGGTTACGGCGGCGGACCGCAGCATCGGCCGCGCCGACGCCCCCGTGACGGTGATCGAATACGCCTCCTTCGCCTGCCATCACTGCGCGGACTGGCACCAGCTCGTCTATCCGGGCTTCAAGGCGCGCTTCATCGACACCGGCAAGGTCCGGTTCGTGTTCCGCAACCTTCCGACCGACCCCCAGGAGATCGCCCTTCCCGGGGCCGCCCTGGCCCGGTGCGCCGCGCCCGAGCGCTTCTTCGAGGTCGCCGCCGCCCTGATGCAGGGTCAGGCAGCCGTCCTCCGCGGCGGAAACCGTGAGGACTGGTACGGCCCGGCCATCGCCGTCAGCGGCCGCACCCAGGCCCAGATCGTGGCCTGCGCCACGACCCCGGCGGTCGAGGCTGCCCTCAACCGCGACATGGACAGCGCCGAGGCGGCGGGCGTCCACTCAACCCCGGCCTTCTTCGTCAATGGACGTCAGGTGACGGACCGCTCGCTGGGCGGGCTGGAGGTCGCGATCCGGGCGGCCGCCGCAGGCCAGTGACGGCGTAGAAGCCGATGCAGTTCCAGCGCCTCCGGCTTGTGGGCTTCAAGTCCTTTGTCGATCCCGCCGAGGTCCATATCGAGCCGGGCCTGACCGGCGTCGTCGGCCCCAACGGCTGCGGCAAGTCCAATGTGCTCGAAGGCCTGCGCTGGGTCATGGGGGCCAACTCCGCCAAGGCCATGCGCGGTCAGGGCATGGACGACGTCATCTTCGCCGGTGCCGCCGACCGCCCGCCGCGCAACCATGCCGAAGTCCAGCTGACCATCGACAATGCGCAGAGAAAGGCGCCCCAGCCCTTTACCGACAGCGCCATCATCGAGGTGTCGCGCCGCATCGATCGTGGCCAGGGCTCGACCTATCGCATCAACGGCAAGGAGGTCCGCGCCCGCGACGTGCAGCTGCTGTTCGCCGACGCCTCGACCGGTGCCAACTCCCCCGCCCTCGTCCGTCAGGGTCAGATCAGCGAACTGATCGCCGCCAAGCCGCAGAACCGCCGTCGCATCCTTGAGGAGGCAGGCGGCGTCGCCGGCCTGCACACGCGCCGCCACGAGGCCGAGCTGCGGCTGAAGGCGGCAGAGGCCAATCTCGACCGTCTGGACGACATCGGTCGCGAGCTCGAGACCGCCCTGACACGGCTGAAGCGAGAGGCCCGGCAGGCCGAACGCTACAAGAAGATTTCCGCCGAGATCCGTGCCCTGCAGGCGGCCCTGCTGTTCGTGCGCTGGAACGACGCCCGCATGGCCGCCGAGGCTGCGGCGCAGGAACTGGCCGACGCAGAGCGGGCCGTCGGCGAGGCGACCAGCGCCTCCAGCCGGGCCCAGACGGCAGCGCTGACGGCGCAGGAGGCGCTGAAGCCGGCCCGCGAGGAGGACGCCGTCGCCGGTGCCCTGCTGCACCGCGCCAGCCTTGAGCGCGACCGGCTCGACATGGCCGAACAGGCCGCCCGGGCCGAGGTCGACCGCCTGACCGCCGAGGCCGCCCGGATCGCCGCCGACATCGAACGCGAGACGGCCATGGCCGGCGACGCCGGGGACGAACTGGCCCGGCTGGGCACGGCGCTGGAGACCCTGACCGCAGAGATCGCCGGTGCCCCGACGCGCGGCCCGGAGCTGGAAGCCGCCCTCGCCGCCGCCGAGGACGCCCGCAAGGCCGCCGATGCCGAGGTCGAGCGCGTCGCCGGTGCCGCAGCCTCGGTCGAGGCCCGGGTCAATGCCGAAAGCGCCCGCAAGCGCGACGCCGAGGCCCGCGTGGCCCGGGCGGAGGCGCAGCTGGCGTCCACCCAGGCCGAGCGCGCGGCGCTGGGGCCGCTCGAAACGCCCGAGATCGAAGCGGCAAAGACCATGCTGGAAACGGCCCGGGCCGAGCTGGCAACCGCCCGCGCCGCGGTCGAGGTCGCCGAGACCGATCGCGGCGACCGCGCCCGCTTCGAGGCCGAGGCCCGCACCACGGCCCGGACCGCAGAGGACCGTCTCGGCCGGCTGCAGACCGAGGCCCGCGGACTCGCCCAACTGCTGATGCAGGGCCGACGGGAGTATCCGCCGGCGCTGGACCGGGTGAAGGCTGACAAGGGCTATGAGGCGGCCCTGGCCGCGGCCCTCGGCGATGATCTGGATGCGGCGCTGGATTCGCGGGCCGCGGCCTGGTGGGCCGGGGCAGAGGTCCCCGCCCCCGTCTGGCCGACCGGCATCGAGCCGCTGACCGCCCATGTCACGGCCCCCGACCAGCTGAAGGCCCGCCTCGCGCTTTGTGGTGTCGCACCGGCCAGTGAGATCGAGCGGCTGGCGAAATCCCTGCCGGTCGGGGCCCGTCTGGTCACGGTCGCGGGCGACCTGTGGCGCTGGGACGGCTTCGTGCAGCGCGCCGAGGCTCCGCGTCCGGCCGCCGTCCGCCTGGCCCAGCGTACCCGCCTGTCCGAGCTGGAGGCGGAGATCGATGCGGGCAAGCCGGCGCTGGACAGGGCCCAGACCGCGCTCAAGTCCGCGACCGAAGCCTTCCGCGCCGCCGAGGAGGCCGTGAAGACCGCCCGCGCCGCCCCCTTCCCGCTCGACAAGGCCGTCACCGCCGCCCGCGACCGGCTCGAAAGCCTCGGCCGCGACCAGGCGCGCAAGGAGGCGCGGGCCCTGGCGCTCGACGAGACCCTGGCCCGGCTGACCACCGAGGTCGAGGCCGCGCAGGCGGCCCTGGCCGAGGCGCAAGGGTCCGACGCTCCTTCCGAAACCCTCGACGGCCTGCGCGCCGAACTGGCCACAGCACGGACGGCGGCGGACGCGGCGCGCGGCGCGGCGGCCACGGCCCGGGTCGAACGCGATGCCGAAGCCCGCGAGGTCGCGGGCCGTCAGGCGCGGCTGGACGGCCTGACCCGCGAACGCGACGGCTGGGCCACGCGGGCGAAGGACGCCACGGCCCGGATCGGCACCTTGCAGAAGGACGCGGAGAAGACAGCGACGCGGCTGACGGCGGCCTCCACGGCCCCCGAACAACTGGCCGCCCAGCGCTCATCCCTGCTCGACGCCCTGACCGTCGCCGAGACCCGGCGCAAGGCCGCCGGTGACGCCCTGGCGGTGGCGGAAGGCCTGGCGACCGAGGCCGACCGGACTGCGCGGGCCGCGGAAGCCACGGCGTCGACAGCCCGCGAAGCCCGCGCCGGACTGGCCGCACGGGCCGAGGCCGTCGCCGAACGGCTTGCCGAGACCGAGGCCAATGTCCGGGAGACGGCCCAGATGTCCCCGGAGGAACTGGGCCAGAAGCTGACCGACGACGCCATCGCCCGCCCGCCCGACGCCGCCGGTGCCGAAAGCCTGTTGTATGGCCTCGAGCGCGAGCGCGAGCAGCTCGGTGCGGTCAATCTGCTGGCCGAGGAAGAGGCCATCGAATACGGCGACCGGCTGCAGACCATGAGAGTCGAGCGCTCGGATCTGACGACCGCCATCGCCAAACTGCGCGACGGCATCGACGAGCTCAACGCCGAGGGCCGCGAGCGGCTGATCGCTGCCTTCGACGTCATCAACGACAATTTCAAGAGCCTGTTCGAGGCCCTGTTCGGCGGCGGCCAGGCCGAGCTGAAACTGGTCGAGAGCGACGATCCGCTGGAGGCCGGCCTCGAAATCTACGCCTGCCCGCCCGGCAAGCGGCTGTCGGTCATGAGCCTGATGTCCGGCGGCGAGCAGGCCCTGACGGCCGCGGCCCTGATCTTCGCTGTCTTCCTCGCCAATCCGGCCCCGGTCTGCGTCCTCGACGAGGTCGACGCCCCGCTGGACGACGCCAACGTCGACCGCTTCTGCCGCATGCTCGACGAGATGCGCAAACGCACCGACACCCGCTTCATCGTCATCACCCACAACCCGGTGACCATGAGCCGCATGGACCGCCTCTACGGCGTGACCATGCCGGAGCGCGGCGTGAGCCAGCTGGTGAGTGTGGACCTGCAGCAGGCGGAGACGCTGGTGGCTTGAGCGCGATCCTCCCCTTCAGGGGAGGACCTATCGCCCGAAGACTTCCGTGCGTACGAACCACCCGAAGATCGCCGGGCCCTCGATGACATAGCGGCGGAACATCCGGCGCGGCTGGCTCAGCAGTCGGTGCAGCCACTCCAGCGACAGCCTCTGGAAAATCTGCGGTGCCCTCTGCTGGCGACCGGTCAGGAAGTCCACCGAGGCCCCGACGCACAGGGTCACGCCGGTCTTGCGCCCCTCAGCCCGCAGGGCGTGGGCGAACAGTTCCTGTTTGGGGAAGGAGACGCAGGCCAGCAGCACATCCCACTCGGCCCCGGCGGCATGGCCGACAGCGGCCCGCCAGCCCGGAGTGCCGGGCGTCAGCATGGGGTGCCTCGAGATATTTCAGGGTCTGGCGCGGATAGCGGGCGGCCAGATCGTTGAACGCCGCGCGGTCCGGCCCGAACACAGCAATGGTCAGCCCCTCGGCCGCCGATGACGCCAGCAGGTCGGCCGTCATGTCCGAGCCCGGATAGACCGGCAGGGTCACGCCCCGCAGCCGCGCCAGATGGCTCAGGATCCGGCTGTCGCAAACCTTCAGATCGGCGTCCGCATAGACCTCGCGCCCCACCCGGCCGTCCATCAGCTTGATCACATGGTCGACATTGGGCGTCACCACATAGCCATAGGCCCCCCGCGCCATGCCGATCACCCGGGCCAGCATCTGCGGCCGGTCGCCGTCGGCGAAATCGAGGGTCATGAAGCGGATCATGGGGACAAACTACTCCCGTCCCGGTCAACGCCCGGTTACGATGGCCACATGTTCTTGACCCTTGTTTCGCTGCTGGTCGCCGAACCCGCCCAGCCGCCGCACCGTTTCGTCTTCCTCGGTGCCGACCGTTTCGCCCACTATGCCGACCTGGCCAGCCTTGAGCCGGAGGGGTCCGGCGGCCGCATCCGGGTGTTTCAGGTGGTCGCCCCCGACTTCCGCGCCGCCGGCGCAGCATACTGGGGCGGCTGGTCGTGGTGGTCGTTCGACTGCAGCGCCGCCGGCAAGGTCGACCGGCTGGATTTCGCGGCCGTGCGCGAAGGCGGCGCGGAGGGGCCGGCCACGCCCGACACCGCCCCGCCCCATGACGCCGCCCAGGGCGACGCGGCCTTTGAAATGGTGGTCGCCGCCTGCAATCCCGATGACTACGACACCGACGCCGTGACGCTGGAGGAGGCGGTGGCCCGGGGCCGGGCCAATCTGGCCGCCGGAACCTGAAGCCATCGCCCGCCCGGTTGAATCCGGTGCTGCGCCCTTGGGTGAGGTGCGACGGCTGGAAAGTTCATCACAACGAACACGACGGGACCGGCGCCGTGCCGGGGTCGATGTCTTGCCCGGCTGATCCCGTATCGCGGCCATCGCCGCATTGATCCAGGCCTCCGCTGTGGGGCCGGGCGTTCTCGCCCGGCCTGGACGACGGGTTCGGCACGGGCCTCCACACAGGACCCGTTGTGTTCCTTGTGACCCCGTTGTGCCCGTTGTGGTGAACCAGCCATCGCCGGGGAAAGGACCGGGAAGGCGAGTCAACCCAAGCGGCGAATGGACTAGCCCGCCACCGCCTCGACCATATCCGCCAGTTCCACGGTCGCGTCCGGCAGGGCCGCCGACCGAGCGCCCGCGCTCATGGACACCAGCCGTGCGGGATCGCCAAGCAGCGCCAAAAGCGCCGCCGTCAGACGCTCGACCGTCGCCTCATCCTCCAGCACCACCTCCGCCCCGCCCGCCTCGACAAGGCTCAGGGCATTGAAGCGCTGGTGGTCGTCCATGGCGATCTTCAGCGGGATCAGCAGCGACGGCAGGGCCGCCACCGCCAGCTCGGAACAGGTCGAGGCTCCCGCCCGGCCGATCACCAGATGCGTCGTCGCCAGCCGCCGGGCCATATCGCCGAAAAAGGGCGCGACCTCAGCCTCGATCCCGGCCGCGGCATAGATGGCCCGCGCCGTCTCCAGCATCTCGGGCCGCGACTGCTGCTGCACCCGCAACCGCTTGCGCAGGGGGGCCGGCAAGGCGGCCAAGGCCTGCGGCACCGCCTCGGACAGGATGCGCGCGCCCTGGCTGCCGCCGGTGACCAGCACATGGATCGGCCCGCGCGCCTTCGGGGCGGCATAAGGCCGGTCGAACAGGGTGCGGATGTCGGGCCGTACCGGATTGCCGATCAGGCTGACGCGCGCCTCGACGCCCGACGGCACCAGCCGCAGGTTGGGGAAGGACGCCGCCACCGCGCCGACATAGGGGCTGAGCCAGCGGTTGGTCCGCCCCAGCACGGAATTCTGCTCATGCAGCAGGGTCGGCCGGCCCTGGCTCAGCGCCGCCAGCAGGGCCGGGGCCGAGGGATAGCCGCCGAAGCCCACCACCACCGCCGCATCCAGCCGCTTCAGCGCCTTGCGCGCCTTGAACAGGCCGCGCGCGATGGCGACACCGGCCTTGGCCATGCCGACCGGTCCGCGCCCGGTGGCGGCGTCCAGCGCGATCCTTTCCTCGGCCGGAAACGCCTGGGCATAGGCCTCACCCCGGTGATCGGTGGCCAGCACGATCCGCCAGCCGCGCCGCGTCAGCTCGCGTGCCAGCGCCTCGGCCGGAAACATATGCCCGCCGGTACCCCCGGCGGCGACGACGCAAACCCTGGATTTCATAGGCTGTGTTTGCCCGATGCCGCGCCCGCTCGCCACTCCCTTCCGCTATCGTCATCCTCCGGCGAGCGCAGCGAGACCGGGGGACCCAGCGGTGCCGGAGGCGAAATGTCGGAGGCGAAATGTCGGAGGCGAACGCGCTCCCGGCAGGTTCGCGCTATCGCGCGCCGCTGGGTCCCCCGGTCTGCGCCGCGAAGCCGCGGCTTGCCGGAGGATGACGAAAGCAGGTGAACCTACGGCAAGATCCGCCCGCGATCCGGCAGGCTGGTCCCCGGCTCGTAGGCACCGGGGCGGCGGCGGGTCAGGGCCAGCGCCAGACCCATGGTCAGCCCCATGGCCAGCATCGACGAGCCGCCATAGCTGATGAAGGGCAGGGTCATCCCCTTGGTCGGGATCAGGTTCAGGTTCACCGCGATATTGATACAGGCCTGCAGGCCGATCAGCATGAACAGCCCCGCCGCCGCCGTCTGTTCGAACGGATCGGTCAGCTTCATCGCCCGCCGCATCCCGCGCACCACGATGAAGGCATAGAGGGCGATCATGACCAGCGACAGGACGAGCCCGAACTCCTCGGCCCCGACGGAATAGATGAAGTCGGTGTGCAGGTCGGGAACGTGGCGTTTCATCACCCCCTCGCCGACCCCGCGGCCGACCAGACCCCCGGCGCGGATGGCCTCGGAGGCACGGTCGATCTGGTGGGTGTCGGCGGTCTCGGGCGAGAAGAAGCGGCTCAGCCGGTCACGCATGTGGCTGAAGGCGAAATACAGGCCCACAACCCCGCCCGCCCCCGCCGCCGCGAGGGCCGCCACCCATTTCAGCGGCACCCCGGCCATGAAGAAGACGGCCATGAAGGTGGTGGTGATCAGCAGGGTCTGGCCGATGTCGGGCTGGATCAGCAACAGGCCGACCGTCAGGGCCCAGGTCCCGAAGGCGATGGAGACCCCCGGCACCCCCTGCCCCTTCTGCGCCTCGGAGAACATCCAGGCGGCAAAGACGATCAGGCCCGGCTTGGCGAATTCCGAGGGCTGCAGGCTGAACGGGCCCAGGTTCACCCACCGTGCGGCCCCCTTCACCTCATTGCCGATGAACGGCAGGGCGGCCATCACCACGATGGCACCGAGCAGGGCCAGAAGGGCGATCCGGCGCACGCCGCGCGGCGACAGCAGGGAGGCCAGCAGCATGGCCACCGTCCCGCCCGCGGCCCAGACGATCATCCGCCAGGAATAGTGGAACGGGTCCGAGATCGATTCATCCGCCAGGATGGCTGCCGGGCTGGAGGCAAAACTGAGCGCCACGCCCAGCCCGACCAGGGTCAGGGCCGCCGCCAGCAGGCCGCGATCGACCGTCCAGAACCATTTGGCGATGGCGCTCTGGTCGTTGCGCGAAAAGGCGGGGCTGTAGTCGTGCGCGGTCATGGTTCGCTAACCATGCCCTGAAGGCGTAGCCCCGAGGTTAAGAACGGCGGCCCGGAACGCCTCGCCCCGCGCCTCGAAGTCGGGATACTGGTCGAAACTGGCGGCGGCGGGGCTGAGCAGCACCACTTCCTCGCGTCCGGTCGCGGCGGCAGCCTCGGCGGCCGCCTGCACGGCCGAGGCCATGTCGCCGCTGATCCGGTGCGGGGTGTCGCCCAGCCGCGCGGCGAACGGCCCCGCCGACTCGCCGATCAGGAAGGCCTCGACCACGCGCGGGAACAGGTCCTCCAGCTCGTCGATCCCGCCCGCCTTGGCCCGTCCGCCCGCAATCCAGAAGCTGCGCTCATAGGACGACAGCGCCTGCCGCGCCGCGTCGGCATTGGTGGCCTTGGAATCGTTGATGAAGCGGACGCGGCCGAGCGTGGCGACGTGCTCCATCCGGTGGGCGAGGCCCGGGAAGGTCATCAGGCCTTCAACGGCCGAGTCATGCGGGACGCCCACCGCTCGGGCAGCGGCGTATGCGAAGGCGGCGTTCTGGGCGTTGTGGCGACCGGGGAGCGAGCGGGCCAGGGAAAGATCGATCGTCTCGCCATCCGCTCTCAGCCGCCGGTCCGGGGCGCTGATGTCCGCGGGCGTTCCGTTTGTCGAAACGGTACGGGAACCAACCACGGTGGCGGCGATGCGCTTGCCCCAGTCGTCATCCACGCCGACGAGGGACAGGCCCGCATGGGTGAAAATCCGCGCCTTGGCCGCGACATACCCCTCCATCCCGCCATGCCGATCCAGATGATCCGGGCTGATGTTGGTCAGGATGGCCACATCCGGCGCAAAGCCGGTCGTCAGGTCCAGCTGATAACTCGACACCTCGATCACATAGACCCCGACCTCGGCCGGTGCCGGCAGGGCCAGCACGCCTATGCCGATGTTGCCCCCGACGGCGACCTTCAGCCCGGCCTGTTTCAGCACCCAGCCGATCAGGGCTGTGGTGGTGGACTTCCCGTTGGTGCCGGTGATGGCGATGACCTTCGGCCGCACCGTCCCGGGCATCCGGGCCATGGCGCGGGCGAACAGTTCGATGTCGCCGATGATCTCGACGCCCGCCGCCTTCGCCCTGTCGACGGTCCAGTGCGGTTTGGGGTGGGTCAGCGGCGCGCCGGGGGACAGGACCAGGGCCGCAAACTGAGACCAGTCGGCCCGGCTCAGATCCTCGACCGCAAAGCCCTCGGCCTCGGCCTGCATTCGCCCCGAGACGCTGTCATCCCAAAGGATGGGGATGGCACCCCCGGCGTGCAGGGCACGCGCCGCCGTAATCCCTGACCGGCCCAGGCCAAAGACCGCGACGCGCCGCCCCTCGAAACCGGGGACCGGGATCATCTAGCGCAGCTTCAGCGTGGCCAGGCCGATCAGGGCCAGCATGGCGGAGACGATCCAGAAGCGGATCACCACCGTCGATTCCGGCCAGCCCATCTTTTCGAAATGATGGTGGATCGGAGCCATCAGGAAGATGCGCTTCTTGGTGGCCTTGAAATAGGCGACCTGGATCATGACCGAGGCGGCCTCGATGACGAACAGGCCGCCGACAATGCCCAGCACCAGCTCGTGCTTGGTGGCCACGGCGATGGCGCCGAGCGCGCCGCCGAGCGCCAGCGAACCGGTGTCGCCCATGAAGATCTTGGCTGGCGGGGCATTGTACCAGAGGAAGCCGGTGCCCCCGCCGATGATGGCCGCCGTGAAGATCGCCAGCTCGCCGGCACCCGGCACATGGTGGACGCCCAGATAGTCCGAAAAGATGAAATTGCCGACCAGATAGCTGATGATGCCGAAGGCCCCGGCCGCCATCATCACCGGCACGATCGCCAGGCCGTCGAGGCCGTCGGTCAGGTTCACGGCATTGGAAAAGCCGACCATGGTGAAGGCGGCGAACAGGACATAGAACCAGCCGATATTCAGCAGCACGGCCTTGAAAAACGGGAAGGCGATCGAGGTCTCGAGGTTCGGCGAGGTCGGCGACGCCTTCATCCAGATCACGGTCAGGATGCCGGCGATGACCGAGATGATCACCTGGGCCAGCAGCTTCTGTTTCGAGGTCAGCCCGGCCGAGGTCTGTTTCGACACCTTGGCGTAGTCGTCGACAAAGCCCAGCAGGCCGAAGGCCGCGGTCACCCCGGAGACGATCCAGATATAGGGATTGGTCAGGTCACCCCACAGGAAGACCGCCACCGCGATGCCCGCCAGGATCATCAGCCCGCCCATGGTCGGGGTGCCGACCTTGGACAGATGCGAGACCGGGCCGTCGGCCCGGATCGGCTGGCCCTTGCCCTGTTTGAGCCGCATCCAGTCGATGAAGCGGCTGCCCATGGTGACGGCCACGATCATGGCCGTGGCCATGGCCAGCGCCACCCGCACCGTCTGGTACTGGACCAGATTGAGCAGGGGATAGTCCTGCGCGATGTCGGCGTAGTGGAGATAGAGCAGATAGAACATCAGGCGGCCCCTCCCAGAGCAGCAAGAGCTTTGGCGACCAGTGACGCCTTCGATCCGTTGGAACCCTTGACCATGACGATGTCGCCCGGGCCCACCAGCATGGCGGCCTCGGCGGCCAGTTCGGCGGCGGTCTCGCGCCACAGGCCCTGACGTGAGCCGGGCAGGTCGTCATAGAGCCGCTTCATCTCCGGTCCGGCGGCGTGGACCAGATCCAGCCCCGCCGCCTCGATCGGCCCGGCGAGGCCCTCATGCAGGGCCCCGGACTGGTCGCCCAGCTCCAGCATGTCGGTCAGGACCACGACCCGCCGTCCGCCCGTGGCCGGCAGCGGCCGCGCGCCGAGGCTGCGGAAGCCCGCCGCCATCGACAGCGGATTGGCGTTATAACTCTCGTCGATCAGGGTGAAGGTCCCGCCCGGCGCATGGACCACAACCGTCTGCCCCCGCCCCGCCAGCGGCTGGAACTCCGACAGGGCCGCCAGGGCCGTGTCGAGCGACACGTCGAGCGCGTCCAGCATCAGCAGGACGCACAGGCTGTTCAGCCCCCAATGGAAGCCCGACTGGGCCAGCTGGAAATCGACGGCCTTGCCGAACAGCTCGGCCCGCACGCGCGCACCGGCGTCGTGCGGCTGGAAATCGACCAGTCGCGCATCACAGCCGGCACCCGATCCAAAGGTCGCGATCCGCCCCCCGGTCCGACGCGCGCCCGCCTCCAGCACGGCGGCGAAGGCCACGTCGGCATTGAAGATCGCCACGCCGTCGTCGGCCAGTCCCTCGAAGATGGCCGCCTTCTCCGCCGCCACCCCGGCCTCGCCGTCGGCGAAGGCCTCGATATGCACCGGGCCGACCGAGGTCACACAGGCCGCGTGCGGCCGCACCATCTTCGACAGCGGCGCGATCTCGCCGGGGGCATTCATCCCGATCTCGAACACCGCCCGCTCGGTCATGCGCGGCATCCGCGACAGGGTCAGGGGCACGCCGATATGGTTGTTGTAGCTCTTGATCGAGGCGTGGGAGGGCCCCGCCAGATCCAGCCCCGCCTTTATCGCCTGGGTCACGCTGGTCTTGCCGACCGAACCGGTGACCGCCCCGCGCCGGGCCGGAGTCCGGTCCCGCGCCGCCATGCCCAGGGCCTCGAGACCCCGCAGGGTATCGGCCACGACCACACACGAGCGGCCCCCGACCGGATGTTCGGTGATCGCCCCCGCCGCCCCGGCGGCAAAGGCGGCGGCGGCGAAATCGTGGCCGTCCCGAGCTCCCTTCAGCGCCAGGAACAGATCACCCGGCCCGATCTCGCGGCTGTTGTAGGTGATGCCCGTCGCCTCGAAGGCCGCGCCGGACAGGGCCCCACCCGTGGCGGCAACGATCTCGGCGGAGGTCCAGAGCGGTGTGTCAGGCATGGATACGCAGGGCTTCGGCGGCTTCGGTGGCGTCGTCGAACGGATGGGTGACACCGCCGACGATCTGTCCCTGCTCATGCCCTTTTCCGGCGATGATCACCACATCTCCGTCGCCCATCATTTCGATCGCCTCGCGGATGGCGGCGCGGCGATCGCCGATCTCGCGCGCAGCCGGACAGCCGGCCTTCACGGCCTTGCGGATGGCGGCGGGGTCTTCGGAGCGGGGATTGTCGTCGGTGACGATGGCGACATCGGCCAGCCGGCCGGCGATCTCGCCCATCATCGGTCGCTTGGCCCGGTCCCGGTCGCCCCCGGCCCCGAAGACCACGATCAACCGGCCCGTCGCATGCGGCCGCAGCGCCTTCAGCACCGTCTCCAGCCCGTCCGGCGTATGGGCATAGTCGACATAGACCTCGCCTCGGCCGCTGCCCGGGATACGCTGCAACCGGCCCTGGGCGCCGGTGATCTTCTCCAGCCCGGCCAGAACCCGCTCGGGCGTCTCGCCGGCCGCGATGCACAGACCCGCCGCGACCAGGGCGTTCGAGGCCTGGAAGGCCCCGGCCAGAGGCAGCAGGACCTCGTGCAGGGTCCCCCGCGCATCGATCGTCAGCCGCTGGCCCTCGGGCGTCGGCCGGCGCGCGATCAGCGACAGGTCCCGCCCCCGCTCGCCCACACCCATGATGCCCAGCCCGGACATGATCGAAGCCGCCGCGAAGCTGGAATAGGCGTCGGAGTCGGCATTCAGGACTGCCGTACGGCCACGCGGCAGCAGGGTCTCGAACAGCCGCAGCTTGGCGCTGCGATAGCTGGCCATGTCGCCATGATAGTCGAGGTGGTCCTGGCTCAGATTGGTGAAGGCCGCCGCCTGCAGGGTCACCCCGTCCAGCCGGCGCTGGTCAATGCCGTGCGACGAGGCTTCGAGCGCCAGATGGGTGACGCCGCTGGCGGCCAGATCCGCCAGGATCCGCGCCGCGTCGGCCGCGTCCGGACTGGTCAGGCCGGGTCCCGTCAACGCCCTGTTAACGTTACCCATTTGTGCCAAAACACCGAGGGTGCCCATGCTCGCGGCATGCAGGCCGAGGGCGGCCCAGATTTCGCGGCAGAAGGCGGCCACCGAGGTCTTGCCGTTGGTGCCGGTGACGGCCACGCAGGTGGCGGGCTGGGAGCCATAAAAATCGCGCGCCGCGATGGCATAGGCCCGACGCACATCGCCCGAGGTGATCAGGACCGGGGCCAGGCCTGCATCGGTGTCATTGGGGGCCAGCACCGCCGCCGCGCCTTGCGACAGGGCCTGCGGGATGAAGGCCCGGCCGTCAGCAACACTGCCCGGCAGGGCCACGAACAGCGAACCCGGCGCGACCTTGCGGCTGTCGGCCGTGACGCCGGTGATCATCGGATCGGCCGCCACGTCGCGGCGCAGCAGTTCCGACAGCTTGATCGGGGCAGGCCGGGTCGCGCTCATCGCCCGTCGCCTTCCAGGTCCTCGAACGCCGGAATCCGGTCGCCGAGGGCCGTCCGATACGGATCGGCCTTGCGCGCCACACCGAGGAAGCCGGCGATGCGGTCGGCGATCCGGCCGACCGCCGGGGCAGCGACGAAGCCGCCGGTCCGCGGATAGGTCTGCGGCTCGTCGATCAGCACCAGGATCTGGTAACGGCGGGCGTTCACCGGGCCGTCGGCGGGGAACACCCCGGCGAAGGTGCCGACCGCATGCGCGGTGTTGTAGCGGCCGTTGACCGACTTGTTGGCCGAGCCGGTCTTGCCGCCGACCCGCAGGCCCGGCGCCTCGGCCCGGCCGCCCGAGCCGCGCACGACATTGCGGCGCATCAGGTCCAGCATGGTCAGGGAGGTTTCGGGCGAAACGATCTGGCGGCCCCGCACATCCGGCCTTCCGCCCTTGCGCAGGGTCAGGGGGATGAACCGACCGCCGTTGGTCAGGGCGCCCATGGCCGCAGCCATCTGCATCGGTGTGATCGAGATGCCGTAGCCGAACGACAGCGAGGCCAGGGTCGAGTCCGACCATTCACCCGGCAGGATCGGCGCTTCCGAGGGAATCTCGAACGGGGCCCGTGACATCATGCCGAAGCGTTCGAAATAGTCGCGCATCACCCGCGGCCCCATCTCGGTCGACAGGCGCGAGGTGCCGATGTTGGACGAGTGGAGATACACCTCCTCCAGCGTCATCACCTTGTTCTGGGCATGGAAATCCGTGATGCGGCGGCTTCCGATCTGAAGCGCCTCGGACGCATCCAGCAGGGTGGTCATGTCGGCCCGGCCGGTGTCGATGGCAGCGGCGACGGTGAAGGTCTTGAACACCGATCCCATTTCATAGGTGGCGGCGGTGGCCAGGTTGCGTGAGTTGGACGCCGGCCAGCTGGCCATGCCCAGAACCTCGCCCGTCTGGACGTCGGTGATGATCCCGACCGCGCCGAGGGCCCCGGTGGCGGTCGCGGCGGCGGCCAGCTCATTTTCCAGAACGCCCTGGACCCGCAGATCGATGGAGATCTGGAAACTCTCGCCACGGGCACCCGCGGCCCGGATCTCGTCGTTGAAGGCGCGTTCGGCCGCGGACAGGCCCACCCCGCCGGTATCGACATTGCCGATCACATGGCGGGCGGACTCACCGAGCGGATGGACGCGGACGTCCTCGGGCTCGAAGCTGACGCCGCCAAGGGCCAGGTTGTGGACCGCCACCTTTTCCCGCGGAGTCAGGCGGTTGACGACCAGCAGACGGCGATCGCCGTAAAGGGCTGTCTGGAGCCGGGTCCGCGACACGCGCGGCAGGGCACGCCGGATCTGCGCCGCCGCCGCCCGCCGGTCCCAGACCTGGGCCGGGTCGATATAGAGGCCGTAATGGACGATGTTGGTGGCCAGCAGGGCCCCGTTACGGTCAACCAGGTCGGCGCGCACCACCGCATTGGGGTGGGAGTCCGCTCCGGCACCGGCTCCGGCCGTCAACAGGGCCGCGTGCACGGCACCAAGGGTCAGACAGACAAAGACCGCCGAGAACGCCGACAGGATGACGAAGATCCGGACCCTTGTATCCTCTTCGGGCCGGGCGTCGGCACGGGCCCGACCGAAGGCGTGCTCGACCCACCACATGGCCTCCGTCAGCCAGCGCCACGAGGGGGTGAAGCGGCGCACGTCCCAGGAGGATGCCGGACGGGAATCCAGATGCGGATCCTGGACGCTCATCGCTCGACCTCCGGCGCAGGCGCGGCCGGGACCGGCGGTGTCGGTGCGATGACGACCGGCCCGGACGCCGGGATCGGGGCCAGGGTCGGAAGGTTCTCGACACTGGCCTGACGATGCACATCGACGGGCACCAGGCCCGCACCCCGCGACAGGGCCTCAAGCCGGTTGGGCTGTTCCAGCCGGGCCACCTCCGCGCGCAGCAGGCGCACCCGCTGACCATTGTCACTGATCTGCTGTTCGAGGTCCGAGATGCGGGCGCTCTCGCGCGCCGCCCCGGCCTTGGCCAGATAGACCGAGAAGACCATGACCGCGACCAGCAGCACGCCGATGATCTCGATCCAGCGGATGCCGCGGATCTTCCAGGCGAAAAGACGGTTCAGGGTGGCGACGGCCGTATTCATGCAGCGACCCTCCCCTCGAAGGCACCCCAGGGAGCAGCCTCGGTCCGGACCGCGGCCCGGAGCTTGGCCGAGCGCGCCCGGGGATTATCGGCCCGCTCCGCGTCGCCGGCCTCGCGCGCACCCTTGAACGACAGGTTGAAGCTGGGCTTGCGGGTCTCGATCGCGACCGGGGCATGGCGCGAGCCGCCGGGGGCGTTGCCGGTCCGCTCGGTCAGGAAGGCCTTGACGATCCGGTCCTCAAGCGAATGGAAGGTGACCACCGCCAGCCGCCCGCCGGGCGACAGGGCAGCCTCGGCGGCCTCCAGTCCCTGACGCAGCTGTCCCAGTTCGTCGTTCACGGCGATGCGCAGCGCCTGGAACACGCGCGTGGCCGGATGGATCGGCGCACCCCGGCGGCCACCCAGCGCCTTTTCGACCACGGCGGCCAGATCCAGCGTCCGCTCGAACGGCTTTTCCACCCGGCGGCGCAGGATGGCCGTGGCGACCCGGCCCGACTGGCGCTCGTCGCCGTACAGTTTGAAGATATGGGCCATCGGCCCGTGATCCCAGCCGTTGACGATATCGGCGGCGGTCTCGCCCTCATCGGACATCCGCATGTCCAGCGGCCCGTCGCGCATGAAGGAAAAGCCGCGCTCGGCCTGATCCAGCTGCATCGACGAGACGCCGATGTCGAACACCACCCCGTCCAGCCGCGCCTCGCCGCTGTCGGCAAAGGCCTCGGCCAGACCCGAAAACGGCGTGCGGACCAGGGTGAACCGGCCGGGGAAGTCATTGGCCACCGCCTCGGCATGCGGCTGAACTGTCGGGTCACGATCGAGGGCGATCACTGTCGCCCCGGTCGCCAGAATGGCGCGGGTGTAGCCGCCGGCGCCGAAGGTGGCGTCGATGATCACATCGCCGGCAACCGGTGCCAGGGCCTCGATCACTTCGGCCAGCAGGACGGGGGCGTGGGGCGAGGTCATCCCGCCTCCCCGTTCATGACCTGCCGGGCCAGCGCCCGGCGGGCGTCGCGGCGGGCGTTCCAGCGCGCCCGGTCCCAGATCTGGAAGCGCGGCCCGAGGCCGACGATGACCACATCCTCACCCAGTCCGGCGTCCTGACACAGGCTTTCCGGCAGGGTGATGCGGCCGCCGCCGTCGTACGAAAGCGGGCGCTGGCCGGCGTAGAAGGTCTCTTCAAGGGCGGTGCGTTTGTCGCTGCCGAACGGCAGGGCCTCGATCCGGGCGACATATTCGGCCATCAGCCGGTCTCCGCCGGCCTCGAGGCAGTCATCGGCGAGGGCGAAGAAGCAGAAGACGCCGTGCTCGGCGCCATTGTCGGCGGTGCGGAACTCCTGCGGGATCAGCAGGCGCCGCTTGCCGTCCAATTGTTTCTCGTAGGTCGAGAGAAACACGCCCTGCCCCAACTCGGACCCTTCGGTCCGCCCCTCTGATCCCCGTGAACGTCACGCGGCGCACACCAACCCCGCGCCAGACGACTGGGATAGCATGGGATGAAATGGGTCTCAATGGGATTAGTTGACGAAAGTTAACCTCAATTGCGGCAAGCAGAGCTGCAACGGCGTGAACAGAAAAAGAACATCCTCAGTATTCACAGCCTGTGGACCACTCCTGCGCCGCATTGGGGGCCAAGGGGTTAACGCGAAACGGGATGAGCCGCTGCTCAAACAGCAAGCCGCGAGCCGCGGTGCCGGGTGCATTTTTGACCCCCGGGGCCCGAAGCAGCGAGCGACCGCGTGGCGACCCTCCAGTCAAGCCGAAGGGTGACGACGCGCTCAAGCAGCGAGCGACCGCGTCGCGAGCGTTAGCGCCCCCAAAAATCATGTCAGACGGCCTGTAAGCCGGGTTCTGTACCGCCCGAAAGCAGTGACGATCATTCCTCTGGACCGCCCGTTGCCGGACGGTTCTCGCGACCTACCCGGACGCCTCGGGCGGTGAACCCTGCGGAGCGAACCCCGCGCGACGTCCCTATTCGGTCTTGCTCCAGGCGGGGCTTGCCATGCCGTCCCTGTTACCAGGCACGCGGTGGGCTCTTACCCCACCCTTTCACCCTTCCCTGCCCCGAGAGGCAGGCGGTTTGCTTTCTGTGGCGCTATCCCTCGGGTCACCCCGGGCGGGCGTTACCCGCCGCCTTTTCACCGTGGAGCCCGGACTTTCCTCGACGGAGCAAGCCCCGCCGCGACCGCCCGGCCGTCTGACGGCGCGACAGATGGGCCGGATGAGGGTTGGCGTCAAATTCTCCCTCCCCTTCATGGGGAGGGTGGCTGTCGCGAAGCGACAGACGGGTGGGGAACAGCCGCACGGCTCTCCCTCCCCTTTATGGGGAGGGAGAAGGCTATCGTCAGTTCAGCACCCCCGTCACGCTCTCCGCTGTCGCCAGCTGGAGCACGCCCATCAGGGTCGCCCGCGTCTCGCCGTCGGCGATCCCGTCCACCTGCCCCGGTCGCCAGTGGCGCTGGAAGGCCTCGACGGTGAGGCGGGTCGCCTCGTCATAGGTTCCGCCCGGCGTCAGGGCATAGCCCAGCCGGTGCAGGCCGGCGCGCAGGACAATCACCCCCAGCCCCTCGTCGCCGACACCCAGCGGCACGCCCAGCGCCGCGATCCGCTCCGCTGCCGGCTCGAACCACAGGCCGTGGCCGATCGCCGCCAGCCGCTTCCACGGAAACCGCTCACCGGGATCCTGCTTCCGCTCGGGGGCCAGGTCCGAATGGCCGATGATGCGGGCGTCGGGAATGGTCCAGCGGGTGCGGATGTCGTTGACCAGGCTGATCACCGCATCGATCTGGACCTCGGGGAAGTCGCGATAGCCGAACTCATGGCCCGGATTGACAATCTCGATACCGATGGAGGCGGCGTTGCAGTCGGTCTCGCCTTGCCAGGCCCCCTTGCCGGCATGCCAGGCGCGGCGCGCCTCGGCCACCAGCCGCAGGATCGCGCCGTCCTCATCGACCACATAGTGGGCCGAGACCTGGGCTTGAGGATCGCACAGCCGGGCAATCTCGGACGGTGGCGACGCTCCCCGCCCTGGACGGATTCCTGACGGTCGCCGGTATACTCGGGTCTCGAACCGTGGCGGCGCTCGCGGCCCTCGAAGGATTCCTGACGGTCACCGCGAGGCTCGGCTCCCGCGGGGCGCCCCTGGACCGGGAGCGGGCGGACGCGGGTCTGACGGCCTCCGCTGGCGCCGACGACCTCCTCTCGATCGATCGACCCCTTCTGGGCGTGGGTGCGTCCCTCGCCTGCGGCGGCAGAGGCGGTGGGCCCAGGGGAGCGGATGCGGCCTCGACGGCGGTCGGCTGCGCGAGAGGGCCTCCCGGCGGGACTGGGGCGGGGACGTACGTTGTGGGTGTCTTCTCTCGTTTCCGCGGCG
>JBEIJS010000016.1:0-28152 GCA_040380105.1 Caulobacteraceae bacterium | reverse complement strand
GGTGGCGTGGTCGCCGATCCGCTCAAGGTTCTTGGCCATGAACAGCAGATGGGTGCCGGCGGTGATCGTGCGCGGGTCGCCCATCATGTAGGTCAGCAGTTCGCGGACCAGGGCGTTGTAGTGCTCGTCGACCTCGTCGTCGGTGTTCCAGACGGCGATGGCCCGGTCGATCTCGGCTGCGGCATAGGCGTCGAGCACGTCGCGCAGGCGCATGGAGACCAGTTTGCCCATCCGCTCGATCGAACGGGTCAGGGGCTGCATCGGCTCGCCCTCGGCCAGGATCAGGCCGCGCTTGGCGATATTCTTGGCCAGGTCGCCGGTGCGTTCGAGGTCCATGGCCAGCTTCATCGACGCCAGGGTGCGGCGCAGGTCGGAGGCGACCGGCTGACGCAGGGCGATCAGGCGGATGGCCTTGCGCTCGATGTCGCGGTGCATGGCGTCCAGCCGGGCGTCCCGGTCCACCACGGCCCGGGCGAGGGCAACGTCACGGCGGGCGACGGAATCGACGGCGTCGGCCACCTGGGCCTCGGCGAGGCCGCCCATACGGGCAACCTCTGCCGTCAGCTGGTTGAGCTCGTCTCCATAGGCCTTGACCGTGTGTTGGGGCATGCGGGCAGTCCTAGCCGAAGCGGCCGGTGATGTAGTCGAGCGTGCGCCGTTCCCGGGGATTGGTGAAGATGTCCTCGGTATCTCCGGTCTCGACCAGTCGGCCGAGGTGGAAGAAGGCGGTGCGCTGGCTGACCCGGGCGGCCTGGGCCATGGAATGGGTGACGATGACGATGCAGTAGCGTTCGCGCAGCTCGTCGATCAGTTCCTCGATCTTGGCCGTGGCGATGGGGTCCAGGGCCGAGCAGGGCTCGTCCATCAGGATGACTTCAGGCTCGACCGCGATGGCGCGGGCAATGACCAGACGCTGCTGCTGGCCGCCGGACAGGCCGGTGCCGGGCGAATGCAGACGGTCGGCGACCTCTTCCCAGAGACCGGCGCGTTTCAGGGAAGCCTCGACGACACCGTCCAGTTCCGATTTGGAGGCGGCCAGCCCGTGAATGCGCGGGCCGTAGGCCACGTTCTCATAGATGGTCTTCGGGAAGGGGTTGGGCTTCTGGAACACCATGCCGACGCGGGCGCGCAGCAGGACGGGATCGACCGAGCGGTCGTTGATGTCCTCGCCGTCCATCTCGATGCGGCCGGTCACCTTGCACCCGGGGATGGTGTCATTCATGCGGTTCATGGTCCGCAGGAAGGTCGACTTGCCGCAACCGGACGGGCCGATCAGGGCGGTGACCGTCTTGTCCGGGATGTCGAGTGTGACCTCGTGCAGCGCCTGTTTGGCACCGTAGAAGACGGAGACGTCGCGCGCCGCGATCTTGGTCGGGCCGACGGGTCCGCCCCCGCGATGGGAGGCTGTGGGGACCGCCATGGCCGGTGCAGGCTCGCGCGGTGTATCCTGCGGTGCCTTGTGACCGTGATCGCTCTCCAGTGCGCGGAAGATTTGGAATTTCATCAGGCTACCACCGGCGTTCGAAGCGCCGGCGCAGGAAGATGGCGGCGGCGTTCATGACGATCATGAAGGCGAGAAGGACAAGAATGGCTGCGGCCGTGCGCTCATGAAAGGCGCGCTCCGAGGCATTTTCCCAGATGTAGACGAGGGAGGGCAGGGCCCCGCTGGGCTCGCCGATGGCGGACGGAATGCCGGGGATGAAGCTGACCATACCGATCAGCAGCAGCGGCGCGGTCTCGCCCAGGGCGTGGGCCATGGAGATGATGGCACCGGTCATGACGCCGGGCATGGCGAGCGGCAGGGTGTGCTGGAACACGGTCTGGGTCTTTGACGCGCCCATGGCCAGGGCCGCCTCGCGGATCGACGGCGGAACCGCCTTCAGCGACGACCGGGTGGCGATGATGATGGTCGGCAGGGCCATCAGTGCAAGGACGAGGCCGCCGACCAGCGGACTGGCGCGCGGCAGGTGCATCCAGTTGATGAACAGGGCCAGGCCGAGCAGGCCGTAGATGATCGAGGGCACGGCGGCGAGGTTGTTGATATTGACCTCGATCAGGTCGGTGATCCGGCCGCGCGGCGCGAATTCCTCGAGATAGAGGGCGGCACCCACGCCGAGTGGAATGGCGATCAGGGCGGTGACCAGAAGCATCAGGGCAGAGCCGACGACGGCCCCCAGCACCCCGGCCAGCTCCGGCTCGGTCGAGTCGCCCTTGGTGAACAGGCCGCTGTTGAAATGGGCTGTGACCTGACCGGAGGCCTTCATCCGGTCCAGCCAGCCGATCTGTTCGTCGCTGAGACGGCGTTGGTCGGCGGGCGTATCCCGTGAGATCTCGTGCTTGAAATAGAGGTCGGCATCGTCGGACACCGGGGCCGTGATCGTCACGGTCTGGCCGATCAGTTCGGGATTGCTCTGGATACGGGCGGCGGCGGCGAATTTGAGTTCCGACGAGTACAGGCTGCGCAGGGCCGTGGCCTTGGTCCCCGCCGCATTGTCGGCGATCCCCATCCGGGCCAGCTGTTGTTCGGCGACCAGCAGCTGGAAATTCGTGCCCTGCGGATAGGCCCGGTCGACCCGGGCGGGGTCCATATAGACGGGCACGGTGACGGAGTGGGTGTAGAAGGCCGTGTGGCCCTGTTCGATGATCCGGCCCAGCAGCAGCAGCAGGAAGCCGACGGCCACGCCGATGGCGAGCAGGCCGTACAGCCTGAACCGGCCTTCGCGGGCATAGCGCTTCTTCAGGCCAGCCCGAAGGCGGGCCGCGCGCATTTCGGACGTAACGCGGGTCTCAGTCATACTGTTGCCGGTAGGTCTGCACGATGCGCTGGGCCACGATGTTGAGCACCAGGGTGACGAGGAAGAGGGTCAGGCCGAGGCCGAAGGCGGACAGGGTCTTGGTGCTGTTGAACTCCTGGTCCCCGGTCAGCAGGGTCACGATCTGGACGGTCACGGTGGTGACGGTATCCAGCGGATTCAAGGTCAGGCTGGCGGCGAGGCCTGCGGCCATGGTGACTATCATGGTCTCGCCGATCGCGCGCGACATGGCCAGCAGCATGGCACCGGCGACGCCGGGCAGGGCGGCGGGCAGCAGGACACGCTTGACCGTCTCGGACCGGGTCGCGCCCATGGCATAGGACCCGTCACGCAGCGACTGGGGCACGGCGTTGATGATGTCGTCGGACAGGGAGCTGACAAACGGGATCAGCATGATGCCCATGACCGCGCCGGCGACGAGCGCCATCTGGTTCTGCACGAGCATGAGATACTGGCCGAGACCGTCAAGCGGTCCGCCGATCATCAGGGCACCCAGTCCGTTGAAGAATTCGCGGAAGGCCGGACCGACGGTGAGGGCGGCGAAGAAGCCGTAGACCACGGTCGGCACACCGGCGAGGATTTCCAGAACCGGCTTGACCGTCGCGCGGAAGACCGGCCCGGCGTATTCCGACAGATAGATGGCGGCGAACAATCCGACCGGGGCGGCCACCGTCATGGCGATCAGCATGATCAGGAAGGTGCCGGCGAAGAGGGGGAGGGCACCGAAGGCTCCGGTGGATCCCACCTGGTCGGCGCGGATCGCGGTCTGGGGGCTCCACTGGGTTCCGAACAGGAAATCGGCGACCGGGATGGCGGAGAAGAAACGCAGGGAGTCGTAGACCAGGGAGGCGATGATGCCGACGGTGGTCAGGACGGCTACGGCCGAGCACGCGAACAGAAGGCCGACGATCCAGCCCTCGACACGGTTTCGTGCCCTCATGCCGGGACGGATCTGGCCGAAGACAAACAGCGCTCCCAGCAAGGCGGCAAGGGCGGCTCCAACGATGCCGCCGAGATCCAGCATCTGGCTGATCCGGGCGGCGCGCTGGCCCTCGACCGGAAGCAGTTCAGCGAAGGGTGCCGTCCAGATCTGCACGGCCGGGCGTCCGTCGCCCACGGCGCGGGCGTCGGCAAAGAAGGCCTCGCGGCGGAAGGGCTCAAGCTGCTGGACGGCTTCGGGTGCGCCCGTGGCGGTCAGTTGCTGCTCGATGTCGGGTGAAAAGACGGCGGCCGCCAACAGCACGACCATGGCCGGAACCACGGTCCAGATCAGGGCGTAGGCGCCATGCTGACCGGGACGGGAATGGGAACGCTCGCCGGCCGGCAGGGCCTGGCCGCGCCGACGCGCCATCGCCCGCCCACCGAAATAGGCGGCGAAGGCTGCGGCGATCAGGATCGGCAGAAAAAGCCAGGTCATCGGCGTCCGGGAGAGCAGAATCGGGCCGTCCGGTCGCCCGGCTCGCCCCCGGCCGATAACTGCCCCGGAATGGTCAGCGGATTACGACGAGGGGATGACAGTTCTGTTACGTCGTGGGCGGCAAGACGTCCGCCTGTCGCGCCGTTGTCACGGTGTCCCGCCCGGGTGCCACCGGGAAGTAGGCGGTAAAGGCCGCACCCTCCCCCGGGGCACTCTCGACGGTCAGCCCGCCGCGATGGCGGTTGACGATGTGTTTGACGATGGCGAGCCCGAGGCCTGTTCCCTGCCGCTCGCCGCTCTTCTGGCCCTCGACCCGGTAGAAACGTTCGGTCAGGCGCGGCAGGTGCTCGCGTGCCAGACCCGGACCGTGATCCCGGACGGTGACGGCGGCGAAGCGCTGGCCGCCGGCTTCCCTGTCCGGTGTGACCAGCGGCAAGCGGGTGGCTCCCTCGCCACGACTGCCGCCGGACCGGGGCGCGGCGGCTTCGTCGAGAGCGATGTTGGGCCGGATCATGATCTCGACCGTCCCGCCCGTGGGCGAGTATTTGATGGCGTTGTCGACCAGGTTCTGGACGACCTGCAGGATCTCGTCCCGGTCGCCGTTTACGGGGGCGGTGATGTCGCGGTCCTCGACCTGAATGACCACATTGCGCTCGACGGACAGGACACTGACCGCATCCACGACGTCGGCCGTGGCGCGGGCCAGGTCAACCCGGCCGGAAGGGGGGATGTGTTCATTCAGCTCGATGCGGCTGAGTGACAGCAGGTCGGAGACCAGTCGGCTCATCCGCTCGGCCTGGGTGGCCATGATGTCGAGGAAGCGGTCGCGCGCCTTGGGGTCGTCCCGCGCGTGGCCCTTGAGCGTCTCGATGAAGCCCGAAAGCGAGGCCAGCGGCGTCTTCAGCTCGTGGCTCGCGTTGGCGAGGAAGTCCACACGCATGAGCTCCATGCGGCGCACATCGGTCTCGTCGCGCAGGACCACGAGGGCCAGGGTTTCCGGATGGGTCCGGGCGAGTGGCTGGGTCATCGCCCGCCAGTGCCGGGTCTGGGCGCCCACGCCGGCGTAGTCGGTCGTGCGGGTCAGACCGCCGAACAGGGCCTCGTCGACGGCCTCAAGCACGGCCGGATCGCGCAGGACCGGGACCAGCAGACCCCCTTCGCGCTGGATACGGAGCAGGTCGCGGGCAGCGGCATTGGCCAGCACGATCCGACGCCCGGCGATGTCGTCCGGCTCGCCGCCTGACACGACGAGGACCGGGTCGGCCAGGGCCTCGAAGACGCCCTCCAGCAAGGAGGAGCCGGCCTCCTCGGCTGACCCGGACGGGTCCAGGCCGGACTCTGCGACCGGGGAGGCCGGAGCCGGCGGGTTCCGGTTGAGAAGCCATGCCGTAATGCCGGTCAGGGCCGCGCCTGCCAGTAGCCAGGGTGCCAGATCCGGCTGGTAGACGGCCAGGCCGAGCAGCACCGCGATGGCGATCCCTGTGCTGGCGCCGGCGGTCCACAAACGGGATCCGGCCTGGGGAGCCACGGGAGAGGGGAAGTCTTCGTAGGGCATTCACGCTTTCATCGGACGCGCGACTCGTCTGTCGGGAACATGACACGGAATTCATGACAGCGGCGCTTCATTGAGGCGAGTTCGGCTTGTCAAACAACCTTTACACACCTAAGCCTGTATCCATCAGACAGGCACGGGATGGAGAGATTATGGCGGCGGCGTTGACGCTCGAAGGGGTGAGCAAACGATACGGTGACTTCCAGGCCGTGCGCGATCTGAGCTTTCAGGTCGAGAAGGGCACCATCTGCGGCTTTCTGGGTCCGAACGGGGCCGGCAAGACCTCGACGCTGCGCATGATCCTTGGCCTGCAGGCCGCCAGCGCCGGGCGCATCGATATTCTCGGTGCTGACGACGGCCGCAAGGTGCGCGACCGGATCGGCTTCCTGCCGGAGGAGCGCGGCCTCTACAAGAAGATGACCCCGGTCGACGCCATCGCCTTCTTCGGCGCCCTGAAGGGCCTGCCGTCCGGCGAGGGACGCAAGCGGGCGCGCGAGATGCTGGACGCCCAGGGTCTGGGCGCCTCGAAGAACAAGAAGATGAAGGAGCTGTCCAAGGGGATGGCCCAGAAGGTCCAGCTGATCGCCTCGGTGGTGCACCGGCCGGAGTTCGTGATCCTCGATGAGCCGTTCTCGGGCCTCGACCCGGTCAATCAGCAGGGGCTGGAGGCCATGATCCGGAAGCTGGCGGCGGACGGGGCCACGGTGCTGTTCTCGACGCATGTGATGCAGCACGCCGAACGGCTGTGCGACAAGGTCGTGCTGCTGGCGCGGGGCCAGAAGGCGTTCGAGGGCACGGTGACCGAGGCGCGGGCGACCTCGAAGCGGTTCCTGGAGCTGGAGGGCGCGATCGAGGCGGCGCAGGCCGCCGACCTGCCGGGCGTCAGCGGCGTCGAGGTGGTGTCCGAACAGGACGGCGTGCGGGTGCTCAAGGCGGCCCTGGGGCAGGGCGGTCGCGGGCAGGAAGCGCTGAAGGCGGCCTTCCTCGGCGGGCTGGACGTGCGCCGGTTCGAACTGCGCGAACCCACCCTGCATGACGCCTTCATCAGTCTGACGGGGGATCACCCCGATATCGACCAGTCGGTGAAGACCGGCGCGGAGGCTGCCCGATGAAACGCATCCTGCTGATCGCGCGCCGGGAGTACGGCGCCTATGCCAAGACCGTGGGCTTCTGGCTGTCGCTGCTGGCCTTTCCGCTGTTCGCCGTGCTGGGCGGTGTCTTGCCGGCCCTGATGATGTCGGCCGAGCCGGTGCGCAATGTGGTCGTGCTGGAAGAGGGGCCGCAGGCCCAGGGACTGGCGGCCGCCGTCCAGGGGGCGGTGCGGCTGGAACAGGAACGCCGCGCCGCGCGGATGGCCGAGGCTGCCGCCGAGGCGGAGAAACAGGGCGGCCAGGCCGGGGCTTCGGCCGCCGGACAGGCGCTGAACCGGCTGGCGGGGCTGCGTCTGAGGATTGTGGCGACCCCGGCGGATCTGGCTGCGGCCGCGCCGGGCGAGGCCCGTGAGGCGATCGTGCGCCGCTATCTCGGGGATGCGGTGGCGGAGGCCGACCAGCTGGATTCGGTGGTGCTGCTGAACCGCGTCGACGGCAAGCCGACCGCGCGGGTCTGGACCCGCCGGGCTACCGACGACACAGTCGAGGACTTCGTCCGCGACGCCCTGAAGGACGCCAACCGGCGTGAAGCCTTTGAACAGGCCGGGATCAATGCGGCCGTGGTCGAGGAGACCGAGCGGTTCCGCCCGGACATCACGGCCCTGTCGCCGAAGTCCGCGACCGGGGGCGAGGTGTCGTTCCGCGACCGCCTTCCGATGATCATCGGCCTCGTCTCCGGCTTCCTGCTCTGGTCGCTGGTGATCACCGGGGCCTCCATCCTGCTGAACAGTGTGATGGAGGAGAAGGCGAACAAGATCCTCGAGGTCCTGCTGTCCTCGGCCTCGGCGACGGAGATTCTGACGGGGAAGGTGCTGGGGGTGGCCATGCTGACCGGGACGGTGATGCTGGTCTGGGGCGGGATCGGAGCCTTCGGCCTGCTGGCCGCCAATGCGGAGACGGCGGCCATGGTCGGCGAGGTCCTGCTCGACGGCGGCATGCTGGGCTATTTCATCGCCTATGCCGTCGGCGGCTATCTGATGTACGCGGTGCTGTTCGCGGCGATCGGGGCCTTCTGCGAGACGCCCCGCGATGCACAGACGCTGATGGGACCGATCATGATGGTCCTGACGGTGCCGATCCTGGTCATGGTCCTCGCCGCGCAGACGCCCGACTCGCCGGTGGTGCAGATCCTGTCCTGGATCCCCTTCTTCACGCCCTTCCTGATGAGCGCCCGCGCCCCGTCCGAGCCGCCGATGATCGAGGTCGTCGGCACCATGGCGGGCATGTTCGCCTTTGCCCTGCTGATGGTCTGGATCGCCGGCCGGGCGTTCCGGGCGGGGGCGCTGTCGGATGTGAAGCTGAGCTGGCGGGGCTTCGCCGGCGCGATCCGGGGCGGGGGGAAGTAGGCCGAGGCGGTCGTCATTCCCCGGCCAGCCGCGTCTTCGCGGCGCAGACCGGGGGACCCAGCGGCGCGCGGGAGCGCGACCCTGTCGGGGAAGCTGCAGTTCAATGCAGCCTGCCAGTATAGATCGCCTTCGGCGCCGCTGGGTCCCCCGGTCTCGCGACGCTCGCCGGAGGATGACGATAGCAAGGCAAGAAAAAAGGGCCGCTCCGGATTTCCGGGGCGGCCCTTGATCGTTTCGTTCGGTGTCGAGCGGCTTAACCGCGGCCCGGACCGCCCACGCCCGGAACCCGGGGCTTCGGCGGCGGCAGCAGGCCTTCGCGCTGCATGCGCTTGCGGGCCAGTTTGCGGGCGCGGCGAACAGCCTCCGCCTTCTGGCGGGCGCGCTTCTCCGAGGGCTTCTCGTAGTGCACGTGGCGCTTCATCTCGCGGAAGCTGCCTTCGCGCTGCATTTTCTTCTTGAGGGCCTTGAGCGCTTGATCGACGTTATTATCGCGAACGAAAATCTGTACCAGGTTGAACTCTCCTTTGGCCGCCCGCCGCGCACCTCGAAAGGGAGACGGGCAGACAAATAAAATATCGCTCCGACAGACAGGGCCCGCGGATGAAGGCGGGCTGATACACGTTCGCCCCCGGCCTGTCCAGATCGTCGCGCGTCTATCTCAGGCCTCGAAACGCCCGCCGGACGGGGATATGCTGCCGCCATGACCGATGCGCCACACCTGTCGAACGAGACGCCCGAGGGAGACTGGGCCGACCGCATGGAACAGACCGTTCTGGACGCCGCCCTGGGCCTCGCGCCCCGGCTGGGCTGGAACAGCGGCCTGGTGCGCGCCGCCTGCGAGGCCTGCGGCCTGTCGCGGGGAGACGAGGAACTGCTGCTGCCCAATGGCGCGCGCGATCTGGCGGCCCTGCTGTCGCGGCGGCATGACGACCGGGCGCTGGCGGCGCTGGGCGAGGTCGATGCCGGAGCTCTGAAGATTCGGGAGCGGATCGCGGCGGCGGTGTCGGCGCGGTTGGAGGCGGGGGCTGCCGATCTGGAAGCCACGCGCCGCTGCGCCGCCTTCCTGGCCCTGCCGATGAACGCCGACCTGGGGCTGAAGCTGGCCTGGGAAAGCGCGGATCACCTCTGGCACTGGGCCGGGGATACGGCGACGGACTGGAACCACTATTCCAAGCGGGCGATCCTGTCGGGGATCCTGATCCCGGCCCTGACCCTGCGCTGGTTCGACGGCCGCGAGGCGGCGGAGGCCTTTGTCGCCGCCCGGATCGAGAACGTCATGGCCTTTGAGAAGTGGAAGGTCGGCAAGGATTTCGATGCGCCGCTGAAGAAGATGACGGATGTGCTGAGCCGGATGCGATACGGCGCGAAGGTCCCCCAATAGCTATCGTCATTCCGGGTGGAGAGGCGCGGCCTCGGAGACCCGGAACCCAGCGGCGCCGCGACGGCGGCGAAACACTGTCGCCCCATTTGCCGAACACCGGCGCTCCAGACAGTTTCGCGCTCACGCGCGCCACTGGGTTCCGGGCCTTCGCTGCGCTTCGCCCGGAATGACGATAGCAGGAGCGCGCGTTAGAGCCCCTTCACCCGGTTCACCTGGCCCATCTTGCGGCCCTTGCGGGCTTCGGCCTTGCCGTAGAGGTGCAGGCGGGCGTCGGGTTTGGCCGATAGCGCGTCCCACTTCTTCACGTCATCGCCGAGCAGATTGGTCATCTCGACCCGGGCGTGGGCGGTGGTCGGGCCGAGCGGCCAGCCGGCGAGGGCGCGGATGTGCTGTTCGAACTGGTCGCAGACGCAGCCGTCCTGGGTCCAGTGGCCGGTGTTGTGGACGCGCGGCGCGATCTCATTGACCAGCAGCAGGCCGCTGCCGAGGTCGAACAGTTCGATGCCGATCACCCCGACATAGTCCAGCCCTTCGAGGATGGCGACGGCGATGGCGTGGGCGCGGGCCTCGGTCCTGGCATCGACCTTTGCGGGCGCGATGGTTGTCTTGAGGACGCCGCCCTTGTGGACGTTTTCGCCCAGCGGATAGACGGCGATGGCACCATCACGGCCGCGGGCGCAGATCACCGAAAGTTCGCGCTCGAAGGCCGCCCGGGCCTCGAGGATGGCGGAACGGCCGCCGATGGTCTTCCAGGCCTTGGTCGCATCGGCGGCGGTCTTGATCCAGACCTGACCCTTGCCGTCATAGCCCTCGCGGCGGGTCTTGAGCAGGGCCGGGACGCCCATCCGGTCGACGGCGTGGCGAAGGTCCTCAACGGAATCGATGATCGCAAAGGCGACGGTCGTGGCACCGACGCTGTTGAGGAAGGTCTTCTCCTCGACCCGGTCCTGCGCCACCGCGAGCGCCCGGGGGCCGGGTGCGACGACCGCGCCGCCCTCGATCAGGCGTTCGACCGAGCCGGCGGGGACGTTCTCGAACTCGAAGGTCACGGCCTGGCAGGTCCTGCCCAGCACGGTCAGGGCGGTGGGATTGTCATAGGCGGCGACGATCTGGCCCTGGGACACGCGCCCGGCGGGGCTGTTCTCCTCCGGATCGAGGATGACGACATTGAAGCCGAGGCGCGAGGCGGCCTGACTCAGCATCCGGCCCAGCTGGCCGCCGCCGAGGATACCGAGCGTCGAACCGGGCGGCAGGGGCAGGGGGGATGCGGCGTCGGTCACTCAGTCCTCGACCGTTTCGTGCACGGCCTCGGTCTGGGCCTCGCGGAAGGCGGTCAGGCGTCCGGCCAGGATCGGGTCCGACAGGGCCAGGATCTGGGCCGCGAGTATGCCGGCGTTCTTCGCGCCCGGCTCGCCGATGGCCAGGGTAGCGACCGGAACGCCGCCGGGCATCTGGACGATCGACAGCAGGCTGTCCATGCCCTTGAGCGCCTTCGATTCCACCGGCACGCCGAGCACCGGCAGTTCGGTCATGGAGGCGGCCATGCCGGGCAGGTGGGCAGCACCGCCGGCGCCGGCGATGATCACCTTGAAGCCCGCGGCGCGGGCGCCGGTGGCAAAGTCGAACAGGCGTTTGGGGGTGCGGTGGGCGCTGACCACCCGGGCGTCCCAGGCCACGCCCAGCCGGTCGAGGGCATCGGCGGCGTGTTTCATCGTCGGCCAGTCCGAGCGGCTGCCCATGATGATCGCCACGGGGGGAGTCTCGGTCGCCATCGATGCGCGCCCTTTTCGCGGGAAAGCGGCGCGATACAGGACTCGCGTTGCGCCCGCAACCGACGGCGTTAGGCTGACCGCTGGCCGGACGTGTTGAGTCGCCGGTCGGGGAGCTTCCTTCGCTCGTGAGCAACGCGGCCGTTACCGACCCCCAAGCCGAGATCGAGCGCCTGCGCGCCGAGGTCGAGGCCCTGCGCCTCCGGGCCGAGGCGGCGGAGGCCGCAGCGGATCACGATGTGCTGACGCCGGCGTTGAACCGGCGTGGCTTCGTCTCGGCCCTGCGCAGCGCCATGGCCTTCTGCCAGCGCCATCAGGTGCCGGCGGTGCTGCTCTATCTGGATCTCGACGGCTTCAAGACGGTCAATGACACCCTCGGCCATGCGGCGGGTGATGCCGCCCTGGTGCAGGTCGCCGAGCTGTTGCGCGCCAATCTGCGCGAATCGGACACCGTCGGTCGGCTGGGCGGCGACGAGTTCGGCCTGTTGATGCTGAACGCCGGCGTCGAGGAAGGCCGGGACAAGGCCCGGCGGCTGGCGACGGCCCTGGAAGTGGATGGATTCGTCTGGGCCGGGGCCAAGGCCTCGCTGGGCGGTTCGTTCGGCGTCCGGGCCCTTGCGGCCCAAACCGATCCCGAGGTCTGGCTGGCCGAGGCCGACGCGGCCATGTGGGTTCGCAAGAAGGGGCGCTGAGGCCGCTGTCAGGCGATGATGTCGGGGAGGATCCGGGCCTCGATCTTTGAAATCTCGTCACGCAGCAGCAGCTTTTTCCGCTTGAGCCGCGCAATCATCAGCTGATCCGGCACGGGCATATGGCCGAGTGCCTCAATCGAGGCATCGAGGTCGGCGTGCTCGAGCTGAAGCACCTTGAGCCGGGCGTGCATCGCCAGCTCTTCCTCGCTCAGAAAAGGTTCGTCGTCGTTCATGTCGGGCCCTGTCGAAACATCATACTGTGCGTTGCGTCAGGCCGGAAGGCGGTCCGCCAGCCGAACCAGCCCGGCGCGCGGGGTCATGGGCGACCAGACCCGGGCGGCTGCCACCATGGCGTTGATCGGCGGCTGCGACAGGCCGCTCGGGGCGGGGGAGAGTGTTTCGAGCGCGGTCAGCAGGCGGCGCTCGGCCTCCAGCTCGACCGCCTTGACCTGCGCCCGGACGGCTTCGCGATCGGTGTCGTCGAGGTCAGGCGCGCGGGCCTTCAGGGCCCGGCGCACGGCGCGCAGCGGGCCGATGGCGGTCTCCTGCCAGGCGCGGGCGGTGTCGCCGGCGGCTTCCAGGGCGTCCTCGTCGGGGGTGCGCCCCGTATGGGCGCACCAGGCGGCCCAGAGCAGCAGGGGTATGTTCTGGCCGGCGGCGTCCTGCAGTTCCAGGCAGGCGTCGGCGACCCCTTCGGCGGCATAGGCCGTCAGCGCCCAGTCCCACAGGCTCATTCGGTCGACGGTCCCTTGAGGCCGCCCCAGCGCCGGACGGCGGACCAGTCGAGGCCGAACAGGTCGAGGGCGCGGCCGACGGACTGGTCGACCATCTCGGCGATCGAGGCGGGCTTCGAATAGAAGGCGGGCAGGGGCGGGGCGATGACCGCGCCCATCTCGGCCAGGGCGGTCATGGTGCGCAGATGGCCGAGGTGCAGGGGCGTCTCGCGGACCATCAGGACCAGCGGACGGCGCTCCTTCAGCACCACATCGGCCGCCCGGGTCAGCAGGGTGGAGGTCACGCCGGTGGCAATCTCGCTCATGGTGCGGACCGAACAGGGCGCGATGATCATGCCCATGGTCCGGAACGAGCCCGAGGCGATCGTCGCCCCGACGTCGTTGAGCCTGTGCGACACGTCGGCGCGGCCGAGCAGGTCGTCGGCCGACAGGTCGGTCTCCTGCGACAGGGTCAGCAGGGCGGCGCGGGTAACGACGAGGTGGCTTTCGACGCCCAGCTCGCGCAGGGCATCCAGCACCCGGACGCCGTAAGTGACGCCGGATGCTCCGGAAATTCCGACGATCAATCTCTGGGGAGCGCTTCCGGAAGGGTTCCGTGCGGCTCCTTTCACAGCTTCGGCCAATTGGGGCTCCAGGGTGGTCCGTGTGCGGACGTCCGGCGGCTCACCGGAATGTGATTCTACAGCCGGGCAAGCCGGGCGCTCAATCTAGTGGTCCCTTAGACATGGAGGCGCAAGCCATGACCATCGAAGCTCGTATCCGCGAACTGGGAAACCGTCACCGCAGCCTGGATGAAATCATCCGGCGGGAGACCACCCACCCGGCAACGGACTCGCTTCGCGTGAGGGAGCTCAAGCAGCAGAAGCTTCGGCTCAAGGAACAGATCACCAGTCTGGAGGCCCGCACCGGCTAGCGGCAGCCTCCCGAAATGACGACGGCCCCGGGAGCGATCCCGGGGCCGTTTTTGTTACGCCCCCGGTGGGGGAAGGCATACTCAGTCCCTGGAGCCGAACACCGAGGCGGCGGTCGGTTCGGCACCGCGACGTTCGCGGGCTTCCGGCACGAATTCCTCCTCGACCGGTTCGGCCGGGGCATCGCCGGCCTGGAGGGTGGCGCCGCCCTTTTTGGCGTCGTCCTTCGCCTTCTTTTCGGCAGCCTTGCGGACCAGTTCGTCGAGGGCCAGCTGGCCGACCAGGCCGAGCGTCACGGGATCGACCGGCTTGATGTTCGGGCTGTTCCAGTGGGTGCGGTTGCGCACGCTCTCGATGGTCGATTTGGTGGTGCCGAGCATCTTGGCGATCTGGGCGTCGGTCACCTCGGGGTGGTTGCGAACGAACCACATGATGGCGTCGGGGCGGTCCTGGCGGCGCGAGACCGGCGTGTATTTCGGCGGTGCCTTGTGCACCTTCAGCAGTTCGGCGTGGCGGCTGACGACAGCCTGCATGCGGTAGGTGTCGTCATTCTGGGCCTTGTCCAGTTCCTCGCGGGTCAGCTGGCCGTTGACCAGCGGATCGGCACCGCGGATGTCCCGGGCCACGTCACCATCGGCGATGCCGCGCACTTCCAGCGGGTGAAGACCACAGAAGTCCGCGATCTGCTCGAAGGTCAGGGAGGTGTTGTCGACCAGCCAGACCGCAGTGGCCTTGGGCATCAGGATGTCGGTCATGGGGGCATTCCGGTTCTTGTTTGAGCCCGAACACCGGGCTCTGGATACGACGGCGCCCGGCCTTTCGACCGGGCGTTGATGACCGCGATATAGTCCCATTCGCCGGAAAAGAAAACGGAACCCGACAAGCGCATACAGCCAAGGTTCATCCGGCCATTGCAACAGTGCCCTCACAGACGCGTTGTGCGTCGGGATCGAATACACGGGAGGAACTGCCATGCTGATCGAAATGCTGGCCGCCGCTGCGGTCGTTACAGGTGCCGGGCAGGAGTTCGCTCCGCAGATCCCCGGCGGTCCCGAGCGTGGTGCGCCGCGCGGTGACTACCGCGACAGCTGCAGCGGCGAATATGTGAACCGGGGCCGGCTTTACGCCGATTGCCGAAACAACCGCGGCAACATTCGCGAGACCTCGATCGAGCTGAACCGCTGCGCCGACTTTGAGATTCGCAACAACGACGGCCTGCTGGTTTGCGGCCCGAACCGCGGTGAGTTCGAAGACCGTGGCGGCGGTGGCGGCGGTGGCTGGGGCGGCGGCGGTTGGGGCGGCGGCGGGCGCAACTCTGTGACCATCTTCCGCGACTCCGAATACCGCGGCCCCAGCTTCCGCTTCGACAATGAGATGCCGAACCTGGCCAATACGGGCTTCAACGACGCGATCAGTTCGATGCGGTTCCAGGGCGAGTGGGAGGCCTGCACCGACGCCTACTACCGCGGGTTCTGCCAGACTTTCCGAGGCGACGTTCGCAACCTGCAGCGCTGGGGCATGAACGACCGCATCTCGTCGCTGCGTCCGGTTCGGGGCGGCGGTCGCTGGTAGGTCTCAGACCGTCAGCACGATCTTGCCGACATGGCCGCCCGCCTCCAGCCGGAGGTGGGCGGCCGATGCCTGTTCCAGCGGAAAGGTCGCCTCGACCGGGGGGCGGACTGCGCCGGACGCAACCCATGGCCAGGCCTTGGCTTCGACGGCGGCAATCAGTCTTGCCTTCTCGTCAGCTGACCGGGGGCGAAGGGTGGAGCCGGTCAGGATGATCCGTTTCATCATCAGCCTGGCCAGGTCGACCCGGGCCAGGGAACCTGACTGGGTGGCGATCACGACCCAGCGGCCGAAGGGGTTCAGGGCGGCCTGGTTAAGGACGGCGTAGTCGGCCCCGACCATGTCCAGTACGACGTCCGCGCCCCCGAACGTCCGGATTGCCGCCTCCATGTCATCTGCGGTGGCGTCGAGGCTGAGGTCTGCGCCGAGACGGCGTGCCGCCCCGGCCTTGGCGGCCCCCCGGGAGGTGGCGATGACCCTGGCACCGGCCGCCCGCGCCATCTGTATCGCGGTGACCCCGATACCGCTGGTGGCCCCGTGGATGAGCAGGGTTTCCCCCGCTTTCAGCGCTCCGGATTCAAAGACATTGGCAAAGACGGTGCAGAGGGTTTCGGGCAGGGCGGCGGCCTGAATGAAGTCAACGTCGTCCGGCACGGGCAGGGCATGACGGGCGTCCACGATGGCGAGTTCCGCATAGCCCCCCCCGCCCAGGAGCGCACAGACACGGTCTCCGACCTTCCAGCGACTTACGCCGTCGCCGAGTTGATCGACCTCGCCGGCGACTTCCAGTCCCAGGATGTCCGAAGCACCCGCCGGCGCCGGATAGAAGCCCATGCGCTGCAGGATGTCAGGCCGGTTGACCCCGGCCGCGTGAACGCGGATGCGAATCTGGCCCGGCCCGGCGACAGGATCGGGGCGTTCGGCCGGAACCAGTGAGCCTGCCGGACCGGAACCGCCTGTGATCTCGACTATGCGCATTCGCCTGTCCCGTTCTTGCAATCGTCCGTATCCGGGCGTTGAAATAGGGCGTCGCGTGACGAATGGCCACGAGGAGGCGGCGATGTTCGAGGATCTGGAGCCCCGTGCGGCGCGCGGCGCGCCGTTGGTGGCACTGACGCGCGAGGATCTGGACGGTTATTCAGTCGAGGACCTGCAGCAACGCATCGCCGGGCTTCAGGCCGAGATTGAGCGCTCCCGGGCCGCCATCGATGGCAAGTCTTCGCAACGCAATGCGGCCGACGCCATGTTCAATTTCCGCTCGTAAACCTGTCGGCCGGCGTGTGGCATGGCCGTTGCACAACGTGGAAGGTCCGCGCCATGCCGTGCCGGTCGTGATACGGATACGCCCGTTCCGTGAGTCTGGTTGAATTCATGTCTGTTGACGCCACCCCGCTTTCGCCAACGGGCCGCAGCCGCGCTGCGGTCGTGGACGATTTTGCGCGATCGGAACTGTTCGACCGCACCTTCCAGGAAGGGATGGAGCTGGTTGAGGAGACGGCCTCCTATCTCGACGGTGACGGTCGCCGGGAATCCAAGCTGTTGTCGCGTTCCACCGCGCTGCTTTACGCGGGCGAGAGTATGAAGCTGACGACCCGGTTGATGCAGATCGCCTCGTGGCTGCTGGTGCAGCGGGCCGTGCGTGAGGGCGACATGACGGCCGAAGGCGCCTGCGATTCACGCTATCGCCTGGCCGACCGCACGGGGGCGACCGAAGCCAGCCACCCGGAGTTGCCGATCGCCCTGGTCGAATACCTGGTCCGTACCGAGAAGCTGTATGACCGGGTCCTGCACCTGGACCGCCGCATGTATCTGGATGTGACGGAAGAAGATGCGGTCAATCCGGTACGGAGCCAGCTGGACCGGCTGACGGCGGCTTTCCGGATCTAGGCCCTACGGCCCGACGTCGTTCGCCACCCGGGCGCCGTCATTGACCGGCCTCGGCAGGTTGATGGCGATGCCCAGGGCTTCGGCAAGTTTGGCGTCGCGCTCATAGACATCCTCACGGAAGGCGACGCGGCCCTGGCCGTCCACGAACGCGGTCCAGTAAAGCAGGCGGACGCTGATCTCGCGGCCCGTAGATATGCGTCGGGTCTGACGCGTCTCCTGGGCGGTGTCGAACTGGGCCAGCAGGGTCGGATCGGGCGACAGAAGCAGGCGGGCGAACTCGACGGCGTCCTGAACCCGGACGCAGCCATGGCTGCGTTGGCGCATGGCCAGGTTGAAGGCTGCCTTGGACGGGGTGTCGTGCAGGAAGATGGCGTAGCTGTCCCGCAGCTCGAACTTCACATAGCCGAGGGCAGCGTTGGGGCCGGCGCGCTGGATGACCGTGCCGTTCTGGATGTACATGTTCTGGCTGGCCAGATAGGCGGGGCCGCGCGGCAGGATCTCGCTGCGGGCGATCGATGCGGGCACATACCAGGGTGGGTTGGCCACGACGGAGGCGAACGGCTTCTCGAGGCTGGGCGTCTGGGTCGACGGAGCACCGCAGACGACACGGTTGGAATGAACCGGGCGGCCGTCCTTCCAGTAGACCATGATGGCGGCGGCGGTGTTGACCTCGATCCGCTCGGGGGCGACCTCGCGCTTCAGCCAGCGGCGGCGTTCGAGGTTGAGGGCGATCTGGCGGGCGCGATCCTCGGCCGAGGCCGACAGGGACCGTTGGCTGCCGGTGCCGAGCCGGCCATCCGCGAGGAGGCCGTGGCGGGCCTGGAAGCCACGCGCTGCGGCTTGCAGTTCGGGGCCGTAGACGATGCCCATGGCGGTCAGGCGCGCGCCGTCGGCGGCGGACAGGTCCCCCTCGGCGACCAGTCGCTGGATCAGGGCCGGAATGCGGACATCGCTCATCCCCGGCTCGATGGTTGGCCCCTGGCGGAAGACCGGCCAGCCGCCCTCACGGATCAGTTTGCGATAACGGACATAACCGGCGGACAGGTTGGAATAGCCGATGTCGGTCGGTGCCAGTCCTTCGAACCAGTCGACCAGACGGTTCCCGGCGAGTGCGTCGTTCAGCCCGACGGGCAGATCGACGCGGTTCTTCTGCATCTCCCAGAGGTCCTCGACGGTCTCGGGGCGAACGCGGCCTTCGGCGAGAACGCGGCCATAGGCTATGGCCGCCGCTGTGGTTCGCATATCGGCCGCGTCGGGCACTGCGGCGAGGGCCGCGAAGTCGAAATAGTCGCCCTGTGAAAGCCCATGGCGTTCGGCACGGCCGGCGGCGGCCTGGAGCATGCGCAGGCGCTCTGGCGTCCAGACCGGGCGCCAGCCGTTCAACTCATAGAAGGCCCTGACATCGGGCTGGAGCGTTGCGGGCAGGCGATCCAGCTGATCGTTGAAACTGTTGTAGAAGGCGACGGCACCGGAATCACGGGTTTGGGCCCGGGCCGCGAATCCGATGGCGGACACCAAGGCCGACACGGCCGCGCCAAGTCCCAGTTGCCGTCGATTCATCGTCAGGATCTCTTTGCCCGCTTCGACACGGGACCCCACGTCCACGCCCCCGAAGCCAACGCCGGCATGTTATCGGCGTTCCAGGCAAACAGAAAGGCGTCGGTCCGGAGACCGACGCCTTTGAGGACGTCTTGCCGCAGGGTGTGGCCCGAAAGCCCGGCCCGCGAGGCCGGACCTACTTCTTGATGAAGCCGGCGAATTTGTTGTTGAAGCGCGAGACGCGGCCGCCGCGGTCCATCAGATGGGCGTTGCCGCCGGTCCAGGCCGGGTGGGTCAGCGGATCGATGTCCAGGTTCAGGACGGCACCTTCCTTCTGGTAGGTCGAGCGCGTCTGGTAGCTCGTACCATCGGTCATCGTGACAGTGATGAAGTGGTAGTCGGGGTGGGTATCCGCCTTCATGGTCCTGGTCCGGTCTCTGCGCGATGACGATGCCGACCGTCGGAGCGCGAAAATGAGAAATCCCGCCATGTGGGGCGGGAATGAGCGGCGGCGTTTACACCGGGGCCCGTTCCGGGGCAAGAGGCGCGCGTCATGACAGATGCAACTCCCTACGCCGACACCGCCGCTGACATCAGGGGACGGCCGGGTGCCGGGGCCCAGCTGGCCGAGCAGATGAGCGAGGCCGGGGCGCGACGCGAGCGACGCCGGGATGTCCGGCCGCTGGGCCGACTGGTGCCCTATGCGATGCGGCACAAGGCGCATGCTGCCATGGCCGGGGTCTGGCTGATCCTGTCGACCGCGGCCTCGCTGGCCCTGACGGCGGCGGCGCGCGGTGCCATCGACAACGGTTTCGAGAACGACGGGGCCCAGCTGAACCTGTGGTTCCTGCTGCTGGGGGCCAATGCCCTGTTCCTCGGGTTCGCCACCGCAGTCCGCTATTACTATGTCACCAAGACCGGCGAGCGGGTCATCGCCGACCTGCGCAAGGGGTTGTTCGGGCGGATCCTGACGCTGGATCCGGCCTTCTATGCCGCGATGCGGACCGGTGAGGTTCTGTCGCGCCTGACCACGGATATCGCCCTGGTCGAGACCCTGCTGACCACCTCGGTCTCCTTCGCCCTGCGCAACTTCCTGACGCTGATCGGCGGGACCGTGCTGCTGTTCATCGTCAGTCCGAAACTGACCGGCCTGGTGCTGCTGGTGGTGCCGGTCCTGCTGGGGCCGATCTTCCTGTTCGGGCGCAGGGTGCGCAAGCTGACGGTGGCCTCCCAGGATCGTTTCGCCAATGCCGTGGGATTCGCCGGCGAGAGCGTGGACGCCATCGAGACGGTGCAGGCCTTCGGGCGGGAGACCAGCGCCATCGCCCGGTTCGGCGCGGCGGTTGAGGCGGCCTTCGGTGTCTCCCTGGTGCGGATGAAGGCGCGGGCCCTGATGACGGCCATGATCATCGTGGTGATGTTCGGCGGCGTGACCCTGGTTCTGTGGCTGGGGGCCCAGGATGTGATCGCCGGGCGGATGACGCCGGGGGCCCTGCTGCAGTTCGTGCTGCTGTCGGTGTTCGCAGCGGGCGCCGTGGGGGCGCTGGGCGAGAGCTGGGGTGATGTCCAGAAGGCCGCCGGTGCCATGGAACGGATCGATGAGCTGATGCGCGCGGAAGCGGCGATCCGCCCGCCGGAAACGCCGACGATCCTGCCTGAACCCCCGACCGGTGAGGTGTCGATGTCGGCCGTGCAGTTCGCCTATCCGGGTCGCCCCGACCTGCCTGCGCTGAAGGGCTTTTCGCTGACTGTGCGGCCGGGCGAGACGGTCGCCCTGGTCGGGCCGTCCGGGGCCGGCAAGAGCACGGTCTTCCGCCTGCTGCTGCGCTTCTATGATCCGCAGGCCGGCGTCGTCTCGGTGGACGGCGTGGACGTGCGCGCCGCGGATCCGGTCGCGGTGCGCGGGCGCTTCGCCTGGGTGTCGCAGGAAGCCCCACTGTTTTCGGGCTCGGCCAGTGAAAACATCCGCTTCGGTCGTGAAGGTGCCAGCGACAGCGAGATTCGCGCTGCAGCCGAGGAGGCCCAGGCGCTTGGCTTCATCGAGGCCCTGCCGGAAGGGTTCGACACGCCGCTGGGCGAGCGCGGCAAGAGCCTGTCCGGCGGTCAGCGTCAGCGCATGGCCATCGCCCGGGCGCTGGTCCGGGACGCCCCGATCCTGCTGCTGGACGAAGCGACCTCCGCGCTGGACGCCGAGAATGAGCGCCTGGTGCAGGCGGCGCTGGATCAGGCCATGCAGGGTCGGACCACCATCGTCATCGCCCACCGGCTGGCCACGGTGCTGCGGGCTGACCGGATCGTGGTGATGGAGGAAGGCCGGGTTGTCCAGGAGGGGACACACCAGTCCCTGATGGCCCAGGGCGGCCTGTATGCCCATCTGGCCGAGCTGCAGTTCCGCGCCGATTAGACGGTCAGTCGAGTTCCGCGGCGATTCGGTCAGCAAGACCGCGCAGTATGGCGGCGTCGGCCATCCCGCCCTGACCGTGCGCCTTGACCGGCCGGTCGCTCCAGCGGGGGATGATGTGGAAATGCAGGTGGAAGACGGTCTGGCCGCCGGCCGCTCCATTGAACTGCATGATCTGGAAGCCGTCCGGCCGCAGGGCCTTTTCGACCGCCCGGGACGTACGCTGGACGGCGGCGGTCAGGCGGGCGAGGGCGTCGGCCTCGATCTCCAGCAGGGTCCGGGCGGTCGAGGTCTTCGAAATGACCAGGACATGGCCCTCGGACTGCGGGAAGACGTCCATGAAGGCCAGCACATGCTCGTCTTCCCAGACCCTTACGGACGGGATCTCGCCGCGCAGGATCTTCGCGAAGATGTTTTCGGGGTCATAGGGGCGCGTCGAGGCTCATGATGGGCTCCGTGGATCGATGAGATCGTAGCAAGCTGCGTCGGATTGGGGGAGCCCGGCGCGCGGTTTCGAGCTATCTTGCGGCGCGAATTGGGAGACTGTCATGCTTCGTTTCATCGTCCAGTTTCTGGTCACCTGTTTCGGCCTTTGGCTGTCGTCGCGGGTCGTCGACGGGGTGGATTTCCTGTCCAATGGATCGCTGCTGGCGGCGGCCCTGTTGCTGGGGATCGCCAATGCGGTGGTGCGGCCGGTCCTGACCTTTGTGACCTTCCCGCTGACCATCGTCACCTTCGGCCTGTTTCTGCTGGTGGTGAATGCGGCGATGATCGGTCTGGTGGCCAGCCTGCTGGGCGGGTTCGTGGTCGACGGCCTGTGGGCCGGGATCGGCGCCGCCATTGTCACCGGCATCGTCAGCTGGATCGCCGGCTGGTTCATCGGCGAGAACCCCGGGCGACGGGCGGCCGACTGATCGGTCAGTCCGGCCTGCGGAAGGGCGACAGTTCGGCAGAGATGGCGTCGATCTCGGCCGCGACGGCCGGGCGTTCGCCGTCCAGATAACGGGCCACAGGCGCGCGCAGGGCCGGGTCGGCGATGAAGTGCGCGGACCAGACGGGGGAGGGCAGGTAGCCGCGGGCGATCTTGTGCTGCCCCTGCGCCCCCGCCTCGACACGCGACAGACCGCGCGCAATCGCGAAGTCGATGGCCTGATAATAGCAGAGCTCGAAATGGAGGAAGGGCACCTCCTCCAGCGCGCCCCACTGGCGGCCATAGAGGGCGTCGCGGCCGATCAGGTTCAGGGCCCCGGCGATGGCGACACCGTCGCGGAAGGCCATCACGAGCGCGATGCGGTCGGCCATGGTCGCGCCGATGCGGCTGAAGAAGTCGCGCGTCAGATAGGGCCGGCCCCATTTGCGCGCGCCGGTATCCATGTAGAAGGCGAAGAAGGCGTCCCAGTGGGCTTCGGTCATGTCCGCGCCGGTCAGGACGCGGATATCGAGACCCGCCTGCGCCTCGCGGCGTTCGCGGCGGATGGTCTTGCGCCGGTTTGCGGACAGGGCGGCGAGGAAGTCCTCGAAGGTCGCATAGCCGTCGTTGCGCCAGACGAACTGCATGTCCTGCCTTTGCAGCAGGCCGGCCTCGCCCATGGCGGTCCAGTCGCCTTCAGTCGGGAAATTGACGTGCAGGGACGAGACGCCGAGCTGTTCGGCGAGGGCGATCGCGCCCTGCAGCAGGGCCTGACGCACGGTGGCGGCGTCTGCGTCCGGATGGGCGAGGAATCGCGGGCCGGTCACCGGGGTGAAGGGCACGGCGGACAGAAGCTTGGGATAGTAGCGGCCGCCGGCGCGCTGATACGCATCCGCCCAGCTGTGATCGAAGACATATTCGCCCTGGCTGTGGCCCTTGAGCCAGAGGGGCATGACGCCGAGGACGCGGCCGGTCTCGTCGACCAGCGACAGGTGGCGTCCGGCCCAGCCTTGCTGCGGGACGGCGCTGCCGGAGGCCTCGCAGGCGTCGAGGAAGTCGAAGGAGAGGAAAGGGTCGCCGGAGGAAGACGCGCAGGCGTCCCAGGCCTCGCGGCCGATATCGGCGACGGCTGTGTGGACCTGAATCCGGAAATCCATGCTCATGCCCCGCGAAGCGGGTTCATCACAACGAACACAACGAATTCACAAAGTACACGACGGGGCCGGAGCCTGATGCAGATGCCGTTGTGTTCGCTGTGAATTCGTTGTGCCCGTTGTGATGAACCAACCAGACCCGGCGGGGCCTTGAAGCCGCTTCGCGGGAGAAATGAGCGGTTTGCGTCACCGCACCTCGACGATGGCATCGACCTCGACGGCGAAGCCCAGGGGGAGTTTGTAGACGCCGACGGCGGAGCGGGCGTGGCGGCCCTTGTCGCCGAAGACCTCGACCATCAGGTCGGAGCAGCCGTTGATGACGGCCGGGATGGCCTCAAAGTCGCCGGCAGCCTGGACGAAGCCGCCCAGTTTGACGACGCGGACGACGCGCTCGAGGTCGCCGTCGCAGGCGGCCGAGATCTGGGCCAGCAGGTTGACGCCGCACATACGGGCACCGTCCTTCGCCTGTTCCGGCGAGACGTCGGCACCGACCGTGCCCTTGATGCCGCCGGCGGCGTCGTTCGACAGCTGGCCGGAGATGTGGACCAGATTGCCGGTCTGGACGAAGGGCACATAGTTGGCCACCGCCTTGGCGGGTTCCGGCAGGGAGATGCCGAGTTCGGCGAGGCGGGCGGCGACGGTCATGGGCAGGGCTCCTTTGGAATTGCGGGCGGTTTAGCGCGGGGGAAGCGTCTTGTCTTCTCCCTCCCCCGAAGTGGGGAGGGATGTCGGCGCGTTCTCCCTCCCCTTCATGGGGAGGGTGGTCGCGAAGCGACCGGGTGGGGAATATCGAAGCCGGCCGCTGCCGGTGCGGGACTGGCGTTCCCCACCCGGGCTTCGCTGCGCTTCGCCGTCCCTCCCCACTTCGGGGGAGGGAGAAATGTTGTGGTATTTTGATACCGTTATTAAATAGTTGAGCGATTTCAATAACATGATGTCTTGTGGCGCGTTGAAGTCGCCTTGACCCCACGCCCACCATCCTCTATCAGCGCGCCTTCCGCTCGTCCCCGTCATCGGGAGGGGCACCCGATCGTCTCCCAGGACCCTTGAAATGCTGAAGAGCACCACGGCTTCGCTGAAGCCGGCCGAGGTCACGAAGAAATGGATCCATATCGACGCTGAAGGCGTCGTGGTGGGCCGTCTCGCGACCTTCATCGCCAACCGTCTGCGCGGCAAGCACCGCGGCGACTACACCCCGCACGTCGATTGCGGCGACTATGTCGTCGTCACCAACGTCGACAAGGTGGTGTTCACCGGCAAGAAGAACACCGACAAGATCTACTACCGCCACACCGGTCACCCGGGCGGCATCAAGCAGACGACCCCGGAGAAGGTCCTGAACGGCCGTTTCCCCGAGCGCGTCCTTGAGAAGGCCGTGGAGCGCATGCTGCCCAAGGAGAGCCCGCTGGCTCGCCTGCAGATGACGCACCTGCGCCTGTTCGCCGGCGCGGCGCACACCCATGAAGCCCAACAGCCGGAAACGATCGACTTCAAGTCGGCGTCCGCCAAGAACACCCGGAGCGTCTGAGCATGACCGACGTGACTGCTGAGACCTCCGCCCCGACCAATGACGCGCCCGCCGCGACCGGCTTCGACGCCCTCAAGGGCATGGGCACTGTCGGCGTGGGTGAAGAACACCCCGTCTACACCCAGAAGCTGGACGCCCAGGGCCGCGCCTATTCGACCGGCAAGCGCAAGAACGCGATCGCCCGCGTGTGGATCAAGCCCGGCTCGGGCAAGATCACCATCAACGGCAAGGATCAGCTGCAGTATTTCGCCCGCGAAATCCTGCGCATGATGATCGCCCAGCCGCTGGAAGTGACTGACCGCCTGACCCAGTTCGACGTCGACTGCACCGTGCAGGGCTCGGGCCTGTCGGGCCAGGCCGGCGCCATCCGCCACGGCCTGTCGCACGCCCTGACCCACTATGAGCCGGCGCTGCGCCCGGTCCTGAAGCCGCACGGCTTCCTGACCCGCGACAGCCGCGTCGTCGAGCGCAAGAAGTACGGCCGCGCCAAGGCCCGCAAGTCCTTCCAGTTCTCGAAGCGCTAGTCGCAACCGCGACTTGGATTACAAAGGGCGCTCCGGGGAAACCCGGGGCGCCTTTTTTATCGAGGAAGTTCGTGGTGAGCGTTGATCCTGATCAAAAGCCAAACCCATGGGCTCGCGCGTGGGCTCTCGCGACTCTGTCTTTGCTGAGGTTCCTTGCTCGTCTTGGCTTCCTTGGCTCAATGCTCATTTACGGAGCGATCGCCGGGATTTCCGCGCTGGTGATCTGGGGCGTGTCCGGGCGTCCGATTTTTGACTGGAAGTTCTTGATCGCGTTCAGCGTGGGCGGCCCCCTAGTCGTCGGATTTGTTGACTATCTCATCTGCCGAAATGATCGTCGTCAGTGATTAGGCCAGCATGACCCACACCATCTTCATCGACGGCGAGGCCGGGACCACGGGGCTGGAGATCCGCGAGCGGTGGGCGGCCACAATCCTGTCCTTCTCCCGATGGAGCCTTGGCCGCTCGTATACGAGCGGCCTGCGAGGCGCGTAGCGCCGGATGAGGGTCGGCTGCGGCAGTCGGCGTAAGCCGTAGCCCGGTCCGGGCGGCGGCTGGCGCCGAAGGATACAGGCGACCCACACCCTTTCGCGCAAGGGCGATCGCTTCGCTCTCGCGCGCTCAAGCCCTCTCTCAATGGGAGAGGGGACGGATGGAGTTGGAATGACGTATTCGGTTTTCATCGACGGCGAAGCGGGCACCACGGGGCTGGACGTGCTGCGCCGTCTGGAGGCGCGGGCTGATCTGGAGATCATCGCGCTCGGCGACCGGCGGCGTGACGTCGAGGCGCGGCGGGAGGCGTTGAACAGCGCCGATGCCGTGATCCTGTGCCTGCCCGACGAGGCGGCGAAAGAGGCCGTGGCGATGATCGAGAACCCCGGTGTGCGGGTGATCGACGCCTCGACGGCGTACCGGGTCGATCCGGCCTGGACCTATGGCTTCGCCGAGATGGCCCATGCGCCGGGCCGGATGACGCAGGGTGAGAAGATCGCGGGCGCGACGCGGGTGTCGAACCCGGGCTGCTATCCGACGGGGTTTATCGGACTGGTCCGGCCTCTGGTCTCGGCGGGGATCATCCCGGCGGGCTGGCCGGTGACGGTCCATGCGGTGTCGGGATATTCGGGCGGCGGCAAGGCGATGATCGCCGAGTTCGAGGCCGGGGGAGCGGAGGCCTTCCGCGCCTATGGCCTGTCGCTGAAGCACAAGCACGTCCCGGAGATGACGCTTCATACGGGGCTGGAGCGGCCGGTGCTGTTCGCGCCGGCGGTGGCGGCCTATCGGCAGGGGATGCTGGTCGAGGTGCCGCTGCAACTGGCGGCCCTGCCGTCGTCGCCGTCGGTCGAGGTGGTGCACGGGGCGCTGGCCGAGGCTTATGCGGACTGCCGGTTTGTCGAGGTGGTGGAGCTGGAGGCGACCGAGGCCATGACCGGGATCGATCCGGAGGGGCTGAACGGGACCAACAAAATGCGCCTGCATGTGTTCGGCGACCGGGATGGGGCGCAGGTGCGGCTGGTCGCCCTGCTGGACAACCTCGGCAAGGGGGCCTCGGGGGCGGCGGTGCAGAACCTGAACCTGATGCTGGGGCTGGACGAGGGGACGGGGCTCAGCTGAGCCTCGCGGCTATCGTCATTCCGGGAGAGCGCAGCGAGACCCGGAACCCAGCGGCGCCGCGACGGCGGCGACCCAACGGGCGGCGCGAAGCGTCAAACACCGTTCTCCCGACAGGTTCGCGCTGGCGCGCGCCGCTGGGTTCCGGCCTTCGCCGGAATGACGATAGCGGGGAGGGGGATTGAAACCTTCGGCGTCTTGCCGACGTATACAGTCCCATGACCCACGCCCTTTCCCGCCGCGCCCTTCTGACCACTGCCGGGGCGGTCACCCTGACCGCCTGCAGCCCCGGACCGGCCGGGGCCGACGAGCGGCAATATGCCAATTCGCCGTTCCGGCGGATCACCGACGCCCAGTGGCGCGAGCGGCTGCCGCGGGCGGCCTATGATGTGCTGCGGCGTGAGGCGACCGAGCGGCCCTATACCAGCCCCCTGAACAATGAGAGCCGCAGCGGGACCTACTTCTGCCGGGGCTGTGACCTGCCGCTGTTCCGGTCGCAGTGGAAATACGATTCCGGCACCGGCTGGCCCAGCTTCCATGACGTCATCGCCGCCAATATCGGCACCAAGATCGACTTCGCCATCGGCTACCCGCGCACCGAATACCACTGTGCCCGGTGCCTGGGGCATCAGGGGCATGTCTTCGATGACGGCCCGCGGCCGACGGGCAAGCGCTATTGCAACAACGGCGTGGCCCTGACCTTCCGTCCGGCCTAGGCGCGCCGGGCCTTGAGCGCGGACTCGACCGTGGCACCGAACCAGATCGCCGCGATCAGGACCAGCAGGCCGTAGTCCGGACCGGGCCAGAACACCGGCACGGCGGCGGCGATGATGACCATCAGCGGAAAAAGGGCGGCCCAGACGGCCGTGCCCGGGGCGTCGGGATGGATCAGCGGCGGGCGCGGGTTGATCTTCATGATCCGCAGCAGCATCGGGTTCAGCAGCACGAAGCCGCCGGCGCTGAGAATCGCCACCAGCGGGTTGCGGATCAGGCCGACCGGCGGGCCGTAGACGGTGGCGGTGATGATGACGAGCAGCAGGGCAATGCTGGTGGTGATGGCCAGCAGCAGATTCGGCTCGAGGCGCTTCAACTCTTCACCTTCACATAGGAGCCGGGGGCCGGCTCGATCGGCCTGAGCGGGCCGGTCTTCGGATCGCGGGCGGGGATCCAGTCGCCCGACCTGGCGTGCAGCCAGTCGGCCCAGTGGTTCCACCAGCTGCCGGGGTGTTCAACGGCCTGCGCCTGCCATTCGCCGAGAGTCGCGGGCAG
>JBEIJS010000015.1:0-28195 GCA_040380105.1 Caulobacteraceae bacterium | reverse complement strand
GGGGTGCAGGGTCGCTATGGCAGGGGCCGAGACGGCACCCTCCGCCAGCCGCCATTCGCGCCACTGTCCACGCATCCGCATGATGCCTTCATCGGTCGTCAGGACCGACCTGGCCGCAGCCGCGCCCAGCAGCAGCACCGCCCTGGGTTTCAGCAGGGCGAAGGCTCGCTCGACGAAGGGGGCGCAGACCGCCTGTTCCGCCGCCGTCGGCGTGCGGTTTCCGGGTGGACGCCAGAAGACGGTATTGGTGATGAACACCCGGCCGTCCAGGCCGGCTTCGACCAGCATCCGGTCCAGCAGCTGCCCCGCCTTGCCGATGAAGGGCTGACCGCGCTCGTCCTCTTCCGCGCCCGGGCCCTCGCCGATGATCATCACCTCGGCCGCGGGATTGCCGCGACAAAACACCGCCTGCTTACCGCCCATGCCGCGCAGCGGGCAGCCCTCGAAGCCGGCGATCGCGAGGCCCAGGGCCTCCAGAGTGTCGGCGGCCGCCGCCAGACGTCGCGCCTCGGAAAGGGCGTCGCCGCTTGCGACGATCGGCGTGACCGATGCCGTAGCCTTCGACACAGCCTTTACGGCCGGCGGCGGGGCGACGTGGGTGCGATCGACGGGGGCATCCTCGAAACAGGCGTCGACCCCCGCGTCGCGCCAGAAGGCGAGCAGGCTTTCGGCTTTGGCGGCGTCGAGGGAATGTGGGTTCATGGTTCTCAGCACAGGGATAGTCCTTGACCACCCTTGCGTCACCTTCGGATAAGCGGAAAACAGCAAGACCCCCGGAGCGAAATCGGATCATCCGCGTCGCGGATCATCTCAGATCTTCGCTCCAGCATGTTCAACGAGGCCATTCCCGGGATTTGATTTGATCAAATCCAAAGCAGGAATGTCCGGCACCGAGGATTCTGGTCATGGCCGACAATGCCATCGAAGGCGGCGCAACCAACGCCTGGCAGGAAGCCGTGATCGACAAGCTGCCGCCGGCCGAGGCTCTGGCGGGGGTCGAGCGCGAGGTCATGGAATATGACGTCGTCATTGTCGGTGGTGGCCCGGCCGGCCTTTCCGCGGCCATCCGCCTGAAGCAGCGGGCGGAGAAGGACGGCAAGGAGATCTCCGTCGCCGTGCTGGAGAAGTCGGCCGAGGTCGGTGGACACATCCTGTCCGGTGCCGTGATCGATCCGAAGGCGTTGAACGAGCTGTTCCCCGACTGGAAGGAACGCGGCGCGCCGCTGGAGACGCCGGTGACCGAGGACCGGTTCATGATCCTGGGACCGATGGGTCAGGCCTCCCTGCCCATGCCCCTGCTGCCGCCAATCATGCACAATGACGGCTGCTACATCGCCTCGCTGGGCAATGTGGCGCGCTGGCTGGGCGAACAGGCCGAGGCCCTGGGCGTCGAGGTCTATCCCGGCATGGCCGCCAGCCATGTGGTCTGGGACGAGCCCTCCGGCCGGGTGAAGGGCGTCGTCGCCGGCGTCTTCGGCATCGACCGCCACGGCAAGCCCACCGACGATTTCCAGCCCGGCATCGAACTGCACGGCAAATACGTCTTCATCGCCGAGGGCGTGCGCGGCTCGCTGGCCAAGACCATCATGGCCCGCCACAAGCTGTGTGATGAGGCCCAGCCGCAGAAATACGGGATCGGTCTCAAGGAGTTGTGGCAGGTCCCGGCCGAACAGCACCGCCCCGGCCTGGCCCAGCACACGACCGGCTGGCCGCTGGACGAGTTCACCGGCGGCGGCAGCTTCATGTACCATTTCGGCGACCGCTATGTGGCCATCGGCTATGTCGTGCACCTGAACTACAAGAACCCGCATCTGTCGCCGTTCGACGAGTTCCAGCGGTTCAAACACCACCCCGCCATCGCCGAGCACCTGGAGGGCGGGACCCGCATCTCCTACGGCGCGCGGGCCATCACCGAGGGCGGTTTCCAGTCGGTGCCGAAGCTCAGCTTCCCCGGCGGCGTCCTGATCGGCTGTTCGGCCGGCTTCGTGAACGTGCCGCGCATCAAGGGCAGCCACAACGCCATGAAGACCGGCATGCTGGCCGCTGACGCCGCCTATGACGCCGTGCAGGCCGGCCGCGCGGGCGACCAGCTGGTCGAATACCAGACCGCCTATGAGAAGAGCTGGGTCTACAAGGAACTGAAACAGGTCCGGAACGCCAAACCCTATCTGTCCAAGCTGGGAACCACGCTCGGCGGGGCCGCGGGCCTCATCGACATGTGGTTCTCGTCGATCTTCCGCGTGAACCTGCCGTGGACGCTGAAGCACGGAAAGACCGACGCCGCCTCCACCGAAAAGGCCGCAAAGCACAAGCCGATCGCCTATCCCAGGCCGGACGGGAAGCTGTCGTTCGACAAACTGTCCTCGGTCTTCATCTCCAATACCAACCACGCCGAGGAGCAGCCGGCCCATCTGAGGCTGCTCGACCCGTCGATCCCGATCGGTGTCAATCTGCCGGAATACGGCGAGCCGGCGCGGCTCTACTGCCCTGCGGGCGTCTACGAGGTCCTCTACGACGAGGACGGCAAGTCCAATCCGCGCTTCCAGATCAACGCCCAGAACTGCGTCCACTGCAAAACCTGCGACATCAAGGATCCGTCGCAGAACATCGTCTGGACGACGCCCGAGGGCGGTGGCGGGCCGAACTATCCGAATATGTGACGCCAAAACGTCCCGGGGCGGGCGAGAGGCCTTGTCGCCGCCCCATAAAGCGGGAAGGTTCCCGGTCATGCGCCTTTCCCGCCTGACCCTGCTCCTGACCGCCTGCGCCCTGACGGCTCTGGCCGCGCCTGTTTCTGCACAGGATGCCGTGCCCATCACGAGTCCGGCGGGGCCGGCTGCGGAAGAGCCGGCCGAACCCGACACGCTCCCCATTCCTGCGGTCTGGGCACCGGTGCCTGTCGATGCGGCGGGGCAGTCCGCCTATGGTCTTTATCTGTCAGGTCTGCTGGCCAGTTACCGTGGCGACTACACCCGGGGCACGGACCTGCTGGCGCAGAGCCAGAGTCTGGTCCCGGAGCAGCCGCGCGTCGGATTCGACACCTTCCGCGCCGGACTGCTGGCCGGTGACCTTGATGTCATCGTCCGGATTTCACCCGAGCTTTTGAGCGACCCCGAACTCGCTGATGCGGCCAGGCTGGCCGGCGCGGTCTTCGCCGTTCAACGCGGCGATGCGAAGTCCGGTCTGGCGATCCTGGACTCGGGTGATTTTGATCCGGCATTCGCCCTGGCGGCGCGCCTGTTGCGCGCACCGGTCGCCGCCGCAGCGAACGACTGGACCGCAGCCCTCAGGCCGGTGTCGCTGTCGACCAGCGACCCGGCCACCCTGATCCTGCTGCATCAACATGCCCGTTTGCTGGAAACACGCCGCCGTTACGCCGAGGCGGACGCGGCCTTTCAGACCCTGCTCGAGGTTCCGATCGCGACCCAGCTGTTCGCAAGGGACTATGCCGACTTCCTCAAGCGCCGCGGCCGGAATGCCGAGGCGCTTGCCTACTATCGGCGTGTGCTGGACTCCGTCTCGCCGACCGGGGCGGATACGGCGGCGGAAGCCCGCGAACTGTTGCAGACCCGCCCGCCGGCTGCACCCACGGCGACCGAGCTGGCGGCCCAGGGCCTCAGATACGCGGCGATCTTTCTTGGCTCCAGCCCCGAGGCCCGTTCGCAGGTCGTGATCTACCTCAGGATGGCGGAGGCTCTTCACGATGACGACGAGATCGCCCTTCAGCTTGGACAGGTGCTGGCTGCCGGAACCCGGCAGGACGAGGCTCGCGCGGCGTTTGAACGGGTGAGATCGGACAATCCGGTCCGCTATTCCGAGGCGCAGTTCGGCATCGGTTTGAGCTATGCGAGCGAGCAGCGCCCGATCGAGGCGCTCGCGGCCTTCCAGCGTGCGAGCCGGGCGGCACCGGGCGATGCGCAGATTCTCGGACTGATGGCCGCCCAGCTGAACAGCCTTGACCGTTACGAAGAAGCGCTTGGCGTCATCGACGACCCGAGCGCGAACGCTGCCCGGGTCCTTCCGGAGATCCGCGAAATCCGCGGCCTCACGCTCCAGGCGCTCGGCCGGGTTGAGGAGGCAGAGGCCGAACTGTGGGCTGCGCTTCAGGCCGCGCCCGAAAATCCCTCCCTGCTCAACTCGCTCGGCTATATGTGGGTCGATACCGGGCGGCGGGTGGAACAGGGTGCCGAGATGCTGGCCCGGGCCCATGCGGCCGAGCCGGAGGACGGCAACATCCAGGACTCTCTCGGCTGGGCCCAGTTCCGGCAGGGCCAGTACGACATCGCCGTTGAGACCCTCGAGGGTGCCGTCAGCAAGGAACCCGCCAGCGCCGAGATCAACGACCACCTCGGCGACGCCTACTGGCAGGTCGGCCGGACGCGCGAGGCCCGGTGGCAGTGGAGCCGGGTGCTGACGCTGGAGCCAGACGACGCGCGCCGGGCCGAGGTCGAGCAGAAGCTGGCCAACGGTCTGTCGATCGCGCCGCCGGTGTCCGTCGGCCAACCCTGAGCCATGGCTGCCATCGCCCGGCTCGCGCCTGCCAAGGTCAATCTGTTCCTGCATGTCGGGCCGCTTGAGGCGGACGGCTATCACCCGCTGGCCAGTCTGGTCGCCTTCGCTGACGTCGGCGACGGGTTGACGGTCGAGAGGGCGGGGCACCTGTCGCTGACGGTCACCGGGCCCTTCGCCGACGCGCTCGACGGCGAAGGGGACAATCTGGTGCTGCGGGCGGTGCGGGCGCTGGGCGCGGCGGCCGGGATCGGGGAACCGGGGCTGGCCATCACCCTCGACAAGCAACTGCCCGTCGCCGCCGGGTTGGGCGGCGGCTCTTCGGATGCCGGGGCCGCGCTGAAGCTGGCGCGGGATGTGCTCACCCTCCCGTTCGACGATGCGGCGCTGGCGGGGATCGCCGCAGGGATCGGTGCCGACGGCCCCATGTGCCTGCACGCCCGGGCCGCCTGGGCCGAGGGGCGGGGGGACGTCCTGACCTTCGAAAATGGCCTGCCGCCGCTCCCGGCCTTGCTGGTCAATCCCGGCGTTCCCTCCTCGACCGGTGCCGTCTATCGCGGCTTTGATGCCGCACCGTCGGGCCGCGCCGACCGCCCGGCGCCGCCGGCGGACTGGGGGGCCGCCTCCGTGATCGACTGGCTGGCCGCCCGGCGTAACGACCTGCAGGCGCCGGCCGTCGCCCTCGCGCCCGCCATCGGCGAGGCCCTCTCGGTCACCGCAGCCCTGCCCGGCGTGCGCCTGACGCGGATGTCGGGCTCGGGGGCCACTGTCTTCGCCCTGTTCGACACGACCGCCGCCGCCAGGGCCGCTGGCGAGATCCTTGGAGGCGATCGGCCCGACTGGTGGGTCCGTCCGACCGTCCTGCGTTAGCCATCGGGCGTCGCCTTAACCGCAGGCAAACGCGTCTCTGGCAGACTGGATCTATGGAAACGCTCTCGCCTGCCTGGATCGCCGCCTTTGAAGCCGTGTTCAACAAGGTCCCGGTCGAGGATCGCGCCCGCCTTCATGCCATCAAGGACGCCGCCGCCGCTGCGGCCGCCGCCGCCGCTCCGCACTGGGATTTCGACCAGCCGGGCCATCGTGCCGAAGAGGCCTTGGTCGAGGCCTTCGGCCCCGCGCTGACCGACGATCACCGCCGCGCGCTGGTCGCGCTGTGGGCGCTGGAGATGCCCGCGCGCATTCAGGCCGCCGACCTGCCGGACGCCGTGCTGGAGCTCTATCCGGAGTGGATCGGCCGTCTGGCCGACTGCCTGACGGCCGCCGCCGACCCCTATGACCGCGATTTCTGGGCCAAGGATGTGCGCGTCGCTCTGGTTCTCAGCGTGCCCGGTGCGCGGACCCAGATGATCGACCTCTCCTCGCCCATGGGGCCGGGGCAGGTGCTGCGCCATGCGCGTGAGGGCTGGGGCTGGTCGGTGATCCCGGCCTATGCCGCCGCCCGGGCCTGGAAGCCGTGGCTGGAGGTCCATACCGAAAGCCGCGAACTGTCGGACTTCAACGAGGCCGGCTGGGACCGCGCCTGGGCCACCGCCGCCGAGATCTGCAAGCGCCGCCCGGAGATGGCCGGCATGCTGGGTTCCAGCTGGTTCTATGATCCGCCGCTGGAGCAGATCAGCCCGCGTCTGGCCTATCTACGGCTCAACCTGCTGAACCACGGCGCCTTCATGGTGCATCAGGGGCCGGGCGAGATTCACACCCGGCGCGCCGCCACCTCATCGCCGACCCGCGCCGCCCTGATCGAGGCGGGCGAATACACGGCCCGATCGTGGATCGTCGCCTTCCCGCGCGCCGCCCTGATCAAATGGGCGGATGCGCGCAAGGCCGCGATGCTTAGCGAAGCGGCCTGACGCTCCTTTGCTATCGTCATTCCGGGCGGAGGCTCGCTCTGGCGAGCCGCAGACCCGGAACCCAGCGGCACCGCGACGGCGGCGAAACACCGTGGTGTCAAGAATCTCGCGCCGTCAGCGTCGGCGCTCCCGACAGCTTCGCGCTCTCGCGCGCCGCTGGGTTCCGGGTCTCCGCTGCGCTTCGCCCGGAATGACGAAAGCTTATTGGCGCATTGTGGCCCAGGCAACGCCCACCGGCGCGATCTCCAGTCCGACCGACTTTGCCGCCCTCAGCACCCGGTCCAGATCCTCCTGCGTGCAGCCGTAGTCCGTCGGCCTGTCGCTCACATCGTGGCCATAGGCGGTCAGCCAGCCTTTCGACGCAGCGGCTTCGGCCATCAGGGCTTCGAGATCGTAGCCGGGGAGGCGGCGGCGCTCGAGGCCGATCGACTTGATCAGGGCCCGGTCCTCGCGACCGATTTTGACGCATGGCCGTGCGAGGCTCCGCGCCATGCAAACGACCGGTCCGCACTATCCGCACTATCCGCACTATCCGCACTATGCGCACGGTGTTTTTGGGGTGCGGAGCGGTCGTTCAGGCTTTCGTGCGCATTGTGGCCCAGGCGACGCCCACCGGCGCGATCTCCAGCCCGACCGATTTCGCCGCCCTCAGCACCCGGTCCAGATCGGCGGGGGTGCAGCCGTAGTCGGTGGGCCGGTCGCTCACATCGTGGCCATAGGCGGTCAGCCAGCCTTTCGACGTAGCGGCTTCGGCCATCAGGGCTTCGAGATCGTAGCCGGGCAAGCGGCGGCTTTCGAGGCCGATGCTCTTGATCAGGGCCCGGTCCTCGCGGCCCGTGTTGACGCCGTCCCGGACGCCGCGGGCCATGGCGAACCGGTCCCGGACCAGCCGCTTGGCCCCGACCGTGGCGTCGCCGAAGGGCCAGGCGAAGGTGGTCATGCGGTGGCCGTCCAGCCGTTCGGCGACCCAGGCCGCATTGGCATCGAGGCTGAGGCGGAGGGCTTCGGCATCCATCCGCAGGACGCTGGTGTGGCCGAAGGTGTGGCAGCCGACCTCGTGGCCGGCGGCATGCAGGGCCTGCAGGTGTGGAACCCGGAACTGGTCGCGGTCCATGTTGATCCCGTCGGCGAGGCCGCCGCAGACGTAGTAGGTGGCCTTCACGCCATGCTCGGCGAGGATCGGCCCGGCCTCGGTCCAGGCGCTGGCGGGGAAGTCGTCGAAGCTCAGCGAGAAGACCCCGCGCGCCGGCGCGATGGTCACCGGGTCGATGTCGAGATAGCGCGCGGCCCGCCGGCGCATCTGGTCGATCTGCTTCATGGGGCGAACGCTAGCGGCCGACGCTTAACATTCCGTCCTCCGTGCCTCCCGGCGAAGCCGGAATCGGTGGCTGCAAGCCCCGGTTCTTCACAACGGGCACAACGGGGCTGGAGCCGGGCGCGGACCCCGTTGTGTCCGCCGTGGGTCCGTTGTGTTCGTTGTGATGAACCCGGCATCCGGGCTCCTTGCCGCCAAAGGGCCGCCCGTCTAGGGTCCGCGCCTCTCATTTTGCGACTGCGAACAGCCTGACGTGACCACCGAACCGCTCGCCTTCCAGGACCTCATCCTGACGCTCCATAAATACTGGGGTGATCAGGGCTGCGCGATCCTGCAGCCCTATGACATCGAGGTCGGGGCCGGGACCCTGCATCCGGCGACGGTGCTGCGCGCGCTCGGCCCGCGTCCGTGGAAGGCCGCCTATGTGCAGCCGTCGCGGCGGCCCGGCGACGGGCGCTATGGCGAAAACCCCAATAGATTACAGCACTATTACCAGTACCAAGTGATCCTGAAGCCGAACCCTGATGACCTGCAGGCCCTGTATCTGGGGTCGCTGGAAGCGATCGGGATCGATCCGAAGCTGCACGACATCCGCTTCGTTGAGGACGACTGGGAGAACCCCACCGTCGGGGCCTGGGGGCTGGGCTGGGAGGTCTGGTGCGACGGGATGGAGGTGACGCAGTTCACCTATTTCCAGGGCGTGGGCGGGATCGAGGTCGATGTGGTCTCGGGCGAGCTGACCTACGGGCTGGAGCGTCTGGCGATGTATGTCCAGGGCGTCGACAACGTCTATGACCTGAAGTTCACGAAAGAGGGCCTGACCTATGGCGAGGTCTTCCTCGAGAACGAGCGCCAGCAGTCAGAGGCCAATTTCCACGGCTATGACGTCGACGGGCTGAAGCGCCGGTTCGAGGACATGGTCAGTGAGGTCAGCCGTCTGCTGGCGATGAAGGGGCCGCAGGATCAGGCGCTGGTGCTGCCGGCCTATGACCAGGTGCTGAAGGCCAGCCATCTGTTCAACCTGATGGACGCCCGAGGGGCGATCGCCGTGGCCGAGCGCCAGAGCTACATCGGGCGGATCCGCGATCTCTGTAAGGCCTGTGCGACCGAATGGGTCGAGCAGGAAAGGGGGCGCGTCTGATGGCCCAGCTGCTGATCGAACTGTTCTCCGAAGAGATTCCGGCCCGCATGCAGGGCGGGGCGGCGCGTGATCTGGAGCGGATGGCCTCCGAGCGGCTGAAGGCTGCGGGGCTGACGTATGACGCCCTGACGACCTTCGCGGGGCCGCGGCGACTGACGCTGGTAGTCGAGGGGCTGCCCAAGGCCACGCCGGACCGCGAGGAAGAGGTCAAGGGGCCGCGGGCCAATGCGCCGGAACAGGCGCTGGAGGGCTTCCTGCGCAAGACCGGCCTGACGAAGGACCAGCTGGTCGAGCGCGACGGGGTCTTCTTCGCCGTGCTCAGCAGCCAGGGCCAGCCGACGGCGGCCCTGATCCCGGAGATGGTCGACCAGATCGTGCGGGCTTTCCCGTGGCCGAAGTCGATGCGCTGGGGTTCTGGCACGCTGCGCTGGGTGCGGCCGCTGAAGCGGATCGTCGCCCTGTTCGACGGCCATGTTGTGCCGTTCGAGATCGACGGCATCCAGAGCGGCGACCTGACCGAGGGGCATCGCTTCCTCGGCTGCGGCCGGGCGTTTGCGGTCAAGGATTTCGCCGACTATCGCGCGAAGCTGGAGAGCGATTTCGTCCTGCTGGACGCGGCCGACCGGCGGCTGAAGATCCTCGGGGCGGCGCATAAGGTCTGTGCTGACCGGGGCCTCGCGCTGGTCGATGACGACGGCCTGCTGGACGAGGTGGCGGGGCTGGCCGAATGGCCGACGCCGATCCTGGGCGACATGGACCCGGCCTTCCTCAGCCTGCCGCCCGAGGTGGTCCGGCTGTCGATGAAGGTGCACCAGAAGTATTTCGCGGTGCGCAGGTCTTCCCCCGCAGGGGGGAGTACCCGCGAAGCGGGGGAGGGGGGCTTCTCCGCACCGCCGCTGGCACCGCATTTCGTGGTGGTGGCCAATGTCGAGGCGACCGACGGTGGCAAGGCGCTGGCCGCCGGCAACAGCCGCGTCCTGTCGGCCCGTCTGGATGACGCCCGCTTCTTCTGGGACGAGGACCTGAAGACCGGCTTCGAGGTCTGGTCGAAGAAGCTGGAAGGCGTGACCTTCCACGCCAAGCTCGGAACACTGGCCGAGCGGGTCGAGCGGATCGCGGCGCTGGCGCGTGAGATTGCGCCGCTGGTCGGGGCTGATCCGGATCAGGCCGAGGCCGCCGCGCGCTTGGCGAAGGCTGATCTGGCCTCGGCCATGGTCGGGGAGTTCCCGGAGCTGCAGGGCGTCATGGGCGGCTATTACGCCCGCGCCCTTTCTTCTCCCCTTCCCCTCGACGGGGAAGGGGTCGGGGGATGGGGTGGAGCCGCGTCGCGTCAGGCTATGGCGCATGAGGCGTCGTCGCCTGTCCGCCCGAGCCCATCCGCGCCCGCCGACCGGCAGCCTGCCTCCGCCCCCTCCCAACCCTCCCCCGTCGAGGGGGAGGGCTCTCGTAATGCGATCGCCGACGCCGTGCGCGATCATTACAAGCCGCAGGGCCCGGCGGACTCCGTGCCGACCGCGCCGCTGACGGTGGCTGTGGCGCTGGCGGACAAGCTGGACACGCTGGTCGGGTTCTTCGCGATCGATGAGAAGCCGACGGGGTCGAAGGATCCGTTCGCGCTGAGGCGGGCGGCGCTGGGGGTGATCCGGCTGGTGCTGGATAATCACGCGCGCATCGGACTGTCCAACCAAGCTGTCGCTCCTGCCTTGGCGGGTCTCTCGGGCGTAGCCCGGGCCGTCGACAAGCTGTCGATCGACACCGAAGTGGTCGCCTTCTTCGCCGACCGCCTGAAGGTCCTGCTCCGCGATCAGGGCAAGCGCCACGATCTCGTCGACGCCGTCTTTGCGCTCGGCGACGACGACCTCGTCCGCATCGTGCGGCGGGTGGAGGCGCTGGACGGCTTCCTCGCCACGGACGACGGGGCCAATCTGCTGGCCGGGTACAAGCGGGCGTCCAACATCCTCAAGGCCGAGGAGAAGAAGGGCGCCGTGCCGACCGGCGAGGCCCGGACCGGCCTGCCGGGACAGCCGGAACAGGAAACCGCCCTGGCCCTCGCCGCCGCCGCCGCCGCGACCGCCGTGGACGCCGCCCTGGAGACCGAGGATTTCGCCGCCGCCATGACCGCGCTGTCGCGGCTGCGGGCGCCGGTGGACGCCTTCTTCACCGGGGTGATGGTCAACTCGGATGTGGCCGAGGAGCGGGACAACCGGTTGAAACTGCTGGGGCAGGTCCGCAGCGTGATGGGCCGGGTGGCGGATTTCGGGATGGTTGGGGGGTAGGGCTGCGGCCCCAGCCGCTATCGTCATTCCGGGCGAAGAGACGCGAAGCGGCTCGAAGACCCGGAACCCAGCGGCGCCGCGACGGCGGCGAAACACCGGCGATGGTGGCCGGTCCCCTTCTGATTGCGCTCCCGACAGCTTCGCGCTCTCGCGCGCCGCTGGGTTCCGGGTCTCGCCAAGGCTCGCCCGGAATGACGAAAGCGGGTGGGAAGGGAGTCTTCAGCGGCCCAGAACCGGCTGGTCCATGAAGGCGGCGTCCAGACCGTAGGAAGTGAACCGCGCGAGGCGTTCGCGCAGTCGACCGTGCGTCGCCGGGTCGGTGCCGATGCGGTCGGCTTCGGGCAGGAAGGCGTTCTCGGCGCGGAAGCTCCAGGCGGCGACCTTGAGGCCTGCCGTATGGGCGTCGGTGATCAGGGATGAGGGCGTGCCCGGGGCCGGTTCGATCAGGGCCGTGTCGGTGCCGATCCAGCCGGCGTAGGCGGCGATGTCGGCGAGTCCCTGCGGCGTGGTCATGGCGGCGTAGCTGAGGTCCGGTCGGTCGGCCGGGCCGCCTCCGGAGGCGACCAGCTGCAGCAGCGGGGTCGCAATACGGGCGTTCAGGCGTTGCAGGGGGGTGACCTCGAAACACTGGACGATCAAAGGGGCGTCGGCACCGGTCAGGCCGCGCCTTTCCAGCACGGCGACGAAGGCATCCTCCATCGGCAGGCCGAGGGCGGCGAAATACGAGGGGTGTTTCAGCTCGGGCGCGATCCCGACGCCCGCGGCCCCGGCGATGTCGAGCACCTCGTCAAAGGTCAGGATCGGCTCCTGGCCGTCGAAGGCGGTGTTGGCGGGGCGGAGCTCGGGCAGGCGTTCGCGGGCGCGCAGGGTCTTCAGTTCGGCGAGGGTGAAGTCCTCGGTGAACCAGCCGGTCAGGGTCTCGCCGTCGATGGTCTTCGTCGCGCGGCGGGCGGCGAACTCGGGACGGTCGGCGACGTCGGTGGTGCCGCCGATCTCGTTCTCATGGCGTACGATCAGGACGCCGTCGCGGCTCATCACCAGATCGGGCTCGATGACGTCGGCCCCCTGCCGGATGGCGAGGTCATAGGCCGCGCGGGTGTGTTCCGGGCGTTCGCCGGAAGCCCCGCGATGGGCGATGATGAGGGGGTGGGCCAGCACGGGGCTCGCGGTGAGGAGGACGACAGTGAGCAGGATGAGCCGGATCATGCGCCGGGGATAGGGGCGGGCGATGACGGGGGGATGACGGGACGGTGCTTTGCCGAAGCACGGCGGGCATCACCGTCGCTTTCCCGCAGCATCATCCAGCGGCGACGAACGCGACCGCCTTCGGGGTCATGACGGCGAGCAGACCGTCCGTCCGCTGGGCCCAATCCGTTCCCACAACAGTCCGAGCCGCCGGTATGAATGGGTCCAGTGCCTCTGAAGCGTCGCCTGATAGGGCGCGATCTCGACGTTCGGCAGGCACGACCGCATCATCGGCTCCTCGACCAGGATGGCCACGACGGCGGTCGGATGGTTGACCAGTCCCGGGATGTCGTCCGAACCCGGCATTCTGAAAAGCATCCAGCCGGGCACCACAGCGTGATCCCGGGCAAACTCCGCCTGTCGGGTCGCGAGGGCCTCAGACTTCGATATCAGGCCGGCGAACTCCGCTTCAGCCTGTTCGGTGGTTCGACCGTTGCGGGCCTGTATGGCCATGAACGCCGGCTTGTCGGCGCGCATGCGGTCAATGGTCCATGGATCGATGCTACCGTGTAGGAGCACCATCGCCTCGGGCCCAATCTCGATGCGTCTGGCCAGTGGCAGGAAATAGTTGGCGCAGGACGAGTTGCACTCGTCTTCTACCCGCATGGTGAGGTTACGGCCCTGCAGCACTGCGGCGATGTCCATGGCCGCTTCTATGCTGCCGCCTTCGGAGTTCAGCACCAGTTCCCGGGTGCTTTCAGCAAAGTTTTCGCGAACGCATCGCGCAAGCTCTGCGTCGATCTCGCCCGTAATGGCGAAAACCTCGGGCGTTCGCTGTTCGCAAGCGCCGGTTCTGTCCTCCGGTGCCTTTGACGTGGTGGTGAACGTCGCGCTGGTTGCACAGCCCGTGAGCAGGGCGAAGGCCACGACGAAGCTTGGGAGAGCGGCGCGCATGGACGGAGCCTAACCCGGTCAGGCCCCCAGTATCCAGCCCTCTTCCTGCTCGACCCGGGCGATCAGGGCCTCGTCCGCACCCTTGGGCGGGGCGAAGGCGGCGGAGAGGGTTCCGGCCTCGTCGAGGGCGGCGAAATGTTCGGCGGTGACGCGGACCTGGGCCTGGTCCTTGAACTCGCCTTCGTTCGGTTTGGAGTCGAACATGGACGGATAGACCTCTACGACGAGGGCCGAGAGGGGCTCGACGTCGGCGGCGTCCAGGGCGCGCCAGCCGGTGCCGAAGGGCCAGACGGCGCCCGAGGGGCCGAGCTTCTCCAGCAGACGGCGGACGGCGGGGACGCCGACCAGGGTCTGGCCGCCGACGGCGCCGGCGCCGTGCATCTGCCAGACGCTCTTGGGCTGGAGCTTGCCCTTGCGGACCGCGTCCTGGGTCGCGCGGTATTCGGGGATGTCGGCACCCGAACCGGCGGGGGGCTTGGTGGTGGTCAGCCAGCGCTGGGCCTGATTGGCCGGGGCGCCCCACATGGGCCAGGCCTCATCGGTCATCAGCCGGTTGATCTTGGCCGCGACCTGATAGCGGTTGTTGGTGTTGTCGGGCTTGTCGACCACGTTGGAGGCGAGGAATTTCCACATCGCCGACCAGGGCGTGCCGGTCAGTTTCAGCCGTTCGGCCGTGCCGGCGGGGAAGCCGAAATTGAAGTCGAAGCCGACCAGCACGCGGTCACCGCGCTTGCGGTGCTCGGCCAGCAGGGAGGCCAGCAGGGCCTCGCCCTCGGCCCGGGTCGCGACATTGTGGGTCTCGGAATAGAGGCGGAAGCGCACGTCGCGTTTGGCCACGCCGATCCACAGGGACGTATCGCCGAGCTTCTTGCCCTCGGCGGCGGTCCAGTCAGCGATGATGTAGGCGTCGAACAGGCGGGCCACGGGGGCTCCTCAGGGAACTCGGGAACGGGGATGGGGGGTTCTAGCGGGCCGGAAGCGGGGGCGGAAGGGCTGGGGGGTGAACCGTGTGAGTTGCGTGGCCCCTTGGTGCCCTCGCCCTGGCGGAAGCGGGTTCATCACAACGGGCACAACGAGGGCACAACGGATACAACGGGTCCGCGGATGATGGACAGAGCCGGGCCGACCGTCGGACAACGAGAACTCATTGGATCGAGGCCAAGGCCTCGATCGGCTTATGCGGCGAACGCCGCGATATCATGGCTTTGGCGAATGCCGCCGGCCTCGACGAGCCCACGGTCCCGTCGTGTCCGTTGTGCCCTCGTTGTGCCCTTTGTGATGAACCAGCCCGCGAGAGGCCCTGCGCCGACCGCGGGGATCAGCCCTTCAGCAGGGCTTCCAGATGGGAGAGCCAGCGGCGGCCGAGGCGGAGGGCTTCGCCGGGGGAGCCGGTCTGGACCGGGAGGGTGGCGTCCCAGAGGGACAGTTCGAACTCGGGATGGCGGGCGTCTGCGAACATCAGTCGCAGCACCACCTGTTCGGCGTCGGGGGCCATGAGGTCCAGTGCCTTGCGGGCCTCGCCACGACGGACGCGGGCGACGACATGGCCGTCGACGATGATCTCGCCGCCCTCGATCTCCTCGAAGGCATAGACCAGGCCGGCGCCGCCGCGGTTCCACAGGACGGCGACCTGGGCACCGTCGAAGTCGAGGCCGGCGGCGCGGCCCTCGGCGGGGGACAGGGCCTCGGCCTCGGGCGTGACGCCGAGCGATTTCAGCAGGGCCCGGCGCATGCGGCGGATCGGCTCCATCCACCAGTTCAGCACCAGGGCCCCCGTGGTCAGGGCCGCAGCCGCAAGGGCGACCAGCAGAATGACCCTGAGGACATCGGCCAAGCTCAGTCCTCCAGCTCGACAACGACGGGGACGTGGTCGGACGGCTTGTCCATGTCGCGGGCGTCGCGATGGGTCTCGACGCCCACGAAGCGGTCGGCGGCCCGGGGCGAGAGCAGGTGGAAGTCGATGCGGATGCCGTGGTCGCGCTGCCAGGCCCCGGCCTGATAGTCCCAGAAGGTGAAGGTGCCGGGCGGCTGTTTGCCCAGGGCCCCGGCCTCGGACAGGCCGAGATGCGTCAGGGCTCGGAAGGCGGCGCGGCTTTCGGGCTGGAACAGGGCGTCACCGGTCCAGGCTGCCGGGTTCTTCGCGTCGTCCGGGGTCGGGATGACGTTGTAGTCGCCGCAGAGGGTGAAGGCTTCCTCCTGACGGAGCAGGTCCTTCGCATGGGCCTGAAGCCGGTCCATCCAGGCAAGCTTGTAGGCGAATTTTTCCGTGCCGATCGGGTTGCCGTTGGGCAGGTAGAGGCAGCCGACGCGGACGGGACGCGGGCATTCGATCACGGCCTCGATATAGCGGGCCTGTTCGAACTCGGCCTCGAAGCCCGAGGCGTCGACGCCGGGCAGGCCGCGGCGGACGTCGCTGAGCGGGTATTTCGAGAGCAGGGCGACGCCGTTGTAGGTCTTCTGACCGTTGGTCTCGACGTTGTAGCCGAGTGACTCAAAGGCCTCGCGGGGGAATTTCTCGTCGAGGCATTTGATCTCCTGGAAGCCGACCACGTCGGGTCGGGCCGCCTCCAGCCAGGCCAGCACCGTCGGCAGGCGGGCGTTGACGGAGTTCACGTTCCAGGTGGCGATACGCATAGGCCCTGCTTAAGGCGCGTCGGGGCGGTCTGTGAAGCGGGGATCGCTGTAACCAAAAACGCCCCGGAGCGAACTCCGGGGCGCCGTTGTTGTCATTGACCGGGCCGGTTACTCGGTCGGGGCGGGCGCCGCCGGGGCCGGGGTGAAGCGGCAGCCGCCGCCGATGCGCTGGGCGGTGGCGCAGGGATAGATCTGCTGGGTCACGCCCTCGGTGTTGATGCGGGCGATATAGCCTTCGCCCTCGGCGGCGCATTTGGCTTCATAGAAGCGGCCGTTGGCATTCTGGCCCATCAGGCGGACCTGGGTAACGTCGCAGGCGGCGGCGTCGGTGCCGGCCAGTTTGGGCTCGAAGCCGTCGGCCTGTTCCTGGGCGGTGGTGAAGCGGCAGGTTCCGCCGACGGACGCGATCTGCAGGCAGTCCTGGAGCTTCCAGCCGGTGCCGACCTTTTCGAGCCAGTAGCCGTCCACGCCGGCGCAGCCGACCTCATAGACGATGTTGTCGGCGTCACTCTTTCCGATGGCGACGGCCTGATCGATCGTGCAGCTGACGCCGGCGGTGCGGGCCCAGCCACCGATGACGGCCAGACCGTTCTGGTTGGCGGGCATCAGGCACTGCTGGCCGACGTCGGCCGCGGGGTCGCGCAGGCGGGCCGTTGCGGCGGTACCGGCCAGCTCAAGGCAGTCAAAGGCCTGGGGCGGGGTTGCAGCGACCAGGATGTAGCCCGGGCCCTCGGCGCAGGCGGCTTCGTAGATTTTCCGCTGCTCGGGATCGACGCCGGGCTGGATGGCTTCGGTCACGGAACAGGTCGAGCCGGAGGCGGTGACGAGCGCCTGGGCCTCGGCAAGGATCTGCTCGGGCGTCGGCGGGACCGGCGGGGCGTTGCGATTGCGGGTCGCACGGTTGTCCTGGGGGCGGTCAGGGCGACCGCCGCCGATGCGGCCCGGCAGCACGCTTTCGCCGCGGACGTTGCCGGAGGCCCGGTCGGATTCCGAACGACCGCCCGGATCGGGATTATCGGGGATGTCCTGGGCAAAGGCAGGCTGGGTCGCGATCAAGGCGAGGGCCAGGGCTCCGCCCGCCAGTGCGAGCAAGTTTTTGTGGAACACGAGAACACTCCGGACAGGAAAACCGTTTCGACCACCCTTGGCGGGGTGATGTGGCGGGGTCAAGGCGTCAGGCGAGCGGTCCGGGGCATGAGCGGCTGGACGAGACCCGCCGCTTGAGGGTATCAGGTCCATGCGTTGCAATTGGAGACGGACTTGGCGGACGGAGTCGCCCCGGTGGATAGCGATCAGGCGGCGCGCGACGGACGCGGGCTGACCTATCCGCATCCCGTACCGCCCGGCTTCGGTGAGGCCGTGACGGTCGCGCCGGGTGTGCTGTGGATGCGGCTGTCGATGCCGATCGCCCTGAACCACATCAATGTCTATGCCGTTGAGGACGGTGACGGCTGGGTACTGATCGATACCGGGCTGAACATTCCGGATTCGCGCGACCGCTGGGACGCCCTGCTGGCGGGTCCCCTGGGCCGGAAGCCGGTCACGCGGGTGATCTGTACCCACATGCATCCCGACCATATCGGCCTGGCCGGCTGGCTGTGTGAGCGGACGGGTGCGCCGCTGGTGATGACGCGGGTCGAGTATGTGACCGCCCGCATGCTGCTGGCGGACACCGGGCAGCCGGCGCCGGAGGCGGGGGCGATCCACTATCGCGCCGCCGGCTGGGACGAGGCGCAGGTCGAGACCTGGCGGCGTGAGTTCGGTCAGTTCGGCCGGGCCGTGTCACCTATGCCGACCGGCTATTTGCGGATGCGCGAGGGCGATCGGCTGAAGATCGGCGGGCAGGACTGGCGGGTCGTGATCGGCGAGGGCCACAGCCCAGAGCATGCCTGTCTGTGGCGCGAGTCCGACGGCGTGGTGCTGGGCGGAGACCAGATCCTGCCGCGAATATCGTCGAATGTGTCGGTCTGGCCGACCGAGCCGGAGGCCGATCCGCTGGGCGACTGGCTGGACTCGCTGGAGCGGATGAAGGGCATCCTGCCTCATGACGGCCTGATCCTGCCGTCACATGGTGAGCCGTTTTTCGGTGTGCATACGCGGCTGGACGCCCTGATCCGGGGCCATGAGGTGTCGTTGAAGCGGCTGGAGAAGACCTTGCAGGCCCCGAAGCGGGCGGTCGATGTCTTCGGCGCCCTGTTCGCGCGGACGGTCGGGGACGGCGCGCGCGGTATGGCCACGGGCGAAGCGATCGCGCATCTGAACTATCTGCTGCATCGCGGCCGGGTGACCCGGACGCGCGATGCGGACGGTGTGGACTGGTGGACAATGATCCAAGTGGGAGAGGCAGCGTGACCGACCAAATTCAGACCGAACTGGCAGGCGGTGTCCTGACCGTCACCCTGGCGCGGCCGGAGAAGAAGAACGCGATCACCCAGGCGATGTATGCGGCGCTGGCCGAGGCGACGCGGCGCGCGCGGACGGACGACGCCGTTCGGGTGCTGATGTTCCGGAGTGAGGGCGACAGCTTCTCGGCCGGCAACGATATCGCCGACTTCATCGCCATCGGATCGCAAGGCGGGGGGCAGGTGATCGACGCGCCCGTCTTCCATTTCCTTCGGGCCCTGGCCGATCTCGACAAGCCGGCGGTTGCCGCCGTCCGGGGCCGGGCGGTTGGTATCGGCCTGACCCTGCTGCTGCATTGCGACATGGTGGTGGTGGCCGAGGACGCCCTGCTTTCGGCCCCCTTCATCAATCTGGCGCTGGCGCCCGAGGCGGCGTCGTCGATGCTGCTGCCGGCGGTCCTTGGCCATCAACGGGCGTTCGAGGTTTTCGCCCTCGGCGAGCCGATCGACGGTCGGACCGCAGTGGCCTGGGGGCTGGCCAACCGGGCCGTGCCGGCGGACCAGGTCGATGCCGTGGCGGCCGACCTCGCAGGCAGGCTGGCGGCGCGGGCCCCCAATTCCATCCGCAAGACCAAGCGGCTGATGCGGGACGCCGAACACCTCTGGGCGCTGATGCAGCGCGAGGGCGAGGCCTTCGGCAGCCAGATGTCGAGCCCCGAGGCGATGGAGGCTTTCATGGCCTTCGGCCAGAAGCGGGCACCCGACTTTTCAAAAGCCGGTTGATTCACGGGACGGCGAGCCCTAGTTGCGCGCCCTCATGTCCGACGCCCCCGCCAGACACGCGCCCCGGGAAGTCCCCTGGCGCATCGAGATCGAAGCCCCCGCCGATGCATCGGCGGTCGAGGCCCTGGTTCTGGCCGCCTTCGGCCCCGGCCGCTTCGCCAAGACGGCGGAACGGCTGCGGGAGCGGGCGGGTGTCGCTGTCGGCCTTGTCGCGCGTGAGGACGGATGTGTGATCGGTTCGGTGCGGCTGTGGGCCATCACCATCGGCGGGGAGCCCGCACTGTTCCTCGGTCCGATCGCGGTTTCAGCCGCCAGCCGTCGGGCAGGGCTGGGTGCCGATCTGGTGCGGGCCTGCGTCGACCATGCCGGGGACGCCGGAATTCTGCTGGTCGGCGACCTTCCCTGGTTCGGCCGGTTTGGCTTTCGGCCTGCGGCAGATGTCAGCCTGTCCGGTCCGGTCGATCAGCGTCGGGTGCTCTGGCGCGGCGCGGGCGAGCCGTCGGGACCCGTCGCGCCAGCCTGACAGCGCAGCCCGCGCCTTTCCGAACAGGGAAACGCAGCCTAAGTCTGACCCATGGCTGAATCCGCGGACAGCAAGACCGGACTGGCGGGCGTCGCGGCGGCGGCGAAGCAGGCGCCGGGTCGTGGCCTGCCGCCCGTGCACCTCTGGCACCCGGCGCATTGTGGCGAGATCGACATCCTCATCCGCCGTGACGGCCTGTGGATGCACGAGGGCTCGCCGATCGGGCGGGCGGAGCTGGTGCGACTGTTCTCGACCGTGCTGCGAAAGGACGACAACGGCTATGTGCTGGTCACGCCGGGCGAAAAGCTGTCGATCCGGGTTGAGGACCTGCCGTTCCGGGCTGTGAGTGTGGTGCGGCGCGGGGACATGCTGGTCTTCACCACCGATGTCGGTGACGAGGCCGAGGCGGGGCCGGAGCATCCGATCCGCGTCGATACCGACCCGGATACGGGCGAGCCGTCGCCGTCGGTGCATGTCCGGGCGGACCTGTGGGCGCGGATCACACGGCCTGTTTTTTATGAACTGGTCGAGATGGCGGAGGTCGAGGACGGGCGGCTGACGGTTCGGTCGGGCGGCGTTGCCTTTGCGCTGGGTCCTGACGGGGCGGGCGTGGAATGAGTCTCTCAAGTCTGAGGGAAAGGCTGATCGACCAGCTTGAGCCGGCCGCTGCCTGGACGCCCGATCGTCCGCCTGCGCGATCGGACTTCGATCTCAACCCGGGTGCCGAGCGGCCCGAGCGAACCCTGCGCCCCGCAGCCGTCCTGATTCCGGTCATCGCAGGGCCGGAGGGGGCGATGGTGCTGATGACCCGCCGTTCCGACAGCCTCGCCAGCCACACCGGCCAGATCGCCTTCCCGGGGGGGCGGCTGGACCCGGGCGAGACGGCGGTCGAGGCCGCGCTGCGCGAAGCCTTCGAGGAGGTGGCGCTGGATCCGGCGCTGGTCGAGGTGCTGGGGGTCGGTGATGCCTATGAGACCGGAACCGGCTTTCTGGTGACCCCGGTGGTCGGCTGGCTGACCGCCCCGCCGGCCACGACACCGTCGCCGGATGAGGTGGCCGAGGTCTTCGAGGTGCCGTGGGATTTCCTGATGGACCCTTCCAACCACAGCCGCGACTCCTATGACCGCGAGGGCCAGCCTCGCCGGTGGTACTGGTCCATGACGCATGGGCAGCGCTATATCTGGGGCGTGACGGCGGGGATCGTGCGGGCGCTGCGGACGCGGCTGTACGGCGAGGAAGCATTGCCGCAGGTTGCGGTGGCAGAGGATGCGGCGTGAGGCGGCTCGACGACCAGCCATGGCTGACGGCCCCGGCCACGCGCGCAGTCATGGCGGCGCTGGAGGCGGCGGGTGGTCCTGACTGCGCCCGCTTCGTCGGCGGATGCGTGCGCAATGCCCTGATCGGGGCCCCGGTCGCGGACATCGATATCGCCACGACGCTGGAGCCCGAGGAGACCGACCGGGCGATCCGCGCCGCCGGGCTGAAGGCCGTGCCGACCGGCATGGCCCATGGCACGGTGACGGCGGTGGCGGCGCACCAGCCGTTCGAGATCACGACCCTGCGCCGCGATGTGACGACGGACGGCCGCAATGCGACTGTGGCCTTTACCGACGACTGGGCCGAGGACGCCGCCCGCCGGGATTTCCGGCTCAACGCCCTCTATGCCGACGGCGAGGGGCAGGTGTTCGATCCGACCGGAGAGGGGGTTTCGGATGCGGTCGCAGGACGGATCGTCTTCGTGGGCGATCCGGAGACGCGGATTCGGGAGGATTATCTGCGGATCCTGCGATTCTTCCGCTTCTTCGCCTGGTACGGTCGGGGTGAACCCGATGCGGCGGCCCTGGCGGCCTGCGGGGCGCTGGCACCCGGAATGACGCGGCTGTCGGCCGAGCGGGTCTCAAAAGAGCTGATGACCCTGTTGGCGGCCCCTGACCCGCGCGCGGCCATGGCGGCCATGGCGGCCACCGGGGTGCTGGCGCAGGTCCTGCCGGAGGCCTCGGCCGGCCCGCAGTTCGAAGCGGCCGTGGCGCAGGGCGGCGATCCGGTGATCCGGCTGATGACCCTGCTCCCGAGCGACGAGCGGGTCGTGAGGGAGGCCGCGGCGCGGCTTCGGCTGCCAAACTCAACCCGCGACCGGCTGGCCGCCGCCGCCGCGGCAGACCCCGCAGTCAGCCTGGTGATGAGCAACCCTGAGGTCCGCGCTGCGGCCTATCGTTTCGGCGTGCGGGCGGTCACAGACGCCCTGCACCGTCGGTGGGCGGAGAACCCGGCCGGGGACGACGATGCGCAGCGATTGCTGGCTCTGGCCCGGGGCTGGCGACGGCCGTCCATGCCCGTCGGAGGCCGGGAACTGGCGGGGCTCGGCGTGGAACCCGGGCCGGAGACCGGGCGAATCCTGAAGGCGTTCGAGGACGGCTGGATCGCCGACGATTTTCCGTCAGAGGGCTATGCCGAACGGCTGGCCGCACTGGTCAACGCGCCGCGCGGGTGATTTCGGTCACCACGGGGCGGTGGTCCGAGCCCGTGGGCTGACCGAGGCGGCGGCTGATGAAGGCGAGATCGGGCGAGGCATAGACCTGGTCGATGGTGATCCCGAGCGGGGACGGCAGGTCGGTCGGCCAGGTGCCGGGGAAGCCCGGTGCGGGGCGCAGGCTGATGTCCTGCCGGATTTGCCTGCCGATCCGGGCGCTTGAGACACTGTTGAAATCACCGGCGACCACGACCGGGCCGTCCAGCCCCTCGACGATGGCGTCCAGCGCCATGGTCTGGCTGATCTGGCCCCAGGAATGCTGGAACGGCCAGGGCCGGGTCAGGTGGACCCCGACGATATGGACGGGGCCCAGCGGTGTCTGCGCCGTCGCTGCCACGGCGTGCAGGCCGTCCGGCGGGTCTTCGCGGGTGGTCAGGGGCCAGCGCGAGGCGATCAACGAGCGTGACGGTCCCCGCGTCTGGTCCAGCCGCATGGAGGCGGCGCGGTAGGGATAGGCGGCCAGCACCTCGTCAATCTTCAGGGCAGGATCGCTGGCCAGTTCGATCAGGACGACGATATCGGCATCGGCAGCCTCGACCGACCGGCGTATCCGCGCCGTGTCATTGTTGAGATAGAAGAGGTTGGCCGAATACAGACGCACGATGGCGGCCTCGGGATCGGGTTTCGCGGCCTCGGGAAACCACTGCGGCCAGACCGCCAGCGCAAGCAGCAATCCGGTCAGCCCGCAGGCACTCGCCGCAGCCCTCAGTCGGAGCAGCCCGAGCCCGAGGGCCAGCGGCAGGGTGGCGATCAGCACCGGAGCGGTGAATTGGGCCAGCAGGTCCACAAACCGGTTGTCCAAACCCGCCAGCACCAGCAGGGCGACGCCGGCAACGGGCAGCAATCCAGACACCAGCAGTGCATCCAGCCACTGACGCCGCGTCCAGGATGGCAAATTGAGACGGGGACCTTGCCTTTCCGGCTGAACGGGGTTCGTCATGGCACGTTACGAGCTCGCTTCGGGAGGGCAGGCATGGCCAGACGGTCGGTCGCGGATATCGAGAAGATCTGGTCCAATGTCGAGGGCGTCAAGAAGCTCTCGGACCGGGCGGTGGGCATCGGTCCCTTCGGCATCGGTCTGGACGGCCTGCTGACCTGGGTTCCCGTTGTGGGCACGGTCTACAGCCTCGGGGCCGCAGGCTGGCTGCTGGTGCAGGGGATTCGGGCCCGGGCCGCGCCGGGGACGCTGCTGCAGATGGTCAGCTACCTCGGGCTGGACACCGCGACCACGGCGGTCGGGGAGGTGGTTCCGTTCGCACCCGATATCGTCGACCTCCTGTTTCCCGGCCACCTGATGGCGGCCAGGGCGTTGCAGAAGGATATCGAGACCACCCACTGGGTCGAGGCCAATGAGCGGGAGGCGCGTGCAGGGGGGGCGCATGAGGGTCACGTCGCCGACATGCGCCGAAATCCGAAGCTGCGACGCATCGTCTATCTGCACGATTGAACCGCTTGACGAACGACCGGCGTCCCCGCCAAGTCGAACCTCTCCATTGCCGGACCCCTGAATGAGCGCGATCCTGACCCGAGATGAACTGGCCCAGGCGCTCGGCCGTGCCGGCGAGGGGGATCGAGCCGCCTTCCGCCGTGTCTATGACGCGACCTCGGCGAAGCTACTGGGCGTCACCCTGCGTATCTTGGCTGACAGACAGCTGGCCGAGGACGTCTTGCAGGACACCTATCTGACCGTATGGCGGAAGGCCGGGAGCTTTGATGCCTCCCGCGCGAGCCCCATTACATGGCTGGTGACCATCGCCCGCAACCGGGCGATTGACCGCCTGCGGTCGGGTGCGGCCATGCGCAGGTCGACACCGATCGACGAGGCGGTCACCGTGATCGCCGACGAGGGACCCTCGCCGGCCGAGTCGCTTGAAACCCGCGACGACGTGCGCCGCCTCAACGACTGTCTCGGCCAGCTGGACGACAGGACCGGCGGTGCCATCCGCACGGCCTTCATGGACGGCATGACCTATGACGCCCTGGCAGCGCGCGAGAATGTGCCGTTGGGCACGATGAAGAGCTGGATCCGTCGAGGCATGATGCGGCTCAGGATGTGTCTGGAATCATGACCGATCCCACCCAAAACAGCGGCATGGACGAAGATCTGGCCCTTGCGGGAGAGCTTGCCCTGAGGGTCCTCTCGCCGGAGGACGAGGCTGCAGCCCGCGCCCGCGAGTCTGCCGAGCCCGCCTTCGCGACGCATGTCGAGGCCTGGAACGAGCGTCTGGGAGGCCTCGCCGACAGGATTTTGCCGGTCGAGCCGTCGGCAGAGGTCTGGTCGCGTGTCGAGGCCAGTCTGGTGCCGCCGGTTGCGGCGAATGACAACAGGGTCGTCTTCTGGCGGCGCTGGGCGATCGGCTCGACCGGCCTGCTGGCGGCGAGCCTGGCAGCGGTGGTCATGCTGGCGGCACAACCGACGCCCGCGCCGGACGTGGCGCCTGCCCCGCCGCCGGCGGTCATCCGTGTCGCGACCCTGACGCTGGAGAGCGGTGTGGCGGCGATGACGCTGGCCTATGACGCCGGCACCGGGGAGCTCTATCTGGCCCCGACGAACGAGATGGCGGGCGATACCCGTGTGCCACACCTGTGGCTGGTCATGCCCGAGGGCGATGTGCAGCTGGTCGGTGCCATCGATGGCTCGGCCACTTCGCACCACAGCCTCGGTCGGGCCCTGTCCGGCCCGGCCGGCGTGGCCAAGGCCGTCGCCGTCTCCATGGAAGCACCCGGCCACACGCCGGCGGCGGACAGGCCGGACGGCCCCGTGGTGGCTCAAGGGGCGTTCCAGCGGCTCTGACCGGGATCCGCTCTGCTGGCTTTTCGCCGATTGCCAGCATATTCGGTCGCCTCAAGTCCCTGATTACCGGCTGTTTCTTGCCGCGGGCAGCGTCATGATCCCGCCTGAGGAAGCGGCCCGGCCAGACTGATCTCCGACACGATTTCGGAGATTTCCATGAGCGACGACGACAGCGCCCGGCTGGCCTTGCCCTATCTGGCGGCCGGGCAGATGCAGAAGCATGTCACCGTGAACGAGGCGCTGACCCGGCTGGACGCCCTGGTCCAGACGGTCGTGGTCAGCCGAACCCTCTCGGCCCAGCCAGACGCGCCGGCTGACGGTGCGCTGTGGATCCTGCCGGCGGGGGCGACGGGAGCGAACTGGAGCCTCCAGCCGACCGGCGCGCTGCTGCGGGCCGAGGGCGGCGGCTGGACCCGCGTACCGGCCGGGGACGGCCTGATTGCCCTGGTCGCAGACGCCGGTGAGGTCGTGGTGCGGCATGGCGGAGACTGGGTCAGGCTGGGTGAGCGTCTGGGTGTGGCCCAGGCTCTGGGCCGGCTCGGGCTCGGCACCACGGCGGATGCGGCGAATCCCTTTGCAGTCCGGCTGAACAACGCGCTCTGGACGGCACGGGAAGCCTCGGCCGGAGGCATGGGCGACCTGCGCCTGACCCTGAACAAGGAGGCGTCCGGTGATGTCCTGTCCCTGCTGTTACAGAGTGGCTGGGGCGGACGGGCGGAGCTGGGGCTGATCGGGGACGACGATTTCAGGCTGAAGGTCAGCGCTGACGGTTCGGTCTGGAATGACGTCTTCACCGTCGACCGCGCCACCGGCCGGATAACCATCGGCCAGGGTGCCGGCCGCCGGTCGGTGACCGTCTTCACTGCCAACGGAAGCTATCCGGTGCCCCGGTGGGCGCGCAGCGTCGAGGTCGTGGCGGTTGGCGGCGGCGGGGGAGGCGGGGCCGGGGCTTTCGGCGCCTCTGGCCCGCGTTTCGGCGGCGGCGGTGGTGGTGCGGGCGGAATCGGGCGGGCCGAATGGCCGGCCGAGCTGCTGGGTGGAACGCTGGACGTGGCGGTGGGGATCGGTGGCCCGGGCGGGCGCGGGGCTGCGGGTCGGGACGGCGGCAACAGCAGCGTTGCGCTGGGCGGAACGACCCTGCTGGCAGCCTTGGGGGGTAGCGGCGGTGGGCTGGGTGACGGCCTGGGTGGCGTAGCCGGCGCGGGAGGTCGGGGCGTACCACCCGCCAACGCCGGTGGTGCCTCCAGTATCGCGGCTGCAGGTCAGGCGGGCCGAAGTCTTGACCGGCCGGATGCGTCGGGCGGCGGCGGGGCCGGCGGCGGGCTCGACAGTGCGGGTTCGCCCCGGGCAGGTGGCTCCGGCGGCGACGGAGGCTGGACCGCGATCAGGGCCGCCGGCGGGGCCGGTGGAACAGGCGCTGCGGGCTCGGCCGGAACGGCGGCTCCCCGGCCTGCCCTGGCCCCGGCGGGTGGCGGCGGAGGCGGAGGCGGCGCGGCCACGTCGGGGTCGGGCCATGCAGGCGCATCGGGTGGAGCCTATGGCGGCGGTGGCGGCGGCGGCGGAGCGGGTGTCTCCGCGGGTGGCGTCGGCGGTGACGGTGCCCCGGGTGTCGTCTGGCTGGTGGCGGTCGGATGAGCTGCACCATGACCCTCTCCCAAGAACGCGCCGATCCCTCGCTGCTGGACGCGGAGGCCTGGGACAGCCCCGGACCGTTTGACCGACCTGGATCTGTTCGCCGAGGCCAGCCCCGGCTGGCGACGCAGTGCCGCTCCCCTTGATGACCCGGAGGATGACCGATGACCGTACCTTCCACACCGGATGCCCCGCTGCTGGCTGAAGGCCGGTGGCTGTGGCGAAGGCTGTATGTGTTCGCAACCAGCGCGATCGCCTGGCTGTTGCTCGACCGCCTGATTGCCGCGGTGCCTCCCGAGGCCACGCCGAAGCTGGCGCAGGCCCTGATGCTCCTGCTGGCGCTGGTGCTCGTGATCTATCTCGTCGCGCCGACGGCCCAGCAGTTGATTGCGACCCTGGCGATCCTGCGGCCGCGCCCTGTCGGGGAGGAGCGGGCATGAGCTTTCGGTTGTCGGAGCGATCGCTCAGGCGGCTGACGGGGGTCCACCCCCGCCTGGTCGCACTGGTGCGCGAAGCCGCGGCCCTGAGCCCGGTGGAATTCATGGTCACCGAAGGCCTGCGCACGCCGGAGCGTCAGGCCGCGCTTGTGAGGGCAGGCGCAAGCCGGACGAAGCGGTCGCGTCACCTGACGGGCCATGCGGTCGATGTCGCGGCTCTGGTGGAGGGGCAGGTGCGCTGGGACTGGCCCCTGTATCCGCGCATCGCCGCCGCGTTCAAGGCCGCCGCCGTGCGGCAGGGAACGGCGATTGTCTGGGGTGGTGACTGGAGCAGTCTGAAGGACGGTCCCCATTTCGAGCTGGACCGAAAGGTGTTCCCTTGAGGGTCCTGCCGATGCTCCGGATCCTGACCCCGAGAGGTTGGGCATTGGGTCTGGTCGGGGTTCTGGGCGTGAGCCTGATCCTTCTCTCCGGGTTGGGTTTCCGCTGGGATCCCTTCGGACTGGCCAGACACCGGCTTCAGGTGGCCGAAGCGGCGGCGTCGCTCGCCAGGGCGGAGGCTGCCGCCCGCCGACTCGAGGTCGAGGGGGCTGAAGGGCAGATGCAGCGTCTCGATCGGCTTCAACAACAGACCGTCGCGGTCGCGCGGACGACCGCGCGGGCCGAGGCCGAGGCCAGGAGGGCCCACGATGCTGAAACTCCGCTGGAACCGGGCCGGATGGCTCGCCTTTCCGCTCATGACCGCGAGCTGTGCCGCCTCGCTCCCGCCGTCTGCGGAGCCGCCCCGGTTGATCCTGCCCGCCTCGGTGACGACGCCGTGCGTCCTGGAGAGGCTGCCGGAGACCCCGACGCTCGCCGATCTTGAAGTCGCCTATATGGAGCGAGGGGAGCGTCTCGTCGCCTGCGAGAACGCCCGGGCCTCTGCCGTCGCAACCCTGATGGCCGAACGGGCGCTGCAGGACCGTTGGCGAGGTGAAGCGGACGCCCGGCGCAGGACGCTGATCCGGCCCTGACAGGTGCTGCGCCCGGCTCTGACGGGCGGGACGGGAGTCTGAAGGTTCCGGCCCGGCATATTTCGACCGGCACCCGGTGCCGATTACCCGGCAGAACGTGCCCGGCCTTGGCAGGTTCTGCCCGGCGGAACGCAGCGGGACGAATAAATAACTCAACAAAAACAGTCGCTGGAGGCCCCGCCGCACCCCGTTGCTCGCTGGCCTCGTACGTGCTCCCTCTACTCCCGAGCAGAACGCTCCCGGCAGCCAAAATGGCGTCGGACAATGTCAAAGACAAAGG
>JBEIJS010000014.1:0-28237 GCA_040380105.1 Caulobacteraceae bacterium | reverse complement strand
TCCTCATAGAGGTCGCGGATACGCGGGCCGATACCCTTGGGTGAGGCGAGGATGACATCGAGGTCGGCGCGCGGCTCGACCAGGCCGAAGCGGACCGACAGCCCGTGGGCGAAGACCAGGGCGGCACCGGGCTTCATGACCGGGGCCAGTTCGTTGGCCCACAGGTCGCGGTGCGCCTCGTCGGAGACCATGACCGCCACGACATCGGCTGATGTGGCAGCTTCGCCGGCAGTCAGCACGGGGAAGCCGTCGGCCACTGCCTTCGCCCGGGTCGCAGATCCGGCCTTGAGGCCCACGACGATGTCGGTGACGCCGGAGTCGCGCAGGTTCAGGGCATGGGTGCGGCCCTGGCTGCCGTAACCGATCACGGCGACGCGTTTGCCGCGAATGATGGAGAGATCGCAGTCGCGGTCATGGAAGACGGGGAGCTGGGCGCTTAGGTTCTGACTCATGAAGCCAGACATAGCGCCTTCCGACGTCATCGCCTTCTGGAAAGAGGCCGGACCGTCGAAGTGGTTCGCCAGGGACGAGGCTTTCGACGCCCTGTTCCGGGAACGGTTCGAGGTCGCACACCATGCCGCCGCGCGGCGGGAGCTGGATTTCTGGGCGAAGACGCCGGAGGGCTCGCTGGCCCTGCTGATCCTGCTGGACCAGTTTCCGAGGAATGTGTTCCGGGGTACCGGTCATGCCTTCGCCACCGATCCCCTGGCCCGGATGGTCGCCGGGCAGGCGCTAGAGGCCGGGCACGACCTGAGAGTTGAGGGCGACCTCCGCCGGTTCTTCTATTTGCCGCTGCAGCATTCGGAGGACCGCGCCGATCAGGCCCGGCAGGTCGAGCTGTTCCAGACCCGGATGGAGCGCAAACCCGACGACCGCTGGGCCGAGCACCACTGCGAAATCATCGTCCGCTTCGGCCGCTTCCCGCACCGGAACCGGGCGCTGGGCAGGGAGACGACGCCGGAAGAGCAGGCGTTTCTGGATGCGGACGGGTTCAGGGGATGAGACAGCGCTCCCTGTCTCCTGTTTCGGGGGAAGGAAGCGAACAGGCTGTGGGCAAGCGAATCACCCGGCTGCCCGGACCTCCGAATCAGATGCATTCTGGACGGATGAACGCCGTCGCCTCTCTCGCTGATCTCCACGCCCGCACCGGCACCGTCGCGGCCGATCATCCGGAGTGGCAGTATCTCAACCTGCTACGCGACATCCTCGACAATGGCAGCCGACGCGATGACCGGACGGGCACGGGGACGCTCGGTGTGTTCGGGCGGCAGATGCGGTTCGACCTGTCGAAGGGCTTTCCGGTCCTGACCACCAAAAAGCTGCATCTGCGTTCGATCATCGTCGAGCTGCTCTGGTTCCTGCGCGGCGAGACCAATATCGGCTGGCTGAAGGACAACGGCGTTTCGATCTGGAACGAGTGGGCCGATGCCGAGGGCGAGCTGGGGCCGGTCTATGGGAAACAGTGGCGCTCCTGGGCCGCACCCGACGGCCGGGTGATCGACCAGATCACGAAGCTGGTTGAGGGGCTGAAGACCAATCCCAACAGCCGCCGCCATATCGTGAGCGCGTGGAACCCGGCCGATGTCGACGACATGGCCCTGCCGCCCTGCCACTGCCTGTTCCAGTTCTTCGTCGCCGACGGCAAGCTGAGCTGCCAGCTGTACCAGCGGTCGGCCGATGTGTTTCTGGGCGTGCCGTTCAACATCGCCTCCTATGCCCTGCTGACCCTGATGGTGGCCCAGGTGTGCGGGCTGAAGCCGGGCGAGTTCGTCCACACCTTCGGCGACGCCCACCTGTATCTGAACCATATCGAACAGGCCGAGACCCAGCTGGCTCGCGCGCCCCTGCCCGCCCCGACCATGACGATCACGCCGAAGGACGACCTGTTCGCCTATACGCTCGAGGATTTTGTGCTCGAGGGCTATGAGCCCTGGCCGCATATCAAGGCACCGGTCGCGGTTTGATGACCCTTGAGCTGAAGGCCCTGCAGGCGGACGTCCTGCGCATCTCCGACATCTATGCACGGGAACACGGTATCGACCGCTCCGGTGACTGGGCCCTGCTCAAGGTGCAGGAGGAGCTGGGTGAACTGACCGCCGAGCATCTGCGCATGAGCGGCCGGGCGCGGGGCGTGGCGGACGCCGACAAGCTCGGTGACGAAGCGGCGGATGTGTTGGGGATGCTGCTGATCTATTGTGACCGGGCGGGGATCGATCTTGAACAGGCCATGCAGCGGAAATGGCTGCACTGGCTGGAGCCCCGCTGATGCCCCTCCCCCAACTCGTCCTCGTCGTCGCCCGCGCCCGCAACGGCGTCATCGGTCGCGACGGCGACCTGCCATGGCGGCTGCGCAGCGATCTGCAGCGGTTCAAGGCGATCACCCTCGGCAAGCCCTGCATCATGGGGCGCAAGACCTGGGAGAGCCTGCCGCTCAAGCCACTGCCCGGGCGGCTGAACCTGGTCCTGTCGCGCGATGAATCCTTCACGGCGCGCGGGGCGGTGGTCTGCACGACGCTGGACGAGGCGGTCGAGATCGCGCGCGAGACGGCCGAGGATGACGGGATCGGGGAGATCTGCGTCATCGGCGGCGTGGCCCTGTTCGAAAAGGCCCTGCCGCGGGCGAAGCGGCTGTATCTCACCGAAGTCGAGGCGACCCCTGACGGCGATGTGATGTTTCCCCCCTTCGACGAGACCGGCTGGATCGAGCTATCGTCCGAGGCCCACCCGGCCGGCGAGAAGGACGACCACGGCTTCGTCTTCCGGGTTCTCGAAAGAAAATGACCATGCTGATCGTGACCACCAATGACGCGCCCGGCTATCGGGTGGTGAAGACCCTGGGGCTGGTGCGGGGCATCACGGTGCGGTCGCGGAACGCCATCAGCGACATGGTCGGCGGGCTGCAGTCGATGCTGGGCGGGCGGGTGGAGACCTATGTCAGACTGGCCGAGACCTCACGGGCGGAGGCGCTGCAGGAGATGGTCGAACACGCGCAGGCCATGGGCGCCAATGCCGTGATCGCCATGCGCTACGAGGCCAATGAGATCATGGAAGGCGTCACCGAGGTGCTGGCCTATGGGACGGCGGCGGTGGTGGAGGAAGCGTAGGGCTTAGGGCTTGGGGCTTGGGGATTAGGAGTGCCTCGTGGCAGCCACCCAGCCCTGGTCAACTGTCCGAAATACCCAAGCCCTAAGCCCTAAGCCCTAAGCCCTAGCTGAGCGTCATCATCGCTGACCGCTCGAAATCCTTCAGCTCGTCCTGACGGCCGTCGCGGACCTTCACCACCCAGTTGGGATCGGCCAGAAGTGCGCGGCCGACGGCGATGAGGTCAAACTCCTCGCGCTCCATGCGCTGGATAAGGCCGTCAAGCGAGGCCGGACGGGACCCGGCTCCGCCAAAGGCGGCGATGAACTCGCCATCCAGCCCTACCGAGCCGACACTGATGGTCGGCTTGCCGGTGATGACCTTGGCCCAGCCCGCGAAATTCAGGTCCGAACCTTCGAATTCCGGCTCCCAGAAGCGGCGCTGCGAACAGTGGAACACATCGACGCCCGCATCCGAGAGCGGCAGCAGCCATTCGGCCATTTCATCAGGGTTGAGGGCTATCTTCGCGTCGAAATCCTGCTGCTTCCACTGCGAAAGCCGGATGATCAGCGGAATGTCCGGCCCGAGGCCCTCGCGCACGGCCTTGACCACCTCGACCCCGAAACGGGCGCGCTCGGCGATCGAGGGGCCGCCCCAGCGGTCACCGCGGGCATTCAGGCCGCTCCAGTAGAACTGGTCGATCAGATAGCCATGGGCCGAATGGATCTCGGCGGCGTCGAAGCCCAACTCACGCGAGGCCCGGGCGGAGGCTCCGAAGGCGGCGATGGTGTCGGCGATGTCCTCTTCGGTCATCGGCTCGTATTTCTGTTTGCCGGGGCCGGTCAGGCCCGAGGGGCTGTCGACCTTGCCCAGAGGTTCCCAGTCGGCCCCCTGCCCCCGGGCGGCCCCGACATGCCAGAGCTGGGGCGCGATCAGGCCGCCGGCGGCGTGGACTTCCTCGACCACCTTCTTCCATTCCGGCAGGGCCTCGCCGTGGAAGACCGGCACCTTGGGGTCGTTGCGGGCGGCTGGCCGCTCGACGACCGTTCCCTCGGTGATGATCAGCACGACCTGGCACTCGGCCAGGCGACGATCGTAGCTTGCCACATCCTCGGTCGGGATGCCGCCCGGCGAGAAGGACCGGGTCATCGGGGCCATGACGATGCGGTTGGGCATCTTCAGGGATTTGACCTGGAACGGACGGAACAGGGTGTCGACGGACATGGGCGGCTCTCGCATGACTGGAGCACGCAAGGTGGCGGTCAGGGTTGCGTTTGAAAACCCTAAAGGCCGAGTTTTTTTGCGACCCCTGCGGCAAAGCCCGCAAAACGTCCGGCAATGTCGCCGTCCGGATCGCTGACCACGACAGGAACGCCGGCGTCGGCACCCTGGCGGAGGGCCGCGTCGAGCGGCAGGTCACCGAGGAAGGTGATGCCAAGCTTCAAGGCCTCGGCCTCCGCTCCGCCGCGACCGAAGACCGGGCCGGTCATGTTCTCGATCAGGCCGAGGGTGGGGATGTCGACCTTCCGGAACAGGGTGTGGGCGCGGCGGGCGTCGGCGAGAGCCACCTCCTGCGGGGTCGAGACGATGACGACACCATCCAGCGGTGTCTTCTGCACAAGGGTCAGCTGGACGTCGCCAGTGCCGGGCGGGAGATCGACGACGAGGAGGTCGAGCGGCGCGTCCTCTGTCCCCCAGCGGGTCTGGGTCAGCATCTGGGTCAGGGCCTGGGAGGCCATGGGACCGCGCCAGATCATGGCATCATCGGCCTTGGTCAGCAGGCCAACGGACATGGCCCTGAGGCCGTGGATGAGGTGCGGCTCCATCATGCCGTCGCGGTATTCCGGCTTGCCTGTGATGCCGAGCATGGTGGGCAGGGACGGGCCATAGACATCCGCATCCAGCAGGCCGACCGAGAGGCCGCGCGCGGCGAAGGCGGCGGCGAGATTGACCGCGACGGTCGATTTACCGACCCCGCCCTTGCCGCTGGCCACGGCCAGGACGCGGCGGACGTGGGCCGGCCGGTCGGTGGCGACCGGAGCTTTCGGCCGGCCCTGGTCGACGGCCTGGGGCGAGAGTGAAGCCCGACGCACGGGTCTGGCGGCGGGTGCGGTTTCGGCGGTCAGAACCACGGAGACCCGGCCCATGCCCGGCAGGGCCGATAGCGCGGCCTCGGCAGCATCACGCACCGGCGCATAGAGGGCGGTGTCACCGGCGGCGACCTCCATGACAAACCCGGCGCGAAGCCCCTCGGGTGCGGGCCCCACGACCAGCCCCTGCACCAGACCGGCGGCAGCGAGGCCCTGCCCGCTCCTGGGGTCGATCACGGTGTCGAGGGCGGCGAGAACGGAAGCGCGGTCTGGCAAGGGCATGATCCTGACGGGTTGCCGGGTCGGGTTGCGCGTTCTATCGCCGAACGACCCTGCCTGTCCGGTCGAAAATCCGAGTCCGCGTCTTGTCCGAGCCCCTGATCACCCTGCTGGCCGGCCCAACCGCCTCGGGCAAGTCACGGCGCGCGCTGGAGATGGCAGCCCGGACCGGGGCGGTGATCATCAATGCCGACAGCCAGCAACTGTATGCCGACCTGCGGGTGCTGAGTGCCCGGCCCACGGTCGCGGAAGAGGCCTTGGCCGAGCACAGGCTTTACGGGGTCGCCGATGCCATGGACCCCTGGTCGGTCGGGCGCTGGAGTCGGGCCGTCATGCCACAACTGGCTGAACTGGCCGCCGAACGACGACCCGCGCTGCTGGTCGGCGGGACGGGGCTGTATTTCACGGCCCTGACCACAGGGCTGGCGGAAATTCCGGATGTGCCGCTCGCTGAACGGGACGCGGCGACCGCGATCTTCGACGCCGGGGGCGAGGCGGCGTTCCGTGCAGAGCTGGCGGTGCTCGACCCCGGAGCCGAGGCAAGGATCGAGGCCGGCGACCGCCAGCGGCTGACCCGGGCCTGGGCCGTGGCCAGCCATACCGGTCGGGCCCTCAGCGACTGGACCTCAGACACAAAGCCTTTGCTGCCTCCGGGTTCATGGACGGGTCGGGTGATCGAGCCGGACCGGCAGGCCCTGTACGCCCGCTGCGACCTGCGGGTGGCGCAGATGGTCGAGGCCGGGGCACTGGACGAGGTCCGGGCCCTGGTCGCGCGGGGGCTTGACCCTGCCCTGCCCGCCATGAAGGCCGTCGGCGTACGCGAGTTCGCAGCTCATCTCGCGGGCGCATGCACCCTGGCGGCAGCGGTCGAGGCCACACGCCAGGCGACCCGCAACTACGCCAAGCGCCAGCTGACATGGTTCAGGAACCAGACGCCCGGATGGGCCCGGGTCTGACCCGGCGCTTGCGTCCGTGCGCCGGGACGCCGACCGGTACGGATGCTATGCAGGCGCGGGTGCAGGACTCGCATCCGCAACCGTGACGTCGCCGGGGCCCCATACCCGTAGCGGTCCCGGGCCGAGGGGGAGCGCGCATGACGAACCGGGTCGAAGCCCTCATGAACCAGATTCATGCGCTGGAACATGATCTGGCGGCCGAAATCTCACGCCAGCGGTCGGGCTTCCGGTTCGGACTGGAGCATGGTCGGGCCCGGTTCGAGGAAGAGGCGCGGCGCCGGCTCGAGGAACGCCGCACCCACCTGTTGAAATACATTTTCGGGGCGCCGGTCCTTTACGTTCTGAGCGCGCCGGTGATCTATTCGCTGATCCTGCCGTTCGCCCTGGTCGATCTGTGGGTGTCGCTTTACCAGGCGATCTGTTTCCGCGTTTACGGCATCCCGCAGGTCCCAAGGGGCCGCTACATGGTTTTCGACCGGACAGGCCTGCCCTATCTGAACGCCCTCGAAAAACTGAACTGTGCCTATTGTTCCTATGTGAACGGGGTCATCGCCTATGTCCGCGAGGTGTCGGCCCGGACCGAACAATACTGGTGTCCCATCAAACATACGCGACGCCTGATGGGGGCCCATGGCCGCTATGCCGGTTTCGGCGATTTCGGTGACGGCGAGGCCTATCATGAGGCCTTGGCGGCGGCGCGCCTGGCGCTGCGCAAGGCAGACGAGGACTGACCCCGGCGGGGCTGCACTTGGGACCTTGGAAGCCGGGGCCGGAAGCCCTATATTGACCTTGCCGGGGCTTGCTCCGGATATGGCGATAAACGCGCTTGTAATAAGCGGACCGGACCCGGGTGCGATTCCCGGCGGCTCCACCATCTTCTCCCCGCGTTATCGGCGGAGGCATATGGGGCCGACTAGCATCGACGGACGTGTAAAGAAGACTGCTTTCGCCCGTCCTGGCCCACCGTATCGGGCCATTTTCTAACTGCGAACGATAACTTCGCTGGAGAAGTCGCTCTCGCCGCATAAGCGGTTCGGGTGATTTCGAACACTTAAGTCCTGGGGGATCAGTTCCCCAGGCGGGGCCTGTCGGGGAGCCTGCCAACAGAATCCCCGGCACTTTCAACATCGTCGATTTCACCATCTTGGCGCCTTTCGCCCGCGGCCTCTCACCGCTATCAGTTCGCGCGAACAGCCGAGGCGACCCATGGCCGAAGAGACGCCCCCCGTCGACGAGATGAACTATGAGCAGCTGGCGCAGGACGCCAAGCGCGGCATCATCCGCTCGGCGCTGGAACGGGCCGCCATGCCCGAAGGAATTCCAGGCGCGCACCATTTCTATGTGACGTTCATGACACGCGCGCCGGGCGTCAGCGTGCCCCCGGACATCCTGGCCAAATACCCCGAAGAAATGACGGTCGTTCTGCAGCACCAGTACTGGGACCTGAAGGTCGAGCCGACGCGGTTCTCGGTGATGTTGAAATTCGGTGGCATGCCCAAGGTGCTGGCCATGCCCTATACCGCCGTGACCCGCTTCTATGACCCGTCGGTGCAGTTCCTGCTGCAGTTCGAAGCACCGGCCGCGGTGGAAGACAGCGTCGTGGAGATCCCTGCATCAGACACCGGCCGGGCGCCGGCTCCTGACGGTGATGACAACGGCCCGAAGGTCGTGTCGCTGGATCAGTTCCGGAAGAAGTAGGGTCTTTCCCTCCTTGCACCTTCCGCTAGTCTCGGTTTCGACTTGAGGCTGGGGGAAGCGCATGGGTCGAGGTCTGATCATTGTCCTGATGGTCATCTTGGGGTTCGCGGGCTCCGCCCGCGCCCAGACCGGGGCACCACCCAGCCGCTTTGCCAACTGGACTTCGGCCATCGTCGCGGCAGATTGGCGCGACGGAGCCGACCGGCCGATCCAGGCCTTTGACAATGCCCGCAGGGATCTGGTGAAGGGCTTCCTCGCCGCCGGCTTCTCTCGCGCCAATATGGTTGACTACAGCCTCAGGCCCGATGTCCCCCAACCCACCTCGGCCTCGGCCGTGGTCGATGGGATCACGGCCGCAGCGGCGCGGGGAACCGCCGGCTGTCTGCTCTATTTCACCTCGCACGGCGCGCCCAACGCCATGGTGTTCGGCGTAGCCCCAAGGATGACCCCGGACATGATGGCCAATATCGTCCGTTCGGCCTGCGGGACCCGGCCTACGGTGGTCATCGTCTCGGCCTGCTATTCCGGCATCTTCGTCAATGCCCTGGCAGCACCCAACCGGATGGTTCTGACCGCCGCCAGCCGGGAACGGACCTCGTTTGGCTGCGGGGCTGACGAGACCTATCCCTGGTTTGACGGCTGCATCATCGAGACCCTGCCAACCGCGATCGACTTCCTGGACCTGGCCGCACGGACGCGGGCCTGTGTGGCGCGCAAGGAGGCCGCCCTCGGAGCCACGCCGCCGTCGGATCCGCAGATGTTCGTCGGGGCAGAGATGCAGATGCGTCTGCCGACGTTGCGGTTTTCTCGGCCGACGAGCTGAAGGCGCGCTTGCATCCAGGGACAGGAACATATAGGGAACGTTCCTGGCGCGAGCGGAGGAATGCCCATGTTGTCTGGAGGATGCCACTGTGGCGCCGTCCGCTATCAGATGCCCGACGCCGTGGGCCACCATGCCCTGTGCCACTGCACCGACTGCCGGAAGGCCAGCGGCGCTCCAGCCGTCGGCTGGGCGCTGGCGTCGACCGATCAGATAGCCATCACAGGTGAAACCCGCGTCTATGCATCTTCCGAGCATGGCCGGCGGCACTTCTGCGGCGAGTGCGGGACAGGGCTGTTCTACACCAACGATGTGATCTTCCCCGGCCAGACCGACGTGCAGAGCGCCACGCTGGACGACCCGGATGCCCTGCCCCTCCAGGCCCAGATCCAGACGGCGGAGCGGATCGGCTGGATGGAGACAGCCCAGGATCTGCCGTCCTTCCATCGCTATCCGGGTATGCCGGAGGTCTGACGAGGAAGCACCCGGATGGTGATCCCCTCGCGCTCGCCCTGGCGGCGTTCGACGAGCAGGCGCGCGACCTGGGCGTCGTCGTGGAACAGATAGCCCTTGATCGCGTCCAGCAGAGCCTTGGCCAGGTTGTCGAGGTCCATCCAGGGCGGATCGCCGACATGCTCCATCAGGATCTCGACCGTATAATCGCCGTAGGAGGGGCGCGAGCTCCACTCCTTGCGCATGAACTCATAGACCAGCGGCTTGTAGTATTTGGCCTGGGTGGTCAGGCCGTCGATCGTGAGTTCGACCGTGTCGCCGGTTTCACGGGCGCGGACCTTGCCCCGCCCCACCCATTGAGGCTCGACCCCGCCTGCCGTCATCCCGCCGTCCTCGCCTGAGCGCCTTGCCCGTCCGCACGCCCGTGCTACACCGCCGCGCATTCCTCCGCCACGTCCGATGAGCCCGCCGATCATGTCCCAGACCCGCACCGAAACCGACACCTTCGGCCCCATCGAGGTCGCCTCGGATCGTTACTGGGGCGCCCAGGCGCAGCGGTCGTTGGGAAATTTCAGGATCGGCTGGGAGAAACAGCCCTTGCCGATCGTGCGGGCCCTGGGGATCGTCAAGCGCGCGGCGGCCGAGACCAATATGGCGCTGGGCAAGCTGGATCCGACGATCGGCACCACCATCGTCGCGGCGGCCAATGAGGTGATCGAGGGCCGGCTGAACGACCATTTCCCGCTGGTGGTCTGGCAGACCGGCTCGGGCACCCAGTCCAACATGAACGCCAATGAGGTGATCTCGAACCGCGCCATCGAAATGCTGGGCGGGGAGATGGGCTCCAAGAAGCCGGTGCACCCGAACGACCACGTCAATATGAGCCAGTCCTCGAACGACACCTTTCCGACGGCGATGCACGTCGCCTGCGCCGAACAGGTGGTCAATGACCTGATCCCGGCTCTGAAGCATCTGCACGCGGCGCTGGACGCCAAGGCGAAGGCCTGGGCCCACATCATCAAGATCGGCCGGACCCATACACAGGACGCCACGCCCCTGACCCTCGGCCAGGAGTTCGGCGGCTATGCGCAGCAGATCGCCAACGGCATTGAACGGATCGAACTGACCCTGCCGAAGCTGATGGAACTGGCCCAGGGCGGCACGGCCGTCGGCACCGGACTGAACGCCCCGATCGGCTTCGCCGAGCAGGTCGCCGACCGCATCGCCGCCATCACCGGCCTGGCCTTCACCACGGCGCCGAACAAGTTCGAGGCCCTGGCCGCCCACGACGCCATGGTCTTCAGCCACGGGGCCATCAACACGGTCGCGGCCAGCCTGTTCAAGATCGCCAACGACATCCGCTTCCTCGGCTCGGGGCCCCGTTCGGGCCTCGGCGAACTGGCTCTGCCGGAGAACGAGCCGGGCTCGTCGATCATGCCGGGCAAGGTCAATCCGACCCAGTCGGAAGCGCTGACCCAGGTGTGCATCCAGTTATTCGGCAACCACGCAGCCGTGACCTTCGCCGGCTCGCAGGGGCATTTCGAGCTGAACGTCTTCAACCCGGTGATGGCCTACAACTTCCTGCAGTCGGTGCGGCTGATGGCCGATGCGGCGGTGTCGTTCACGGACAACTGCGTCGTCGGGATCGAGCCGCGCGAGGACAATATCAAGCGCGGACTGGACAACTCGCTGATGCTGGTCACGGCGCTGAACGGCAAGCTGGGCTATGACGCCTGCGCGAAGATCGCCAAGACCGCTCACAAGAACGGGACGACGCTGCGCGAGGAAGCCGTCGGCGGCGGTTATTTGACCGACGCCGAGTTCGACGAGGCGGTACGGCCCGAGAAGATGATCTCGCCGGGGTGATCAACCCGACACCGGCAACAAACGCCGGCCTTCCTGTGGAGGCCGGCGTTTTTGATTCAGGGCTTGGCGCGGATCGTCCGACCGATCGGAGCGAGGGCCAGCTTGGCCAGCTCCAGATCCTTCAGGGCGAAGGGGATGCCGATGATGGTGATGAACTCCGCCACGGCGATCAGCAGGTGCGACAGGGCGATGTACCAGCCGGCGAAGATGAACCAGATGATGTTGAGCACGAGGCCCAGCGGGCCCGTGCCGACGTCCTGCGCTCCCAGCTCATCCCGCCAGACGACCTCGCGGCCGAAGGGCCAGAAGGAATAGCTGGCGATCCGCCAGGCGGCGAAGGTCCAGGGCAGGCCGACGATGGTCAGCGCCAGGACGGCCCCACCAAGCAGCCAGAGCAGGCCGGACAACCAGCCTCCGAAGATGAACCAGAGAATGTTGAGGATCAGGCGGATCAAGGGCGTCGTTCCGGTCACGCCGCTATCGGGCGTCTCTCACAGATAGGAGGAAGGCGGGCCCGGTGACAGCCAGCTTCCCATGAATTCGCGGTAAGGCGTCTGATGCCGGCGAGGCAGCCCGGGCCTGCCATGGCGCAGGGTGGTGTTCGGCGGCCTGACTCGACAGTATGGTGGCGGTGGCGTCGTACGTCGCTGTATTGGCCGTCGCATCGGAGATCGTCATGGGCGAGGTCGTCAATCTGAACCGGGTGCGCAAGGACCGGCAGAAGGCTGAAGCGAAGGCGGCGGCGAAGGCCAACCGGGCCGCGCACGGCCGCTCGAAGGCAGATCGGACCCGGGCAGAAGTGGAACGCACACGCGCGGCCCGCCTGCTCGACGGATCGAAGCTGGAGGATTGAAGGTGACCGACCCGCGTCAGGATCCCCGTATCCGGCACGGCCTGATCCCCCTGCTCGTCGCCATGCGGGTCACGTCCGAGCGCAAGAGACGCGAGGACGAGGCAGCGAAGAAGGTGGGAGCTCCGCCGGAGAAGCCGAAGAAGAAGCGAGGCTGGTTCGGCTAGGTGGTAGCCTTCGGTGCGCGGATCATCAGCGCCTGCCCCGACAGCACCAGCAGCAGCCCCAAAAGGGCCGACCAGCCGAAATGCGCGCCCTCGAACAGCACCGAGACCAGCATGGCGACCGGTGGGGTCAGGGCCGAGACGTAGCTGGCCATGGCGTAGCCGATCACGCGGGCAATGGTGAAATACAGGCCGAAGGCGATGACCGAGCCGAAGAGGGCCAGGTACAGCAGGGAGCCCACATAGGTGAAGGTCGGGTCGATGGTGAACTCGACGCCCGTGGCCAGGCCGTAAATCACCAGCAGGCCCGTGCCATAGGCCATGGCCCAGGCGGTCGAGGGAATGGCTGCCGATCCCTGGACCTGACCCTTCCATGCGAAGAAGTTCCCGAAGGCCGAGGCGGTCACGGCGATGAGAGCCAGGCCGACACCGAGGGCGGCCCGGCGATCGAAACCGGCCCCCAGCACTTCACCGCCCGAAAGCACCGCCACGCCGACAAGGCCAAGGATGGCTCCCCCCCAGGAAACGGCTGCGGCCCGCTGACCCGCAGCGACCCGGAACAGGACCAGGTTGATGAAGGTCAGGGAAGCGAAGGTCACGGCGACAATCGCGGACGCAACATGGCCTTCCGAGGCGTAGGTGAAGCTGTAGCTGATCGAGAAGGCGAAGGCCCCCTGGGCCAGGGCGGCGAGGTGCTGGCCCCGCGTCAGCTTGAGGTTCTGCCGGAAGACGAGGCAACCGAGGAACAATACGGCGGAGGCCAGCCCGAAGCGCCAGACGATCGAGGCGATTGTAGCCACCGTCCCGAGTTGCAGGGTGATGGCGTACCAGGTCGTGCCCCAGATCAGGGCGCAGACCAGCACCCCGCCGATCCCGAGCAGGGTGGTCCGCGACATGGGCTGGCGCGGGACAGGCTGATCGGAAGCCGGGGAATTCATTCACGCCCAGTGACGGATGCCGTCAGCCGGAGCAAGCAAAGTTTCAGCCTGCCCGACGGGCCGCGGCGAACGCGGGCCGCACGGGCCGGGTCCTCAGGCGCGCAGCTTGAGCCCCGCCCGGAGCTCGGCGGGCACGGCCTGATAGACGGTCGCCGGGCGAATGTTCAGGCGCTCACGGACGGCCTCAAGCGGCTGTTCGAACAGGGCCTCATAGTCGAGCCCCGGCAGCCAACGGGCGGCCCGGCCGTTGCGATAGGCCTGCCAGACCGCGCGGCGGGCCGGCACGGACGGTGCCTCGCGCTGCACCTCGCGGGCCGCGCCCCAGCCGATGAAGGCGAAGCCGAGATTGCGTGTCTGGGCATAGGAAAAGGACACCACGCAGGCCTCGCCAAGGGCGTCGGTCCCGTAGCCGGTCAGGACATGCCAGACATCGTGGACGTCGCGGATGCGGCGCGAATACCAGACCACGGGATGCTGGGCATCGACCAGGGGCGCGACCTTGCGGGCCTCATCAGCCAGACCTTCCGCCGTGAACCCGCGGGCTTCGCGGAACGCCCGGTAGGCCGCTCCCACGGACCCCGGCCCGAACCGTGACAGCCAGACGGGATCGTCCAGCTTGTGGGCCAGCTCCTCGCGCAGGAAGGCCTGGCGGCCGCCCTCGAGCGTTTTGAGCATGCGGTTGTAGCCGCGGCCGATCGACCGCCCGGACAGGGCCCGCATGATCTCGAACACCTGGGCGGTGTCTTCCTTGTTGCGGATCAGTTTGCGGAAGGCGCGCAACGCCCTGAGCGGCTCAAGACGCTGCGGGCGCAGACGGTCGAGCTTGTCGAAGTCAACGGTGGCGGTCATGGGAGAGGCCCTGTGCGATGGGCGACTCTATACCGCTGAAAGCGCCCTGGGTGAACGGTGTTCATGTCACACCCCATGGCCGACATGCCACCGCCCGGCCTATGGTTCCCCGATGTTGAAAAAGCGCTCTGTCTCACTGTCCGGCCACGCCACCTCCGTGGCCCTGGAGGCCGAGTTCTGGGCCGTCCTGGATGGAATCGCGGCCGCCGGCGGCCTGTCGCAGGCAGGGCTGATGAAGCGGATCGACGAACGACGCGGGCGCACGCCGCTGGCCTCGGCATGCCGGCTTCTGGCCCTTTCCTGGACGAGCGGCGATCGATCCTTCATCGAACAGGATGCGATCGATTGACACCTGCCATGTCGGGCGCGGGTTCCGGCAATCGGGATTCCAACGGGACGACCCGCGGCTGCGTCGGCATCTTTGGCGGCTCGGGCAGTTCCATCCGCGGCAGGTCGATATAGACGGAGACTTCCGGGCTGTCCGGTGTCCCGATCCCACCGTTGGAAAAGACGACAAAGGCGATGATCGCCAGCCCGACGACGATCCCGCCGAAGATGAAGGCCAGGCCGGCGTTGCCGAGTCGGGCTGCGTTGTTGCTGTCGGACATGGTCATCCTTCGCGAGGCCTGGTGCCGAAGAAAACGGTGGCGAGGCCGGGCGGTTCCGGCGGGGTGACTCATCCCCGCTGACATCGGACGTCGTGCCCCTTATGTTCTCCCGATGAGTCTCCCCCCCGACCTCGGCCCGCCCCCTCCCCGCATCTCCGATCTGGCCCGTTCGCGGGGGCCCGGCGGCGTCCCGGCACCCGACGCTGACTATCTGGCCGGGCTGAACACCGAGCAGCGCGAAGCGGTCGAGACGGTCGACGGCCCGGTGCTGGTGCTCGCCGGCGCGGGCACGGGCAAGACAAGGGTGCTGACCACACGGCTTGCGCACATTCTGGCGACCGGACGGGCACGACCCTGGGAGCTGCTGGTCGTCACCTTCACCAACAAGGCCGCACGCGAGATGCGCGAGCGGATCACGCATCTGATCGGGCCTTCGGCGGAAGGGCTGCGCTGGCTGGGCACCTTCCACTCGGTGGCGGCGCAGATCCTGCGCAGGCATGCCGAGCTGGTCGGGCTGAAGTCGACCTTCACCATCCTGGACACCGACGATCAGGAACGGGTCTGCAAACAGGTGCTGGAGGCCGAGGGGCTGGACACCAAACGCTGGTCGCCCAAGGCGCTGAACGGCCTGATCGACCACTGGAAAAACCGCGGCTGGACGCCGGACAAGCTGCCGCCGTCAGAGGATTTCGCGAACGGCAAGGGGCACACCCTTTATGCCGCCTATCAGGCGCGTCTGGTCAGTCTGAACGCCTGCGACTTTGGCGATTTGCTGCTTCACAACCTGACGATTCTCGCAAAACATGCCGATATTGCTGAGGAATATCGGCGTCGCTTTCGCTACATCCTTGTCGATGAATACCAGGACACCAATGTCGCCCAGTATCTGTGGCTAAGGCTGCTGACGTCCTCCACGGGCAACGTCTGCTGCGTCGGGGACGACGACCAGTCGATCTATGGCTGGCGCGGGGCCGAGGTGGACAACATCCTGCGTTTCGAGCGGGACTTTGCCGGAGCGAAGGTTGTAAGGCTGGAGCGCAACTATCGGTCAACGCAGCACATTCTGGGCGCGGCATCGGGCCTGATCGCGGCGAATCGCGACCGGCTCGGCAAGACTCTCTGGACCGAGGATTCCAGCGGCGACAAGGTCCGGGTGCGCGGGGTCTGGGACGGCGAGGCCGAGGCCCGGCTGGTCGCCGACGAGATCGAGACGGCGCGCCGCGCCGGAACACCCTATCAGGACATGGCGGTTCTGGTCCGCGCCGCCTTCCAGATGCGGGCCTTCGAGGAGCGGTTCGTGCTGCTGGCCGTGCCCTACAAGGTGATCGGCGGTCCGCGCTTTTTCGAACGCGCCGAGATCCGCGACGCCCATGCCTATCTGCGGCTGATCCTGTCCGAGGACGACGATCTGGCCTTCGAGCGGATCGTCAATGTGCCCAAACGCGGCATCGGCGACACCTCGATACAGAAGGTGCTGCAGATCGCGCGGCTTTCAGGGGTCTCCGCGATGAGCGCAGTACGCGACCTGATCGTCTCGGACGAACTGCAGGCGCGGACGCGGACCGCCCTGTCCAACTTCGTACGCGACATCGACCGCTGGCGAACCTTCGCCCAGACCACGACCCACTGGGAGCTGACAGAAACCGTGCTCGAGGAGAGCGGCTATACCGACATGCAGAAGGCGGACCGGGCGACTGGCCAGACGCGGCTGGATAACCTCAAGGAACTGACGCAGTCGATGCAGTCGTTCGAGACCCTGCCCGCCTATCTGGAGCATGTCTCGCTGGTGATGGACCTGGACCGCGGCGGGTCGGACGATGCGGTGCAGATCATGACCCTGCACGGGGCCAAGGGGCTGGAGTTTCCGCTGGTCTTCCTGCCGGGCTGGGAGGAAGGCGTCTTCCCCAGCCAGCGCAGCATCGATGAGAAGGGCGAAAAGGGTCTCGAGGAGGAACGCCGCCTGGCCTATGTCGGCGTGACCCGGGCCAAGTCGGACGCGCGGATTTCGTTCGCTGCCAACCGGCTGGTCTACGGTCGCTGGACCTCGCAACTGCCCAGCCGGTTCGTGGACGAACTGCCCATTGCCCACGTCGAGGCCGAGAGCGACACCGGCTACTATGGCGTCACGCCCGGGATGAAGGACGCCAAATCCCGTTGGGACGAAATGCCGACCTTCGGGGCCGGCTATGCCTCACCGGGCTGGAAACGGGCACAGTCGTTCACGGCCGGCCGGGCTCCGGCCGCGAAACCCGCCCGGCATACGCTGATCGAGGGCGACGGCCGCCTGCTGGCCACGGCAGATCCGAAGGCCGGCGGGGACTGGTCGAAGGGCCAGCGCGTCTTCCACCAGAAATTCGGCTACGGCGCGGTGACGGCCATCGAGGGCAACAAGCTGTTGATCGATTTCGAAAAGGCGGGCGAGAAAAAGGTGATCGACACGTTTGTGGAGAAGGCCTGATGAAGAGGTCCCCAACCCTTCGTTAAGCCCGTTGCCCGACCTTGGTAGCGTGCGCGAATCCCCTCCAGACGCGGTCCTGACCGAGCCGGCCCCCAGCATCTGGGAGCGGCTGATCTGCGGCGTCATCATCGCCATGCTGACCGGGGCCCTGATCGGGCCGGTGTTCGCGCCGACGCAGGAGGAGACGCCTATCCTGCGGCTGGTCTGGTTGCCCGCCTATGCGGCCATCGTCGGCCTGCTTATCTATCGCATCGACCGGCTGTGGCGAGCCTGGCCCGCAATGATCGCCATCGCCGCCCTGGTCGGGCTGGCCTTCGCCTCGCGCTACTGGTCGCTGGATTTCGCCACCACCATGCGTCGGGTCATCGCCCTGGCCATCAGCTGTGGCTTCGCCCTCTACCTGGGGGCGGTGTTCCGGGGGCCGCATCTGCCGCGGCTGCTGATGCATACGGCGCTGGTCATGGCGGTCGGCAGTCTGGTGATGGTCTTCGCCTTCCCATCGATCGGCGTACACCAGCTCGACAATGCGGGCCTGTGGCGCGGTCTCTGGTACGAGAAAAACCAGATGGGCGCGGTGATGGTGATCGGCGCGACCGCTGCTGCTGCGTGCCTTGCATCGCCGGATCGGCGTCGACTGCTGCCGGGCCTGACGCTGGTTCTGTCCAGCGGCCTGGTGTTGGCGACACAGTCCAAAACGTCCCTCCTCTGCCTGCTGGTCGGTCTGGTCCTGGTCGGCGGCTTCTGGGGTATGCGGCGCGGCGGGGCGGCGTTTGCAGTGGTCACGGTCTGGAGCTTCGTGGTGCTGTCAGGGCTGGGAATCTGGCTCTGGGACACCCATTCGGTGGCCGTGCTCGAGGCCCTCGGCAAGGATCCGTCACTGACCGGCCGGACCGAGATCTGGGACAGCCTGATGCGCAAGGTCGCCGACCGTCCATGGACCGGCTATGGCTACGGTGCCTTCTGGGGCCGGATCGGGGAGTCGGCACCCGCAGACTGGGTGCGCAAGGAGACGGGCTGGATTGTGCCGTCGGCGCATAACGGCTGGATCGACCTGCTGGTCCAGCTGGGCTGGCCGGGCGCGATTCTGGTCGGATTCCTGATAACCGGGACGACATTGATCGCCGTGCTGCGGAGCATGGGATCAGGCGTGCGCGAAGGCTGGTGGGCGCTGGGCTTCATGGCCGCCTTCCTCGTGTTGAGCCTCTCAGAAAGCATCCTGATGGCGCACCAGGGCCTGCCGTGGGTCCTGTTCATGGCGATCGTGACACGCGCCATTCTCCCCTCGTCCCTGCCGGCCGCCGTGCCGCTTGTGGAGAAGCCCCGGCGGGCCTACCAGACCGGCTCCCGAATCGTCTCACAGTATGGATATGGGTCCCAACGCCGCGCCTTCCCTGTTCGATGATCTGCCCGAGCCGCAAGGCCCGGTGGCGACGCCTGCGCCCCCTCCGTCAGACCCGGCCCTGACGCCACAGGCCGCGGCCCCGCGGCCGGAGCCTGATCCCGTGCGTGCCCCTGTCCCCGCGCCTCCGCCGATGGCCGGCGACTATTCGGCCTCCTCGATCGAGGTGCTGGAGGGTCTGGAGCCGGTCCGCAAACGTCCCGGCATGTATATCGGCGGCACCGACGAGCGGGCCCTGCACCACCTGTTTGCCGAGGTGCTGGACAACGCCATGGACGAGGCCGTGGCCCGCCATGCGAAACTGATTACGGTCGATCTCGACGCCGAGGGCTGGCTGTCGGTCAAGGACGACGGGCGGGGCATCCCGGTCGATCCCCACCCCAAACATCCCGGCAAGTCGGCGCTGGAAGTGGTCATGACCGTCCTCCACTCGGGTGGCAAGTTCTCCGGCAAGGCCTATGAAACCTCAGGCGGTTTGCACGGTGTCGGTGTCTCGGTCGTCAATGCCCTGAGCGAGCGGCTGGACGTCACCGTGTGGCGTGACGGCCATGAATGGAGCCAGTCCTTCAGCCGCGGCCTGCCGCTGGGTTCCATCGTTCGGGGCGGGCCATCGAAGAAGAAGGGCACGCTGATCCGGTTCAAGCCGGATGAGCAGATCTTCGGCGTCGGTGCCGCCTTCAAGCCGGCGCGCCTTTTCCGCATGGCCCGCTCCAAGGCCTATCTTTTCCGCGGTGTCGAAATCCGGTGGACCTGCGCCGCCGAGCGGATCACCGACCAGACGGCGACCGAAGCGGTCTTCCACTTCCCCAACGGCCTGGCCGACGCCCTGGCCGAACGGATCGGCGAACTGGAAACGGTAACGCCCGCCTTCGCCGGCCGGGTCGAGCGCAAGGGCGAGGCCGGGGCGGTCGAATGGGCCGTGACCTGGAGCCCGATCGGCTTCGGCGAGGCCGACGGCTTCGTCTCCTCCTACTGCAACACCGTCTCGACCCCTGACGGGGGAACCCATGAAGCCGGCTTCCGCGCGGCGCTGGTCAAGGGGCTCAAGGCCTATGGCGAACTGACCAATGAGAAGCGCGCCGGACTGATCACCGCCGAGGACGTGATCGCCAACGCCGGCGCGCTGATCTCTGTGTTCGTGCGGAATCCGGAGTTTCAGGGCCAGACCAAGGACCGCCTCTCCTCACCCGACGCCCAGCGTCTGGTCGAACAGCTGATGCGCGATCCGCTGGATCACTGGCTTACGGAAAGCCCAAAACAGGCCAACACCCTGCTCGGCTTCGTCATTGAGCGGGCCGAGGACCGGCTGAAGCGGCGCAAGGACAAGGAGGTCCAGAGGGCCCAGGCGACGCGCAAACTGCGCCTGCCCGGCAAGCTGTCCGACTGTTCGCGCCAGACCGCCGAGGGCACCGAACTGTTCATCGTCGAGGGCGACTCGGCCGGCGGTTCCGCCAAACAGGCGCGTGACCGTATCACCCAGGCGATCCTGCCCCTGCGCGGCAAAATCCTGAATGTCGCCTCCGCCACGGCCGACAAGCTGCGGGCCAATATCGAACTGTCGGATCTGGCGCTGGCGCTCGGTGTGCAGCCGGGCAGTCGGTTCAATATCGAGGACCTGCGCTACGAGCGGATCGTCATCATGACCGACGCCGACGTGGACGGAGCCCATATTGCGGCGCTGCTGATCACCTTCTTCTATCGCTCCATGCCCGAGACCATCCGTCAGGGGCGGCTGTTCATGGCCCTGCCCCCGCTCTACCGGATCAGCGCCGGCCCCCTCTCCGAATACGCCCGCGACGACGCCCACCGCGACGAACTGCTGGCGACGGTGTTCAAGGGCAAGAAGACCGAGATCGGGCGGTTCAAGGGTCTTGGCGAGATGATGGCCTCCCAGCTCAAGGAGACCACCATGGACCCAAAGAAGCGCACCCTGGCGCGGGTCACGGTGCCGGCCTCCGAGGACGAGATCGAGGACCTGGTCGAGCGGCTGATGGGCAAGAAGGCCGAGGCCCGGTTCCAGTTCATCCAGGACAACGCCCAGTTCGCGGTGGCCGATCTGGACGTGTGACGGGAGGACTTGGATGCACCGGGGTTCCTGTCTCTGTGGTGCCGTAACCTTCAAGGTGTCGGTCCCGCTGCCCGCGCCGGATGCCTGCCATTGCCGCCTTTGCCGCAAACAGTCGGGCCACGTCTTCGCTTCCACCGACGTGCCGAAATCGGCCGTAACGGTTCAGGGCGAGGAAGCGGTCATCTGGCACCAGTCTTCGGAGAAGGTGCGCCGTGGGTTTTGCGGGACCTGCGGCTCGACCCTGTTCTGGGACCCGGTCTCCCAGGACTGGATCGGCGTCGCCATGGGGGCCTTCGACACCCCGACGCAGACGACCCTTGGGGTGCACATCTTCGTCGCCGAGAAGGGCGACTATTACGAGATTGCCGACGGCCTGCCGCAAAAGCCCGGCTAGATCGCCCTCAGCAGTTCGCCGGTTCCCCGTAGCGGGTAATGACCGCGGGGGAGTCGCCGTCGTCCTCGACCGGGATCACGATCAGCCGGTCATATTCGCAATCGCGCATCTCCGACGGACCGGTCTCGCCCAGCGCCCCGGCGATGAGCGGAATGGTATTGCTGTGCCCGACGACCAGAACGACGGCGTCATCAGGCAAGGCGCGAACACGATCTGCCACCCTGCGAACGTGGGCCTCGGTCCCGCCCTCGAACGAAATCACCTCGGGATTGATGGCATGGGCCTCCGCAGCCGGACGAGCCGTCAGCACGGTGCGCTGGAGCGGCGATGTGAAGACATGGGTCAGGTCGGCGTCGCCCAGCGCGACCGCCAGGTCGAACGCGCGACGCTGGCCCGCCTCCGAAAGCAGGGGATCGGCGCTGGCGTCCACCTTCTCGGCGTGGCGAACCAGAATGACGGTCTGGGCCAGGGCCGGACCGGCGATCAGGAGGGACGCTGCGGCTGGCAGAAGGCGTTTCATTATCCCGAACCCCGTTTCGGCCCAGACTGGCGGGCGGCGCGGCGGCTGTCGAGCAGTCAGTGCGCCCTGGGTTTGCCGGGCAATGCAAAGGCCGGCTCGCCACTGACCTCGGCATAGACAGAGCTGAGATCCTCGAACACCCGGTTCCAGGCGAAGCGTTCGACGGTGCGAGCGCGCGCGGCGGCACCCAAAGCCTCGATGTCGCGCGCGAACAGCGCCTCAATGGCGGCCGCGTAGTGATGTGGATCGGCGCTCTTGGCCAACTGCCCCACCGTGTCGTCGACCGTCTCCTTGACCCCGCCGGCATTGACCCCGACGACCGGACGACCGCAGGCCATGGCCTCGAGCACGATCAGCCCGAACGGCTCCTTGTCATTGGCATGCACAAAGGCATCGCAGCTGGCGATGATCCTGGCCACGGCCTTGGGACTGGCCTCGTAGGGCAGCGAGATGACCCGCTCCTCGGCCGGCATACCGGCACCGGCACCGACGAGGATCAGATGATAGGGAGCGCCGAGGGCCTGGACGGCCTGGATCAGGACATCGATGTTTTTCTCGCGGGCCGGGCGGCCGGCGAAACAGAGCAGGCGGGCGGACGCCGGCAGGTCCAGCTTCTTCAGCAGCCAGTCCCGGTCACCACGATCAGGCCGGAAGGTGTCGATCTCCACGCCCAATGGCCGGATGACGATATTGCCGACTCCGGCCTCTTCCAGACGCCGGGCGATATACCGACTGGGCGAGACCACGCGGTCGAACTGGCCGAAAAGTCGGGCCCAACGCTTCTCGACCGGCTTCTTGGCCCATTCGCCGAAATGCAGGGCGGCGAGGCCCGCCGGGTCGGAATGACAGAAGCCGACGACCGGACACCCGGCCCGCTGACCGGCCGCCAAGGCCCCTTGCCCCGGCGTATAGGGATCGCCGGCCTCGATGATTGAGGGGTTGAGCGAGGCGACCCAGGCGGCCCAGCGGCTGACGGAGGTGGGCCAGCGGTAGCCGTCGCCGAAGGGCAGTTTGGTGGCATGAAGCTGGACAATACCGTCATCGCCGGCCCTGTGGTGTGCGCCGGGCACCACCAGCGAATGGGCGACGTCCGGGCGGTTCGCCTCCAGCCAGGACTTCTTGGACAGGAGGTAGCGTTTCACGCCACCCGATCGCGGGGCATAGAGCATGGTGGTGTCGACGAGCCGGGGCCGACTGTCCTCGCCGGCGGCCTTGGTCGCCGCAAGGGTTTCCGAAACCTCCTCATCCCAGCCCGGAAACAGGCGCAGCTCGCCTTCCTGGACCTCGAGGCCGGCGAGCGTCATCAACTCCCGCTCCGCCGCGCTGACGCTGGCTGAGCCGACGCGCCGGACCCGTCTCTGGATGCGGCGAGCCTTGCGGACCTTTGACATGTGCGACTTCAACATCAGCGGCCCGTAACCCCCACGACGACGAAGCTCAAGCGCTGTCCGTCGGCGGAGCGTCTTCCGCGGTCGAAATGCCCCGTCTGGCAAGGGCTTCACGTAGCAGACATTCGACCTGGGCATTGACCGAACGGAGCTCGGCGGCGGCCAATCGCTCGACCGCCGCCATCACTCCGGAAGAAGCGCGCATCAGAAAGGGCTTCCTGGAGCGGGCCATGTCAGCCGTACAGGGTGCCCGTATTCACGACCGGTTGGGCCTCGCGGTCGGCGCACAGGACCACCAGCAGATTTGAGACCATGGCCGCCTTGCGGTCCTCATCCAGATCAACGACGCCGCGCTGATTGAGGTCGGCAAGGGCGCTCTCGACCATACCGACGGCTCCCTTGACGATCAGGCGACGGGCAGAGAGCACCGCCTCGGCCTGCTGGCGCTTGAGCATGGCCCCGGCGATCTCCGGGGCATAGGCGAGGTGAGCCAGCCGCGCCTCGTCGATGGCCACGCCCGCAACGCTGACACGGCCCACCAGTTCCTCGCGCAGCCGACCGGCCACGTCCTCGGCGTCAGCCCGCAAGGTCAGCTCGGGCACGTCCGTTTCATCGCCGTGGTCATAGGCATAGTGGGACGCGATATCGCGCAGCGCTGTGTCCACCTGGATGTTCACAAACGCCTGATAATCATCGACATCAAACAGGGCCTGGGCGGAATCCTGCACCCGCCAGACGACGTTGGCGGCAATCTCGATCGGACTGCCGCGCCGGTCATTCACCTTGAGCTTGTCGCTGGTCAGGTTCCGAACCCGAAGGGAGATTTTCTTGCGGCTGTACCAGGGCAGGACCCAGCGCAGACCGGTCTTGCGGTCCGTGCCGCGATAGGACCCGAACAGCATGATCGCCATGCCTTCGTTCGGCTGGAGTGAGTAAAGGCCACAGACCAGCAGCAGGCCGACACTCGCTGCGGAAAGGCCCGGGATCAACATAACGGCAGAGTCCGGGTTCTGGGCAATGATGATCGGCCCGGCGGCGAGAAGCAGCAGCCCGATCAGCAGCATCAGAAGGCCGTTGGCGGAGTTGGCCGGGCTTTCCGTGGATCTTGAGTGTTCGTGGGACATCATTCGCTCCGAAAGTCGATATGAAAGTGATATCATATCGATTGCGAAAATGGCAATATCGAAGCTTGCGGAATGCGCCCCGCATGCGCGTTCGGCCTTGCATTCGCCTCAAATTCGAGAAACTTGAGGCAGTCCGGCACGGTCCCTGATAGAAGGCCGTCGGCGTCTCTGCGTGTGTCGTCCACAGGGGTTTGTACCGAATGCGTATTCTACTCGCGACCGCGGTTGCGATCGCTCCCCTGATGGCGGCTACCGGTGCCATGGCCGAGGTCGTGATCACGACTGTGCGGACCACGCCCATTACGACCTCGAACGCAGGCGGCACGGGCGTTGCCGATGATATCCGGATTTCCGGCGGCGGCGGCATCACGGTCGTAACCGGAACGGCCGTGATCGTGAACTCGAACCACGACTTCACGATGGAGGGCACAAGCTCGATCACGATGTCGCCCGCCGCCAACGGCGCAACGGCCGTGCTGGTGAACGCCGGGGTGACGTCCGATGTCACCATCGGCGCGACGATCCTGGTCGCAGACACGATCGAGAACTATACGGACTCGGACAGCGACGGCGATATCGATGGTCCCTGGGCTACCGGCTCGGACCGGTACGGTATCCGCTACGCGGCCGGCGCTCCGGTGACCGGCAACCTGACGGTGAGTTCGCTCGGCACCATCGGTGTCGACGGCAACAACTCCTACGCCATTTCGATCGAGTCCGGTCTGATCGGCAATATCCAGTCGCAAGGTGCCATCCGCGTATTCGGCGACAACTCGGTCGCAGTCCGTACCCTTGGCACCGTCTCCGGCAATGTCGCCCTGCTGGGCTCCGTCACTGCGCGCGGCATGAACACCTCCGCCGTGTCGATCGGCGGCAACGTCGGCGGCCGTCTCACCCTGCAGGGCGAGATCAACGCCACCGGCTACCGCTATACGACCCTTGGCAATGACACCTTTGTTTCAAGACTTGACGCCGACGACCTGCTGCAGGGCGGCCCGGCGGTCGTCATTGCCGGCAGTGTGGCGGGCGGCGTGGTCGTCGACCGCCCCCCGACCGACACGAGTCCCACGAATACGGACGAGGACTCCGACGGGATTGCCGACAGCACTGAAGGCACCGGCAACATCAACAGCTATGGCGCTGCCCCCGGCATCATCGTGGCCTCGGCGACCCAGTCCATCACGCTCGGTGTGGTGGGTACGGGAGATGATGCCTATGGCTTCATCAACCGCGGCACGATCACGGGCCAGGGCGTCTATAAAGGCATAGCCGCAAATGGGGTGGTCTTCGGCGGAAACGCGGGCCGGACGGTGAGCATTACCGGCGGTGTTCGCAACCAGGGCACCGTCGCTGCGCTCGCCAACGGGGCGAGCGCCACCGCCTACCGCTTCGGCACCGGAGCCACGTCCCCGCGGTTCGTCAACGACGGCAACATTACCGGCGGCGTCGCCAGCGATGTCGCCGCCTATGCAACGGCTGTCCAGATCGACGCCGGGGCCTCCCTGCCCAGCTTTGTCAACAATGGCTCCATCCTGGCTTCGGCCGGCGGCGGCACAGCGAATGTGACCGCCATCAACGATCTCAGCGGCACACTGGTCTCGATCACCAACACCCGCTCGCTCCAGGCCACTCTCAACGCGAATGTGGCCGGCGATCCGGTAACCGGCTCCACGACCGCAATCAATGTCGCCGCCAATACGACCGGCGTCACCATCATCCAGACCGGCATCACGGCCACGCCCAGCGCGCAGGATCCCGACACGGACGGCGATGGCGTTCCGGACAGCGCTGAGCCGATCCTTGTCGGCGACATCCGGCTCGGCACCGGTGCAGACACGGTCGATATCCGCAACGGCATTGTTTTCGGTGACATCTATTTCGGCCTCGGGGCCGACACCCTGTCGATCTCCGGTGGAGCCATCGTCCGTTCCGCTCTGTCGGATATCGGCGGCGACCTTTCCATCAACGTCAGCAACGGCACGCTTGATGCCCGCCAGGCGACTGCGTTGAACGTGACCAGCCTGAACGTGGCCCGGGACGGCGACCTCATCATCACGGTCGATCCCGCAAACAGAAGGGCCGGCGGCTTCAACGTTTCCGGAGCCGCGACCTTTGCCAACGGCGCCGGACTCGGCGTCCGGTTCACCTCGCTTCTGGCAGCGTCCCAACGGTTCACCCTGATCAACGCCGCAACCCTGAATTTCGGTGCGCTTGATCTGAGCTCCATCGAGGCAAATTCGCCCTATCTCTACATGGTCTCTGCCGGATCCAATGTGCCGGCGGGACAGGTGTTCGTCGATGTGCGCCGACGCAGTGCTGCCGAGGCGGGCCTGATCCCCGTCGAGGCGGCCATGTTCGACTCGTTCTATTCCGCCCTCGGCGGCACGGGCGCGGCAGATATGCGCAACACCTTCCTGGCCCAGACCGGGCGGGCACAGTTCATCGACCTCTATGAGCAACTGCTTCCGGACCATGCCGGTGGCCCCCTGCTCTCCCTGTCGTCGGGCGTCGATGCCGTGACGCGTGCCCTGACGGGCCGAAACGCTTCTGCAGCCCCCGGCGAAACCAGCGCCTGGGTTCAGGAGATCAATTTCTACGCCGACAAGGACAAGACCGACACCTACGGGTTCCGCTCTGAAGGGTTCGGCGTCGCCGGTGGTGTCGAGCGGGGCTCCGACCTCGGCGCGGTCGGCATTTCCCTGGCCTTCACCTCATCCGATCTCGAGGATCCGGAATCGGCGGCAGAGGAAGTGCTCTCGGCCAATCTTCTGGAGCTGGGCCTGTATTGGCGCGCACAGGGCCAGTACTGGACGACCTGGGCGCGGGCAGCGGCCGGATATGCGTCCTTCCAATCGGAACGCCGGTTCGTCGGTGCGGGACAGAACCTCTCCAATGAATCGGACTGGAACGGCTTCACCCTCGCGGCAGCCGGCGGCGTCTCCTATCAGCGTGACTTCGGGCGGTTCAGCATCCGACCCGAAGCCTATGCCGAGTATTTCTCCCTCAGCGAGGAAAGCCACGTCGAGACGGGCGGTGGTGATGGCTTCGATCTGTCGATCGACGACCGCAATGGCCATCTGTTCTCCGCGACCGCAGCCATCAACGTCGGCTTGTCGATGGGCGAGAACAGCTGGCTGCGCCCCGAAATGCGTGTCGGCTGGCGCCAGAACATCTCGGTCGATCCGGGCGAGACCATTGCCCGCTTCCGCTCCGGCGGTCCGGACTTCACACTCGACGGCGGGTCGATCGAAGGCGGTGGGCCGATCGTCGGCCTGCGCCTGAACATCGGTAACGAGCTGGGCATGCTGTCCATAAACGCCGATGCCGAGATGATTGAGGACTACATTCGCTACATGTTGTTCCTGCGTGCCAGCTTCCGGTTCTAGGGCGCGGAAAGCCTGCGGGTTGCATGAAGACGGGCGGCTAGCTCAGCTGGTCAGAGCACCTCGTTTACACCGAGGGGGTCGGGGGTTCGAACCCCTCGCCGCCCACCAGTCCTGCTGGCCCGGCATGGCCCGGGCCAGGCCGTCGCGTGTCATGCGTCAACCTCGCCAGAGGGCCCAGCGGATTCCCAGGAAGGCAGTATGATCAGGACCATCAGAACCAGCGGGATCCTTGCCGCCGTGATCAGCGCGAGCCTGATGCTCCAGGGCTGTGTCGTAGGGGCCGTCGTCGGTACGGCCGGTGCCATCGTCGGCGGGGCAGCCCAGGCCACCGGAGCCGTGGTGGGTGCCGGCGTCGATGCCGTAACGACCTCGGATGAGGAGACCCGGGCAAAACGCGAACGTGAGCAGCGTCGTTGCGAACAGCGCCAGCGTCGGGGCCGCGACTGCTAGGCTAGAGCGTCAGGACGCAACGTTCGTGGATCGTCGGCCTGGACACCATGATCCGGCTCAATCCCGGCCATTCCGGCTTCAGCCGTCCGGCGAACCAGAGACACAGGTTTTCCAGCGACGGGAGTTCCAATCCGGCATGCTCATTGAGCATACCGTGATCCAGAGCCTCCGCAGCCTCCCTCAGGGCCCGGTCCAGGGCGCCCAGATCGGCGACCCAGCCGTGCGCCGCATCCAGCGTTTCGCTGCAAACGGTCGCTTCGACCCGGAAGGAATGGCCATGGATGCGCCGGTAGGGACTCCCCTCCGGCTCGCTCGGAAAGTGGTGGGCCGCGTCGAAGGTTGCGGCCTTGGTAATCTCGAAAACGCTCATCTTACGCCGATGTATTTGTGTGTCTGGA
>JBEIJS010000013.1:0-28798 GCA_040380105.1 Caulobacteraceae bacterium | reverse complement strand
GGCGTCAAGCGCCTGATCCATCATCGATTCGATCTTCAACTCGACGGCGTCCGAAAGCTTGTAGCCGTCGGGACCAAACAGCTTGATGCCGTTGTCGAGGAAGGAGTTGTGCGAGGCCGAGATCATCACCCCGATGTCGGCACGCATTGACCGGGTCATCATGGCCACGCCCGGGGTCGGCAGGGGACCGAAGGTGCGCACGTCCATACCTGCCGAGGTAAAGCCCGCGACCAGCGCCGGCTCGATCATATAGCCGGACAGGCGGGTATCCTTGCCGATGACCGCCAGATGGCGGCGGTTGTCAGCGGACATGAACAGGCGACCGGCCGCAAGACCGACCCGCAGGGCCACTTCCGGCGTCATCGGATGTGTGTTGGCGCGGCCACGAATGCCGTCGGTACCGAAATAACGTCTCTCGCCCAAGCGTCGTCTTCCTTGCGTGGCGCGGCGCAGAAATCTTGCGAAACCGCTTTTTAGGTGCAATCCCGGTCGCCCGTCGCCTAAACCGGCGCCTGACATCCAGGGTCGGCTTAGACCGTTACCCGCCCGTGCGCAAAGCGCGGGAATCCAGATTTTTCGAGGGTCCAATCCATGTGCGGCATCATCGGCGTGACCGGGACAGGCCCGGCAGTTCCCCGTCTGATCGACAGCCTGAAGCGGCTGGAATACCGGGGCTATGATTCCGCCGGTGTCGCCGCCCTGGTGGACGGGCGCATCGAACGTCGCCGGGCCAAGGGCAAGATCCGGGAACTGGAAGCCGTGCTGCTGGCCGAGCCCCTGTCATCGACCATCGGCATCGGTCACACCCGCTGGGCCACCCACGGGGCTCCGACCACCGCCAATGCCCATCCGCACAAGGCTGGCCGCGTTGTGCTGGTCCATAACGGCATCATCGAGAATTTCGCCGAGCTGAAGGCCGAACTGACGGCCGAGGGCCACATCTTCGAAAGCCAGACCGACACCGAGGTGGTGGCCCATGCGCTGGATCGGGCGCTGGAGACGGCCAATGACCCCATGGTGGCCTTCAAGAGCGTGCTGGACCGGCTGACCGGGGCCTATGCCCTGGCGGTGCTGATCGAGGGCGAGGAGGGCCTGATCCTGGGTGCCCGCCGCGGCAGCCCGCTGGTGGTCGGCTGGGGTGAGGGCGAGATGTATCTCGGCTCGGACGCCCTGGCCGTCGGCCCCTTCACCCAGAAGATCTCCTATCTGGAAGAGGGTGACTATGTCGGGATCGACCGCAACGGCGCGCGGATGTTCGATGTCGATGGCCACGCCGTCGAACGGCCGATCGTCCAGGTCTCGGCCTCTTCCGCCCTGGTCGAAAAGGGCGAGTACCGCCACTTCATGGAGAAGGAGATCCATGAACAGCCGGACAGCGTCCAGCACACCCTGTCCCACTACCTCGACTTCGTGAACGGCAAGGCCAAGACGGATTCCGCCGATTTTGCCGCCATAGACCGGCTGCAGATCATCGCCTGCGGGACCGCCTTCTATGCCGGCCAGATCGGGCGCTATGCCTTCGAGAAGCTGGCCAACCTGCCCTGCGACGTCGAGATCGCGTCCGAGTTCCGCTATCGCCAGCCGGCCCTGACGCCGGGCACCCTGGCCGTCGCAGTCAGCCAGTCGGGCGAGACCGCCGACACCCTGGCCAGCCTGTCCTGGTGCAAGACCAAGGGGCTGCGCACCGCCGCCCTCGTCAATGTCCATTCCTCGTCCATGGCCCGCGAGGCCGAGACCCTGTGGCCGACCCATGCCGGGCCGGAAATCGGCGTCGCCTCGACCAAGGCCTTTACGGCCCAGGTCGCCGCCCTGCTGGCTCTGGCCGTGGCTGCCGGTGTGCAGCGCGGGGTGATCGACGCCGCCCGGGAGGCCGAACTGGTCAAGGCCCTGTTCGAGGCCCCGCGCCTGATCGCCGAGGCCATGCGGATGGAGGACGACCTCAAGGCCGTCGCCCAGGACATCGCCAAGGCCACCGACGTCCTGTTCCTCGGTCGCGGGGCGATGTTCCCCCTGGCCATGGAGGGGGCGCTGAAGCTGAAGGAGATCAGCTACATCCATGCCGAGGGCTATGCCGCCGGCGAGCTGAAGCACGGGCCGATCGCCCTGGTCGATGAATTCACCCCGATCGTCGCCCTGGCCCCGCTGGACGAGGTGTTCGAAAAGACCGCCTCCAATCTGCAGGAAGTGGCCGCACGCGGTGGTCCGGTGATCATGATCGCGCCGAAGTCCGCCCCCGATCCGCACGGAGCCGGCATCCGCCGCGTCGATGCGCCCGAGTGCCATTCCCTGATCGCCCCGCTGGTCTATGCCATTCCGGTGCAGCTGCTGGCCTATTTCACGGCTGTGCAGAAGGGCACGGATGTCGACCAGCCGCGCAATCTGGCCAAGTCGGTGACGGTGGAGTGATCGCATCCCCGACCGGATGCGCTAAGCTGCCGCCCTCGCTGTTCAGGATATAGAATGACCGCTTCCACCCGCCGCCTCCGCAAGGCCGTCCTGCCCGTCGCCGGTCTGGGCACCCGCGTCCTGCCCGGCACCAAGACCACGCCCAAGGAGCTGCTGAACGTCGTCGACCGGCCGATCCTGAGCTATATCGTCGAGGAAGCCCGCGAGGCCGGAATCGAGCATATCGTCTTCGTCACCGGCCGCTCCAAAGGGGCCATTGAGGACTATTTCGATCACCAGATCGAGCTGGAAGCCCAGCTGCTGGCCAAGGGCAAGACCGATATCCTCGAGATGATGAACGCCGAACTGGCCAGCGCCGGTGAGATGAGCTTCACCCGGCAGATGCAACCCCTCGGCCTCGGCCACGCCGTCTGGTGCGCCCGTGACATTATCGGCGACGAGCCGTTCGCCGTCCTGCTGCCCGATGTGATCGTGGATTCCCAGCCGGGCGCCCTGAAACAGCTGGCCGATGTCTATGCCCGGGTGGGCGGCAACGTCATCGGCGTCGAGGCTGTGCCGGAGAGCGAGACCCACAAATACGGCATCGTCGATCCGGTGAACCGGGAAGGCCGCCATATCCGCATGCGGGGGATGGTCGAAAAGCCGCCGCAGGGCGAGGCACCGTCCAATCTTTCGATCTCGGGCCGCTATATCCTGCAGCCGGAAATCTTCGGCATCCTGGAGAACCAGCCGCGCGGCGCGGGCGGTGAAATCCAGCTGACCGACGGCATGGCGCGGCTGATGCAGGACCAGACCTTCACGGCGGTCGAATACGAGGGTGTGACCCACGACTGCGGCGACAAGATCGGTCTGCTGCGGGCCAATGTGGCTCTGGCCCTGAAGCGGCCGGACCTCGGTGATGCGGCGCGCGCGGCCATAGCCGCGCTGCTGTAGGTCAGCCGCCGCTGGTCAGGCGCGAGGCACCGCCGGTGATGCGGCAGACATTGTCGGTCTGGGGCCGACCGCTCTGCTGGCCATTGGGGACGAGGATGCCGCCGCGGGCTTCGCAGCTGTCGGACAGCTCGCGCAGTTCATCGACATAGGTCCCGGACCCCGCCGTCGAGGCGCAGGCGGAGAGAGCGAGCAGAAGGATGGCGGGTACGGCGAGGTTCAGAGGACGCATGGCAGGGTTTCCTTGCGAGGGGCTCTCTATCTAAACCCCTGAAGCCGCATTCGATCAACCGCCTCGATCAGACGCGCGAGATCATCGGGTGTCGACAGGCGGTGGTCGCCGCCCTCGATCAGGTCCAGCCGGACGTCTCCACCCGTCAGCCGTTCGACAAGGGCCGTGGCATGACTCCAGGGCACCACATCGTCGGCCCTGCCCTGAAGGATATGGACCGGTGCTGCGATGGACAGGGGGGCATCCAGCAGAAGCCAGTCTCGGCCGTCCTCGAACAGCCCACGGGTCAGGATATAGTCGCCCAGACCCGCCTCGACGATCCGTACCTCACCGTCGCGCAGGATGGCGTGACGCTCATGGTCAGCCAGGCCGGGCCACATCAGTCGCTCGGTAAAGTCCTGGGCCGGGTTGACCAGCACCAGTCCGGCCATCCGCCCGGGCCGCGCCCGGGCCGCAAGCAGGGCGACCCAGCCGCCCATGGAAGAGCCCACCAGAACCACCGGCCCCTTGCGGCTGTCGATTATGTGGATCGCATCCTCCCGCCAGCGTCCGATCGTGGCCTTGCGCCAGTCGCCTGAGGACTTGCCATGCGCGAAATGGTCATATCGGACATAGTCCCAGCCGCGTTCACGCGCTGCAGCATCCAGGGCCAGGGCCTTGGTCCCCTCCATGTCCGAGCGGAAGCCGCCGATCCAGACCACGGTCGGACCGTCGCCCTCAACCCGGCGATACGCCAGTGTTTCACCATCCCGGGAGATCAGATGCTGGATGTCATCCAATCGCGGCTCCTCTCGCGCAAGTCGTCACGGACTGATAGCGAACCCGGGAAAGCGAAGCGAAGGCCAAAACCGCGTGACAGATACCAAGACCGCCAGGAACGTCCTGTTCGTCACATCTAACCGCATCGGCGACTGCGTCATATCCTCCGGCGTGATCCGCGAAATCGCGCGGCAGGTGCCGGGTGCCCGGATCACGGTGGCCTGCGGTCGGCCGCCGGCCCCCTTCTTCCGGTCCGCGCCGGACGTCGAGCGGGTCATCATCCTCGACAAGAAGAAGCTGGCCGGCCACTGGTTCGAACTGTGGGGCCAGGTCGTGGGCACACGCTGGGACCTGGTCATCGACATCCGTGGCTCGGCGCTGAGCTGGCTGATCCCGGCAAGGCGGCGCGTGGTCTACAACCGCGGCTGGGAAACCGGCCTGCGCAAGGTCGAGATGGTCTCGCGCATGATGAGCGCGCCGACCGCCCTGGATCCTGAAATCTTCCTCGACGCCCGGGCCGTCACTGACTGCCGGGCTGTGATCGATCCGCAGCTGGCGGGCGGGAGCGGCCCCGGCCCGATCATCGCCCTGGCCCCGATCGCCCACCAGCCCGGCAAGAGCTGGCCGGCCGAGCGCTGGGGCGAGCTGGTCGAGAGGCTCAAGGCGGAGCCCCGGTTCGACGGCTGGCGCTTCATGGCCATCGGTGGCCCCGGCGACAGGCCGCCCGCGACGCCGGCACTGGAGGCCGCCGGGCCGCGCGGAATCGACTTCGTCGGCAAGGGCGACATCCTGGCCTCGGCCGCGGCGATCGACGCCGCAGACCTGTTCGTCGGCAATGATTCCGGCCTGATGCATGTCGCCGCTGCCCTGGGCCGGCCGACGCTGGGCCTGTTCGGTCCGACACAGTGGTGGCTTTACGGCCCCTGGGGTCCGCGGACCCTCATCGCCGCCTCCAATGAGACCCGCGGCGAGTTCGCGCCCATCGAGGCACTGACGGTCGACCGTGTCTTTGAGGCCGTCCTGGACCTGCACGACACCTGGATCAGCGACCGTGCGCCGCTCAAACCTTGAAGACGGGGGCTTTCGCGGTCATATAGGCCCGGTAGGGGAAAGGCCGCGATCCGTCGCGCGCTCATCCTCGTCAGAACTCCGCCTCCTCATCCACACAAGGAACCGACGCTCATTCGCCGTCCGATGAACCAGCCGCCCGTCAAGGACGGGCCGCCCATGAACCACGATATCCGCGCACCGCGCGTTCTGCTCATCGATCAGAACGGCGAGAAACAGGGCGTCATGCCGACGTCAGCCGCGCTGGAAGCCGCCGAAGAGGCCGGCATGGACCTGGTTCAGATCGTCTCAACGTCCGAGCCGCCGGTCTGCAAAATTCTCGATTACGGCAAATTCCGCTTCCAGGAGCAGAAGAAGAAGGCCGAGGCGCGCAAGCGCCAGAAGGTCGTCGAGCTGAAAGAGATCAAGCTCCGCCCCAATATCGACACCCACGACTATGAGGTGAAGGCCAAGGCCATGCACCGCTTCTTCGACGAGGGTGACAAGGTCAAGGTGACGCTGCGCTTCCGCGGCCGCGAGATGGCCCACCCGGAACTCGGCATGAAACTGCTCAACAAGGTCCAGGCCGATTTCGAGGATATCGCCAAGGTCGAATACGCCCCGCGTATGGAAGGCCGTCAGATGATCATGATCCTGGCGCCGAAATAGCCGCCGCGCCTTGCAGACTACGGGACGCCCCGACCGGAAACGGCCGGGGCGTTTTCGTTTTCCAGCTGCGCCTTGCGCGCCTGCGCGATCTGGCTGACAGAGGGGTCGCCTCCCGCCCGAGTACCGCCCCGTGACGTCTGCCGCCCTGCCCCCGCCCCCGTCGCGATCGGCGCTGTTCGTCCTGTTCGGGGTGGTGTTCATCAATCTGGTCGGCTTCGGCATCGTCATCCCGCTGCTGCCCTTCTATGGCCAGAGCCTGGAGGCCCCTACCTGGCAGGTGACGATCATGTTCTCGGCCTATTCGCTGGGCCAGTTCGTCGCCGAGCCCTTCTGGGGCCGGCTCTCCGACCGGATCGGGCGCAAACCGGTGCTGCTGATCACCATACTGGCCAATGCCGCCGGCTATCTGGCGCTCGCCTTCGTGCCCAATATCTGGCTGGCGATCGCGGTGCGGCTGTTCACCGGCTTTGGCGCGGGCAATGTCTCGACGGCCCAGGGCTATGTCGCCGACGTCACCCCGCCCGAACTGCGCGCCGGCCGTATGGGACTGATCGGCGCCGCCTTCGGCCTCGGCTTCATCTTCGGCCCGGCGATCGGCGGCCTGCTGACCCATCCGGAGCTCGGAAAGCTGGGCTATCAGCTGCCGATCTTCACCGCCTCCGGCCTGTGCCTTCTGGCTGCCATCGGGGTTGCCGTCCTGCTGAAGGAAAGCCGGGTCAAGGCGGACCCCGCTGCGCCCCGCCCACCCTTTCTCGGCGGGGTGCATGACGCCGTGGCCAATCCGGTGGTGTCACGGGTCCTGCTGGTGACCCTGATCTATATGGCCGGCTTCTCGGGGATGGAATCAACCTTCGGCTTCTGGACCGAGGCCCGTTACGGCTGGACTGCGCGCGAGGTCGGCCTGTGCTTCATGGCCGTGGGCGTCGTTTCGGTCCTGTGTCAGGGCCTGCTCGCCGGCCGGGTGGCCCGCCGGTTCGGTGAGGCCCGGGTTCTGGCGGTCGGCTGTCTGATCTTCGGCGCCGGCCTGATCGGGCAGGTCGTCGCCAGCCACCTTCTGCCCGACGCCCAGTGGCTGGTGCCCGTGATCATGGCAGCGGGGGCCTTCGGCATGGCAATGACCATGCCCAACATCTCGGCGATGATCTCGCGCTCGGTCGATCCGGATCGGCAGGGTGCCATGCTGGGGCTGAACATGGCCTCCAGTTCGATCGCACGGATTTTCGGCCCCCTGGTCGCCGGGGTTCTCTTCTCGCAGATCGGCCATGACTGGCCGTTCCTGATCGGCGCCGCCCTGACCATTCCGGCGGCGGTGATGGCAATCAACGCCGGGAGAGCGTTCCGGAAGCGACAGGCGGCTGCCGTTCCGGCCGTTGCGCCATAGACTCAGCCTTGCTTTCCCGCGCCGGCTGGCCTAGAAGCCGCGCCTTCGCGTACCGAACCGCCGGGCTAACAGGCATGCCTGGGCGGTTTTCATCAGGGTTTCCACTCCGACGGCTCACAAGGCCGAAAGAACCGGTAACCCACTCAAAAAGAGAGTGAAAATGCCCAAACTGAAGACAAAGTCGGGCGCCAAGAAGCGCTTCAAATTCACGGCGACTGGCAAGGTCAAGGCCGGGGTGGCAGGCAAGCGGCACCGCTTGATCAGCCACAACAGCAAATACATCCGCCAGAACCGCGGCACCTCGGTCATGGCCGACGCCGACGCCAAGAAGATCAAATCCTACATGCCGTACGCCTGATCGGCGCGCGCAGTAACGATCTGATTTTCCCTTAGAATTTGAAAGGATAGCGACATGGCTCGCGTCAAACGCGGCGTAGTTTCCCACGCCAGACACAAGAAGGTTCTCAAGCAGGCCAAGGGTTTCTACGGCCGCCGCAAGAACACCATCCGGACTGCCAAGGCCGCCGTCGATCGTGCCGGCCAGTACGCCTACCGCGACCGCCGCAACAAGAAGCGCTCGTTCCGCGCCCTGTGGATCCAGCGCATCAACGCCGCCGCGCGTCTGGAAGGCTTCACCTATTCGCAGTTCATGCACGGCCTCGGCGAGGCCGGGATCGAGCTGGACCGCAAGGTCCTGGCCGCGATGGCCGCTGACGAAGTCGCCTTCAAGGCCGTGGCCGACAAGGTCCGCGAGGCGCTGAAGGCCTGATTTTCCGGCAACGGAAGACGCAAAAGCCCTCCGGCCCACGCCGGGGGGCTTTTTGCTTTGCGCCCCAACCGCTAGACGACTGCACAATGACCGACCTCGCCCAACTCGAACTCGACCTGATCAACGCCATCGACGGTGCCGAAACCGCTGCGGCGGTCGAGGAACTGCGTGTCGCGGCCCTCGGCAAGTCCGGCTCCATCTCCGGCCTGCTCAAGGGGATGGGGGCGCTGAGCCCTGATGAGCGACGCGAACAGGGACCGGTGATCAACGGCCTGCGCGACCGGGTTTCGGCAGCCCTCGCCGCCCGCAAGGCCGAGCTGGAAGGCGCCGAACTGGACGCCCGGCTGAAGGCCGAGCACATCGACCTGACCCTGCCCTCACGGCCGCGCCGCGCCGGCTCGGTGCATCCGACCATGCAGGTGATGGACGAGATGATCGCCATTTTCGCCGACATGGGCTTCGCCGTCGCAGAAGGCCCGGACGTCGAGGACGACTTCCACAATTTCACCGCGCTGAATTTCCCGCCGAAACACCCGGCGCGGGAGATGCACGACACCTTCTTCCTGCGCCCCGACCCGGAGACGGGCGAGCGCAAGGTCCTGCGCACCCACACCAGCCCGGTGCAGGTGCGGACCATGATGACCCAGACGCCGCCGATCCGGATCATCGCCCCGGGCCGGACCTTCCGGAAGGACTCGGACGCCACCCACACGCCCATGTTCCATCAGGTCGAGGGGCTGGTCATCGATCGCGACATCCACATGGGACACCTGAAGTGGACGCTGGAGACCTTCGTCGCCCGTTTCTTCGAGGTCGACGGCGTCGATGCCCGCTTCCGGCCGCACCATTTCCCCTTCACCGAGCCCTCGGCCGAGATGGACATCCGCTGCGACCGTTCGGGTGGCGCGCTGAAGCTGAACCAGGGCGACAGCTGGATGGAGATCCTCGGCTGCGGCATGGTTCATCCGAACGTGCTGCGGAACTGCGGGATTGATCCGGACGAGTTCCAGGGCTTCGCCTTCGGCATGGGCGTGGATCGCCTGGCCATGCTGAAATACGGCATTCCCGACCTGCGCCCCATGTTCGATGCCGACACCCGGTGGCTGGCCCACTACGGCTTCTCGGCCTTCGCCGCCCCCAATTCCGCCTCTGGCCTGAGCTGATCCCATGACCGAAGACACTGCGAAAATCTCTGCTGCCGAGGCCGCCGGCCGCGCGATGGTGGCCCGCACCCGTTTCGAGAAGGAGGCCGTCTGGCTTCCCGTGCTGGCGGTGAATCACTGGAACGCCGGCGAGATGGTGATCGCCGGCAAGACCTTCACCGACTGCGTCATCGAGGGCCCTGCGGTGATGGCTGTGATGAACGGCACGACCTTCGACAGCTGCAACATGGGCGCAGCCGCCAATCCGCGGAACCTGCTGCTCAAGCCGCTGGGCGACAAGATCGTCGGCGCGATCGGCATGGCGGACTGCCGCTTCGTGCGCTGCCGGTTCGCCCAGGTGGCCTTCACCGGTGACGACGCCCTGCTGGCCGAGCTGGAAAAGGGAATCGTCGCCGGCAATGTCGCCATGGAAGTGTCCGGGGGCGACGCGGCGTGAAATTCACCCTCTCCTGGCTGAAGGAGCATCTCGACACGGACGCCGACGTCGCGGCCGTGGCCGACGCCATGACCATGGCCGGGCTGGAGGTCGAGGAGGTCCATGATCCGATCGCCACCCTGGCACCCTTTACCGTGGCGCGGATCGTCTCGGCCGAACCCCATCCCAATGCCGACCGTCTGCGCGTCTGCCAGGTGGATACGGTGGACGGGCGCAAGGAGATCGTCTGCGGCGCGCCCAATGCGCGCGCAGGCCTGACCACCATCTATGCGCCGATCGGTGCCTTCGTTCCCGGACTGGGCGTGACCCTGGTCGAGAAGCCGGTTCGGGGCGTTGTCTCCAACGGCATGCTGTGCTCCGCCTCGGAGCTGGAGCTGGCGGGCGAGAGCGACGGAATCCTCGAGCTGGCCGACGACCTGGCCGTGGGAACCCCGGCCGCCGGCGTCTTCGGTGCCGAACCCGTCATCGATTTCGAAGTCACCCCGAACCGGCCCGACTGGCTGGGCGTGGCGGGCATTGCGCGCGATCTGGCAGCGGCCAGTCTGGGTCAGTTGAAGACCCCTTCAATCCAGCCGATCGCAGGGACCTTCCCTTCGCCGATCACCGTGCGGATCGACGCACCCGAAATGTGTCCGGTGTTCGCCGGACGGCTGGTCCGGGGCGTGAAGAACGGTCCCTCGCCCGAGTGGCTGCAGCGGCGGCTGACGGCCATCGGCCTGCGCTCGATCAACCGGCTGGTCGATGTGACCAACCTGGTCGCCTATGACCGCTGCCGGCCCCTGCATGTCTATGATGTGGCCAAGCTGGTCGGCAGCGAGATTGTCGTGCGCGCCGGCCAGGTCGCACCGGCGGCAGGCGAACCGGAACAGCTGATCGCGCTCGACGGCAAGACCTACACCGTCGACCCTGCCATGTGCCTGATCGCCGACGCGGGCGGAGAGCGGCCGATCGGCCTCGGCGGCGTCATGGGCGGCGCGTCGACCGGTTGTTCGGACGAGACCACGGATGTCTTCATCGAATGCGCCTGGTTCGACCCGATTCTGACGGCCCAGACCGGCCGGACGCTGTCGCTGAACTCCGATGCCCAGTACCGGTTCGCGCGCGGCGTGGACCCTGCCTCCGTCGAGCCCGGCCTGGAGCTGGCCACCCGGCTGATCCTCGACCTGTGCGGCGGCGAGCCGTCGGACCTGGTGGTGGCGGGCCAGGCGTCGGCCGATCCTGTAGCCTTCGCTTTCGACCCGGCCCGGGTGGCATCGCTGACCGGGCTGGCGCTGGACGACGACCGGATCGCCGAAATCCTGACCCGGCTCGGGTTCGAGGTCGTGCGCGGAACACCATGGACCGTGACCCCGCCGTCCTGGCGTCGCGACGTCGAGGGGCCCGCGGATCTGGTCGAGGAAGTCGCCCGCATCGAGGGCTACGGCGCCCTGCCGTCTACCCCCTTGCCGAATCCGGGCGCGCCGTCGAAGGGCGTGCTCAACCCGCGTCAGGCACGGGTGCGGACGGCCCGGCGGGCGCTGGCGGCCATGGGCTATGCCGAGGCGGTGACCTGGTCCTTCACCAAACAATCGACCGCGGCCCTGTTCGGCGGCGGCGACGACAGCCTGAGGGTCGAAAACCCCATCGCCGCCGATCTGGATTGCATGCGGCCCTCGGCCCTGCCCAATCTGGTCCAGGCGGCGGCGCGCAACGCCGCGCGAGGCCATGCCGACGCCGCCCTGTTCGAGATCGGGCCCATCTATCTGAACGACCAGTCCGACGGTCAGCGCACCGTCATCGCCGGTCTGATCGCGCCCCGCGTCGCGCGTCACTGGGGCACGGCGCCGGAAGATGCCCTGTTCGGCCTCAAGGGCGACCTGATAGCTCTGCTGGAGGCGCTGGGCGCGCCCGTGGCCTCTTTGCAGCTGGTTCAGGGGCAGAACCGCCCCTGGTGGCATCCGGGTCGCTCGGCACGCCTGCAGCTGGGCCCGAAAACCCTCATCGTCGAGTTCGGGGCCCTGCATCCCCGGGTGCTGAAGGCGCTGGACGCCGATGCACCCATGCTGGCCTTCGAGATCGTACTGGACGCCGTGCCCGAGCCACGTGGCGCGAAGTCCAAGGCACGGGGACCGGCAAACCTGGCCAATCTGATGCCCCTGACCCGCGACTTCGCCTTCCTGGTTGAGGACGACAGGGCCGCGGGCGATCTGGTTCGCGCCGTCGCCGGTGCCGACAAGGCGTTGATCGCCGGGGTGTCGGTGTTCGACGTCTATCGCGGTGCGGGCGTGCCCGAGGGCATGAAGTCGGTGGCGCTGGAGGTTGCGATCCAGCCGGTCGAGGCGACCCTGACCGAGGCAGAGATCGAGTCGCTGTCGGCCCGGATCGTTGGCACCGCCGCCAAGCTGGGCGTCACCCTGAGGAGTTGACCGTGGGTCAGAAGCCGAAGATCGAAACCCGGTTCGAGCGAGGCCTGTTCGCCTCCCGCTGGCTGATGGCCCCGATGTATCTGGGGCTCATCGTGTCCCTGGGCATGCTGGTCATCGTCTTCATACGCGAGCTGATCCATTACGCGCCCCAGGCCTTCACCATGACGAGCGAACAGGTGATCCTGGTCGTGCTGACCCTGATCGACCTGTCCCTCGCCGGAAACCTGCTGCTGATCGTCCTGTTTTCGGGCTACGAGAATTTCGTCTCCAAACTGGATATCGACGACACCGTCGACCGGCCGCCCTGGATGGGGACCGTGGATTTTTCGGGGCTCAAGATGAAGCTGATCGCCTCCATCGTGGCGATTTCCGGCATTCATCTGCTGAAGCGGTTCATGGAGATCGGCGAAACCAAGGCTCCCCTCGATGAACCGCAGTTGATGTGGCTGGTGATCATCCACCTGACCTTCGTCGGCTCCGGCGTCCTTCTGGCCCTGATGGACTGGCTGACGGCACAGACAAACAAGCACTGAGCGGGATCCGCTGCGAGATGGCAACGTCCCGTTAACCTTGCCGCCGCAAGGCTGACTCAAAGAACAGTGACGGTATGGACCAGCGCCCGCGTGTCCCGGGCGAGCCGTCGCCGCATTCGGAGCCAGAACCATGCACCGCCGCCAAATGATCCTGTCGGGTCTCGCCGCCACCGCCGGACTCTCGGGTCTGTCCGCCTGCGCGACCGCAGGCGGGTCGTCCAATCCCGGCTACCCGATCGCCTCGGACGGCCAGGCCCCGGTCTATACGGCCGAGGAACTGGTCGCTGCAGGCTCGCGCGAACTGGGCATCGCCGCCGAGGCCATCGGTGCCGCCATCGAGCGCATCTTTGCCGAACAGGGCGACCGGCCGACGGCCTATATCGCCGGGGAGGAGGCTGCGGGTGCCGCGGGCTTCGGTGCCCGCTACGGTCGCGGTGCCTTGCACATGAAGGACCTGTCGGCATCGCAGGAGGTCTTCTGGCAGGGAATCTCGATCGGCTGGGACGTCGGCGGCAATGCATCGCGGGTCTTCACCCTGGTCTACGGCCTCTACCATCCCGACATGCTCTATCGCCGCTATCCCGGCGTGGAAGGCACGGCCTATCTGGTCGGTGGTCTGGGCGTGAACTACCAGCGCGCCGACGGCATCATCCTGGCCCCGATCCGCACCGGCGTCGGCCTGCGGCTGGGTGCCAATGTCGGGACCATGGCCTACAGCCGTCAGCGGAACATCCTGCCCTTTTAGCAGGGCGCTAACGCTTGCGACGCGGTCGCTCGCTGCTTGAGCGCGTACCGCGTTGTCGCGGATGTCGTGCCTGTCGAGGATGTCGTCGTCGGAATGTCGACGATATCACCGCCGAATTGTCTCGGGTCGATGTCGACTATGTCGCGTCATGGGCGATGAGAGATTCCAGCCCCTCCCGCCACGTCGGATACTTCGGCCGCCAGCCCAGTTCCGCCTTGGCCTTCGCGTTCGAGAGGCGTTTGGAGTCGCGGTAGAAGCGCCGCATGGCGTCGGACACCGACGGATCATCCAGGTCGACCTCCGGCGGCAGGGGCAGGCCGAGACGCCGGGCGGCGCCCTCCATGACGACATCGGCCGGTGCCGGCTCATCATCGCACAGGATGTAGGCTGCGCCGCCCCTGGGCCGTGCCATGGAGGCAAACAGGCCCGAGACTACGTCATCGACATGGACCCGGTTGAACACCTGACCCGGCTTGCGCACGATCCGCGCCGTACCGTCGCGCAACCGGTCCAGCGGCGAACGACCGGGGCCATAGAGGCCCGGCAGACGGAACAGCTGGACGGTCAGCCCCATGCCCTGACCGGCGTCCAGCCAGTCGCGCTCGGCCCGGACACGGCGCGCGCCCTCCAGGGAGGCGGCGTTCAGTTCGCTGTCCTCAAGCGCCCAGCCACCGCCGCGGTCGCCATAGACCGCCGTCGAGGAGACATAGCCGATCCAGTCAGGCCGCACGTCCGCGGCCGCAAGGGCCGGTGCCATGGCCCTGAGTCCGGGACAGCCCTCCGCCAAAGGCGGGGCGCAGATCAGGATGGCGGAGGCCCCGGCTACGGCATCGGCGAGGGCTCGGGCGTCATCGGGGTCAATCACGCCCGGGCCCTCAGCGGCCAGGGCTGCCCTTCGGTCCGCATCGCGACTGGTCAGGACGGCGCGGCCGCCGCGGCGCACGGCCTCGAGTCCTGCCGCCCGGCCCAGCCAGCCGCCGCCGAAGACCAACAAGGCGGGAGTGGCGGCGGGTTCAGGCATGGATCAGGCCGAACGCGCCTGCACGGGTGAGGTCGGCGGGGCGGCCACCGTGGGTTCGGCCTTCACGGCCTCGGCGCGCTTGCCGTTCCAGGTCGAGACGCAGGGCACTTTCGACAGGTCGGCCCGGTCGGCGTAGCGGCGGGCGATCCCGGTCACGTCCTGCATCAGCCCCTCGGCCAGGGTGATGGGCTTGAGGCCCAGTTCGCGGAACTGGTCATTGGCGACCACCAGTTCGTTCTCGTCGGCCTCCTGGCGCGGGTTGGGCACATTGTGCACCTCGGCCCCGGTCATGTCGGCGATCATGGCGGCGAGATCACGCACACGGCGGCTCTCGGTCATCTGGTTGAGGATCTTGACCCGGTCGCCGGCCTTGGGCGGGTTGTTCAGCGCCAGTTCTACGCAGCGCACCGTGTCCTGGATGTGGATGAAGGCCCGGGTCTGGCCGCCGGTGCCGTGCACGGTCAGCGGATAGCCGACCGCCGCCTGCATCAGGAAGCGGTTCAGGACCGTGCCGTAGTCACCGTCATAGTCGAACCGGTTGATCAGGCGCTCGTCCTTGCGGGTCTCTTCCGTCTGGGCGCCCCAGACGATGCCCTGGTGCAGGTCGGTGATCCGGAGGCCGTCGTTCCGGGCGTAGAACTGGAACAGCAGGGCGTCCTGGGTCTTGGTCATGTGATAGATCGAGCCCGGGTTCGGCGGGAACAGGATCTCCTGCTCGGCGGGGCCGAAATCGGTGTCGACGGTGACCTTGAGATAGCCTTCCGGAATGCGCAGGCCGGCGGTCGTATAGCCATAGACGCCCATGGTCCCGAGGTGGGCCAGATGGATATCCCGGCCGCTTTCCACGATGGCCGCCAGCAGGTGGTTGGTGGCGTTGAGATTGTTGTCGACCGTATAGAGCTTGTGCCGCGCCGACTTCATCGAATAGGGCGCGGCCCTTTGTTCGGCGAAATGGACGACGCTGTCGGGCTTCCAGTCGTTGATCAGGGCGACCAGCCGGTCGAACTCCTTGCCGACGGTCATGTTGACGAATTCGATGGTCCGGCCGCTGACCTCCTGCCAGGCGGTGATCCGCTCGCCCATGGTCCGGATCGGCGTCAGGGACTGGACCTCGAGCTCATTGTCGATGTTGCGGCGGCTGAGGTTGTCGACGATGCAGACGTCCCAACCCCGTGCCGACAGATGCAACGCCGTGGGCCAGCCGCAGAACCCGTCGCCGCCCAGAACCAGAACCCGCATCGCCTATCCTCGTCGTTTCCTGGCTCCTGACTAGCGGAACGCGTCGGTCGGTCAAAGCGTCAGTGTGTCCTCAGCGTGTCATCTCTTCAGCGCGACCGGGCCCGCCAGTCCTCCCGGCTCTGGCCCCAGCTGTCGACGGGCAGCTCACTGAAGGGGGGAGGCAGGCGGGTGGGGCCCAGATTGCGCGAGCCGATTCGCCCGGCCAGCCGCTGCGACGGGGTGTTGTCCGGGGCGATGGTATGGATGACCTCGGTCCAGCCCAGAACGTCAAAGGCATAGTCGATGGTCGCGGTCGCCGCCTCCACGCCATAGCCCTTGCCCTGGGCGTCCGGGTGCAGGGCCCAGCCGACCTCGGTGCCCGGCCATCCCGGCGGGCTCCAGGGCCCGGCGCGGCCCAGCCACAGGCCAGTCTCGCGTCCGATGATCGAGAACATGGACACGCCGGTCAGGCTCCAGGCCCCGGCCATGGTCATGAACCCCCGCCAGGCCACAGCCTCAGGCTGGACCCCGCCGAGGAATTTCGCGGCTTCAGAGTCACCCATCATTTCCGCCCAGCGCGGAAAGTCCTCCATGGCGATGGGGCGCAGGATCAGGCGTTCGGTTTCAAGCACGGGTCCGGTCACAGGACGTAATCCCTCTCGAGGTCATAGCGGCTGCCGCTCCGGCCAAGGACGCTGGAATAAAGGCTGAACCGGTCCACCCGGATCGGCGGGGACTGCAGCAGATTGTGGTCGGCAATCCACGCCCCGACCCGGGCAGGGTCCACCCCGGCGTTGAGATAGGCCAGGGTCAGATGGGGGCGATAGTCCCGGCGCTCGATAGGGATGGCAGCCCGTTCGGCGGCGTTGCGGCATCGGCCGGCGAGAACCGACAGCCGGTCGTTGGCCTCGACCCCGGCCCAGATGGCGTGAGTCCGATGGCCGTCACCAAAGGCACCGACGCCGGACAGGCTGATCTCGAACGGGCCGCCCGTCGCCGCCCGCTCCAGCTCGATCGACAGGTCATCGGCGCGACGCTCGTCGATCTCGCCATAGAAGGCCAGGGTGATGTGGAGCTGGTCGTCCGTCCGCCAGCTGGCCCCGGGCAGGCCTGTCTGGCGGCGCGCGAGCACCCCGGCGACATCATCAGGGACAGACAGGGCGGTGAAAAGCCGGATCATGCGACCGTTGGTAGCGGCTCGGAACACGGTTCCCAAGTCCGGTTTTCCTTGCGGAAGGATCGAACCCGCCCGATAATTGAATAAAGGCCGGGGTTCGCCCGGCCCAATGGAGGACCGATCTCGCCATGAGCGATTTCAGAAACGGCTATTCGATCCCCGCCTCGGCCGACATGTCGGTGGACGCGGGCCTGCGCAGCTTCATGCTGGGCGTTTACAACAAACTGGCCCTCGGCCTGGTGGTTGCCGGAGCCTTGGCCTACGTCACGGGCAATGTCCCGGCAGTCCAGCAACTGCTGTTCGCCGCCGGCCCCGACGGTCGTGTCGGCCTGACCATGCTGGGGATGGTGGTGCAGTTCTCGCCGCTGGTCCTGCTGTTTGGCTCGATGTTCTTCATGAAGAACCCGACGGCGGGCGGCGTAAACCTGCTCTACTGGGCCGTCGTCGCCACCATCGGCGCCGGGATGGGCATCCTGTTCCTGCGCTACACGAACGAGTCCATCGCCTCGACCTTCTTCGTGACCGCCGCCGCCTTCGGGGGGCTGAGCCTGTTCGGCTATACGACCAAGAAGGACCTCAGCGGCCTCGGCAGCTTCCTCATCATGGGCGTGATCGGCCTCGTCATCGCCATGCTGGTCAACATGTTCCTGCAGTCCAGCATGATGGCCCTGATCATCAGCGCCATCGGCGTGCTGATCTTCTCGGGCCTGATCGCCTTCGATACCCAGCGGCTGAAGATGACCTACTATTCCCTTGGTGGCGACCAGGCCGCCATGGGCGTGGCCACGGGGTTCGGAGCCTTGAGCCTGTTCATCAACTTCGTGAACCTGTTCCAGTTCCTGCTCATGTTCCTGGGCGGCAACCGCGAATAGCGGGTTGCAACATCGGTAGACAGAGAGGCCCCGGCGGAATCGCCGGGGCCTTTTCTATTCCACGATCCTGAATCGGCGGCTGTCGAAGACGCGCAGCACCTGGGCCAGCTCCCGGCCCCGGCGGAGCACGATTCCGCCCTCTCCGATGACCGCCCACTGGCCCTGTTTGAGCCGCAGGGCGGGGCGTTTCTCAATCCGGTAAAGGGGGGCATCCCCCGAGCGGCGGAAGACGGCGAACTCGGCGAACTCCCGGTGGCCGACCATGGCGTAGTCGCGCCACTCGGCCGCCGCCACCATCCGGCCATAGACCCTCAGGATCAGGTCGAGTTCGCGCCGGTCGAAGAAGACCGGACCGGGAACGGACGGCAAATCAGCGGCGTCGCTCATCCGGACGAGGTTAAGCCACCGCCCGGAAAACGCCAGTCGCCTTGCCGAGGGTCAAGGTCACCGGGCCGTCGAACGCTGTGTCTGGAACGCCGCGAGCCGAACAATTCGCCGCGAACATGAAATCGCCTCGCTTCCGCCCATCGCCCGCCCCCTTGAGGAGGGACAAGAGATCCATCGGCTCGTCGGAGTTCGGAGCGTTTCCGGATCCTGAACAGCCCCCCCAGCCCCTCCTGGATCACTCCACCAAGGGCTCTGACGGGCCGATGCTTTATCGAAGCAGAGACGCCCGCTCAGCCACCCTCCCCCTCCCGGCAGAGCGGGCGTTTTGCTGCCCGGGCCTTGGGGAGAGCGGGGAGGCAGCGGACTCAGGGCAGAACGATCTCGACCGGCTCGCCGCCTCGGGTGATGGACATGACCCGGCGTCCCTCCGCGCCCAGCGCGGCGGCCAGGTCTTCGAGCCTCGCGATCGGTGCGCCGTCGATCAGCAGAATCAGGTCACCCGCCAGCAGCCCCTCGGCCGCCGCCGCCGAACCACCCTCGACGGCAAAGACCTGGAATCCTTCCGATACGAGACGCACGGACGCACCCCGGGCCATGACCACACCCGTACCGATGGTGGTCCCGAGTTCCGAAGGGGGCTCCACCGTCAAAGTGGTGCGCCCCTCACGCCCTTCGCGCAGATAGACCACCTCGAGACGTGTCCCGCGCTCGGCGATGCCGATTGTGGCGGCGACGGTGCCGGCATTGGAGACGGGGCGACTCTGGATCCGGGTAACGATGTCGCCGCGTTGCAGACCGGCAGCCTCGGCCGAGGAGCCGGGCGCGACGTCCTCGACCACCGCGCCGCGCACGATGCCGAGACCAAGATCACGCGAGCGCTCTGCATTGAGGGAGCCGAAAATGGCCCCGGTCGTCCCGCGCCTGACCTCGCCACTCTCGCGCAGCTGGGCGACCACATACATCAGGATGCGGCTGGGCACGGCGAAGGCGATGCCGTCATTGCCGCCCCCGCCACCCGACAGGATGGAGGTATTGATCCCGATAAGCCGCCCGCGGCTGTCGAGCAGCGGGCCACCGGAATTGCCGGAGTTCACCGCCGCATCGGTCTGGATATAGTCCTCGATCCGGTCACCCATGCCGGAGCGACCGAGGCCCGAGATCACACCCATGGTCAGGGTCTGGTCGAGACCGAGCGGATAGCCGACGGCAAAGGCCAGATCGCCGGTGCGCAGGGAATCGGAATTGACTACGTCGATCTGCGACAGGCCGGTCGCCTCGATCTTCAGCACGGCCAGGTCGGTCGCCTTGTCGGTGCCGATCAGGACGGCGTCGAAGATGCGGCCGTCGGTCATGTCGACGGTGAATTTCCGCCCGCCCTCAACCACATGGTTGTTGGTGACGACGATGCCCTCGCGCGCGTCAATGATGGCACCCGAGCCACTGGAGATCGGGCGCGGCTCGTTCTCACCCGAACTGGGGCCCTCGGACTGGCCGAGGGTGGTGACCTGGACCACCGCAGGCAGGGCCCGTTCCAGGCCGGTCGCGAAGGTGAAGACGCCGCGCTGGGCGTCGAACGGCACCGGTGACTGCTGCGCGGCAGCGGGCGTTGCGGCAATCAACGGGACCGCGACGACCAGAGCCAGCACGGACAAACCGCCGGTCCGAATGATGGAACGCATCGCCAATCCCCTGTTGTTGGCCCGACCCTAGACCATTTTTGTTTCGGATCGATTCCTTCCGATTCCAAAAAGTGGCGCAGACCCTTGCCGGACCCAAATCCAGGCCCCTGTCGACGGCGTCTATCAGGGCACAGATTTCCGTCTAGCGCGAGAAATGCGCGATGACGACAGCCCCGGGGCCGGGTCGTCTTCCTGGCGCAGGGCGCGGCGGCCGGCGAAGACTTCGCGCAGCTGGGCGAAGATTTCTGATGGCATGGGCATCCGGATCGGCTTGCGCCGGGTATGTTCACGGCAAGGAGCTCCCATGATCGCAAAATCCGTTCTGCCCACCGGCCTTCTGGCCCTTTGCGGCCTTGCCGCCTGTCAGACCGCGCCTGACGCGAACAGCGGCTTCCTCTCCGGCTACGACCGGCTTGAGACCCTCGAGGACACCGTGCGCGCTTCGGTCCGGCAACACGGCGGCGAGGCGGCAGCCGCTGCGATCGAGCAGGTCTGGCTCGAGCCGACCGTCCTGGTCGGACAGGCGGGCGAGGCGCTGACGGCCGAGGAGCGCGCCCTGGTGCTGCGTGAGGTCGATCGGCAGGTCTGTTACGAGATCAGCGAGCGGTTCACCCTCGCCGCAGCGCCCGATGGGACGGCCCGCGTTCGGGCGGCTGTCGTTCGGATCGACGCGACCGCGCCCGCGGGATCGGCCGTGGCGGCTGTGGCCAATGCCTTCATCCCCGGCCCCGGCACGGTCCGGGTGCCCGGCACCACGGGCGGGCTGGCAGCGGAGGCGGAGTTGCTGGACGCGCGCGGAGGCCAGGCCGCCGCCATTGCCTGGGCGCGCAACGCCAATGTGCTGGGCACCGATTCGCCGTCACTCTCGCGCGTGGGTGACGCCCTGCAGCTGGCCGAACCCTTCGCCGACGCCGTCGGCGACGCCTTCGCCCCCGCGGATCGACCGGTGCGCGCGATCGCCGACCCGGACCCCTGCGGCCGCTATGGTCCCCGCAGCCAGCCGGGGGGTTTCCTGACCCGGCTGGTGACCGGCCTCTATGTGCCCGAGGTCAATACCGGGACGCGGGAAGACCCCCCGGCGGAAAGTCCTCGTCCCTAGAAGGCGCTTTCGCGCGTGATGGCGCGGCCCAGGATCAGGGCGTGGACATCGTGGGCGCCCTCATAGGTGTTGACCGTCTCGAGGTTCATGGCGTGACGCATGACGTGCATCTCGCCGGTGATGCCGGCGCCGCCGTGCATGTCGCGGGCGACGCGGGCGATATCCAGCGCCTTGCCGCAGTTGTTGCGCTTCATCATCGAGATGGCCTCGGGGACCCAGGCTCCCTGGTCGAGCAGTCGGCCCAGCGCCAGCGCACCTTCGAAGCCGAGGAAGATCTCGGTCTGCATGTCAGCCAGCTTCTTCTGCACCAGCTGGCGCGAGGACAGCGGCCGGCCAAACAGCATCCGCTCGCCGACATAGTCGCGGGTCAGGTGGAAACAGGCCTCAGCCGCGCCCATGGCCCCCCAGGCGATGCCGAAGCGGGCCTTGTTCAGACAGGAGAAGGGTCCACGCAGACCCTTGACGCCCGGCAGCAGGTTCGCCTCCGGTACGAAGACGTCGTTCAGGCCGATGTCGCCGGTGATGGAGGCGCGCAGCGACAGCTTGTCGCCGATCTTGTCGGTGGTGAAGCCGTCCATGCCGCGCTCGACGATGAAGCCCCGGATCACATCATCCAGCTTGGCCCAGACGATCGCGAGGTCCGAGATCGGGCTGTTGGTGATCCAGTATTTGGCACCGTTCAGCCGGTAGCCGCCGTCGACCGCGACCGCCTTCGTCTTCATTGAGGCCGGGTCGGAACCGCCGTCGGCCTCGGTCAGGCCGAAACAGCCGACCAGTTCGCCCGCCGCCATGCGGGGCAGGAAGCGCATCTTCTGCTCCTCCGAGCCGAAGGCGTAGATCGGATACATGGCCAGGGACGACTGGACCGACATGGCCGAGCGATAGCCGCTGTCGACCGCCTCGATCTCGCGGGCGATCAGACCATAGGCGACGTGGCTGACCGAGGAGCCGCCGTACTGTTCCGGCAGCATGGCCCCGAGGAAGCCCATCTCGCCCAGTTCGGTCATGATGGCGCGATCGAAGGTCTCGTCGCGGAACGCCTCGACCACCCGGGGCAGCAGCTTCTCGCGGGCGTAGGACCGCGCCGCGTCCTGGATCATCCGCTCGTCGTCGGTCAGCCGGCCCGACAGGTCCAGCGGGTCGTCCCAGCGAAAGGTCTTGTGCGAAGCAGAGGCACCGTCGGCCATGGGTCGTCTTTCGTGAGCGTGGCGAAGGCGCGCGGTTTAGGCCAAAATGCACCGGTCGGGTAGAGGGGCGGGCCGACGCAGGCTAGACTGCCGCCATGAGCCGCACCTTTCACCGCCTGTTCGTCGAACACCCGCGCGAGGTCGACGAGAGCTATTTCCACCATATGGCCGCCTCGGCGCGGTTCGGATTCCGCCTGCTGAAACTGGCCGGCTGCGCCTTCGCCCACGCCCTGATCCCCGGCGTTCACAAGGCGACGGTGTCAAAGGCCGTCTGCGTGATGGCCGAGGAGATGGACGGCCGGGCGCGGGAGGCGCGGGAGTGCCGGATGCGGGATGCGGGCGTTTGGGATCCGGGGCTCTAGAAGTGGCGAGTGGCGAGTGGCGAGTGGCGAGAAGCAGGTTTGAGGTTCGACCTGCCTTGGGTGAGGGCGCATGATCTCGGCCAGCGAGCCCGCCTCGCCACTCGCCACTCGCCACTCGCCACTATCCTCGGGTCCTCTCTCCGGCGTCCGCGTCCTCGACCTGTCCCGCGTGCTCGCCGGGCCTTGGGCGACCCAGATGCTGGCCGATCTCGGGGCCGAGGTGATCAAGATCGAGCGGCCCGGCGTCGGCGACGACACCCGCGCCTGGGGCCCGCCATTCACGACGAAAACCGACGGATCAAAGGGCGACGCCGCCTATTTCCTGTGCGCCAACCGGGGCAAGAAGTCTGTCGCGCTGGACCTCGCCACACCCGAAGGCGCGCAGATCGTCCGTGAACTGAGCAAGAGCTGCGATGTCGTGGTCGAGAATTTCAAGATGGGCGGGCTGAAGAAATACGGCCTCGACCACGCCGCCATGTCGGCGATCAATCCGAAGCTGGTCTATTGCTCGATCACCGGCTTCGGCCAGGACGGGCCGGACGCCCACCGGGCCGGCTATGACTATATGATCCAGGCCATGGGCGGGCTGATGTCGATCACCGGCCAGCCAGACGGCGCGGCCGGGGCCGAGCCGATGAAGGTCGGGGTCGCGGTCGTCGACCTGTTCACCGGCCTGTATGCCTCCAATGCGATCATGGCGGCCCTGCTGCACGCGCGGGCGACCGGCCAGGGCCAGCATATCGACATCGCCCTGTTCGACGTCCAGGCGGCCATGCTCGCCAATCAGGCGACCAACTGGTTCGTCTCCGGCAAGGCCCCGACGCGGATGGGCAATGCCCACCCGAACCTCGCACCCTACCAGCCCTTTCCGTGCACGGACGGTATGGTGGTCATCGCCGTCGGCAATGACAGCCAGTTCCGGGCGCTCGCCGGAGCGCTGGGCGCGCCGGGCCTCAGTGCAGACCCGCGCTTCCTGACCAATGCCCTCCGGATCGAGCATCGCGCGGTGATGACGGCGGAACTGTCGGCCCTGACGGCGGGCCTGACCATGCACGGCCTGATGGCAGCGCTGGAGGCGGCAGGGGTGCCTTGCGGGCCGGTCAATACGATCGACCAGGTGTTCGACGAACCGCAGGCGAAGCATCGCGGGCTGGAAGTGACGCAGACGCGGGCGGACCTGTCCGGACCTGTGCGGACCGTGGCCTCGCCGATCCGGATGTCGCTGACGCCGGTAGCCTATGACCGGCCGCCGCCGGCGCTGGGAGCGGATACGGATGAGGTGCTGGGCGGGCTGGGCCGGCCCTAGCCGCCCAGCGCCGTCAAAACACATCCTGCCACCGGGAAGACGACGAAGGCCAGGACGACGACAATCGCGCCGGTCTTCTTGGCCCAGCCCATCACACCGCTAATCTCGTAGTCGTGCAGATCGCCCACACGGCCCGGCGTGTGCTCGATCATCCAGTCGCCGGACTCGTCCGCCCCATCAATGAATTCACCGGCGCGCATGCGGGCGATGATGGCGCGTGCCTCGACGATTTGCGAGGTCGTCGTGGCGACCCGCACGCCGCCGAGGGCGATCAGAAGGTCGGGGTTCATCGTCGCCATGTCGCGATCGGGAAGCCAGGCGCGCACGCCCTGCTGCTGCAGGAAGGACGCCGCCAACTCCGCCTCGGGAATGGTCGAGAACCGCGCGACTTCCAGAACGTCCGCGGCCTCCGTCACGGTCAGAGGTCCAGCAGCGCCCGCGCCGGGTCTTCCAGCAGTTCCTTGACGCGGACGAGGAAGGTCACCGCCTCCTTGCCGTCGACGATGCGGTGATCGTAGCTGAGGGCCAGATACATCATCGGCCGGATCACCACCTGGCCTTCCACGGCCATCGGGCGCTGGACGATGTTGTGCATGCCGAGGATGCCCGACTGCGGGGCGTTCAGGATCGGCGTCGACATCAGCGAGCCATAGGTGCCGCCGTTGGTGATGGTGAAGGTGCCGCCCTGCAGCTGCTCGAGGGTCAAGGCGCCGTCGCGTGCGGCCTTGCCGAGGGCGGCGATGCCCTTTTCGATCCCGGCCAGCGACAGATGGTCGGCGTCGCGCAGGACCGGCACGACCAGACCCTTTTCGGTGCCGACGGCGACGCCGATGTCATAGTGGTTCTTGTAGATGATGTCGGTGCCGTCGATCTCGGCATTGACCGCCGGGATTTCCTTCAGGGCCGCGACCACCGCCTTGGTGAAGAAGGACATGAAGCCCAGCTTCACGCCGTGGCGCTTCTCGAACACATCCTTGTACTGGTTCCGCAGGGCCATGACATTGGTCATGTCCACCTCGTTGAAGGTCGTCAGCTGGGCAGCCGTGTTCTGCGATTCCTTGAGGCGGCGCGCGATGGTCTGGCGCAGCCGGGTCATCTTGACCCGCTCCTCACGCGGCTGGTCGGCGCGCGGGGCGGCCGGTGCCGCGGTGGGGGCCGGAGCGGTGGCGGGAGCGGCGGGGGCGGCGGAGATGGCGTTCACGGCGTCGGCCTTGGTGATGTTGCCCTTGGGGCCGGTGGCGGCGATGGCCTTGGGGTCGAGGTTGTTCTCGGTCACCACGCGCTGGACGGCGGGCGACAGGTGCGGGGCATCGGATGCCGGAGCAGCGGCGGGCGCCGCGGCGGCTTGAGCCGGAGCCGGGCTGGCGCCCTCACCCGAAGCGGCGATCGAGCCGATCTGCTGACCGGGCGTGACGCTCGAACCGGCTTCAGCCGCAATGGTCAGGACGCCGGCGACGGGGGCCGACACCTCGACCGCGACCTTGTCGGTCTCGATCTCGACCAGCATTTCATCCTTGGCGACGGTGTCGCCGGACTTCTTGAGCCAGGTTCCCATCGTGCCCTCGGCGACGCTCTCGCCCATGGTGGGGGTCATGATCGGAACCGTGCCGCCCGAGGCCGCAGCGGGGGCGGCAGGAGCGGGCGCGGCAGGAGCCGCCTCGGGCTTTGGCGTTTCAGCCTTCGGGGCCGCGGCGGCGGGTGCGGCTGAGGCTCCCTCGCTGATCACGCCCAGAACGGCGCCCGGGGTCACGGTCGCGCCGTCGGCGGCCCGGATCTCGGTCAGGACTCCGTCGGACGGCGCGACCACTTCCAGCGAGACCTTGTCGGTTTCCAGCTCGACCAGGACCTCGTCCTTCTTCACGGCGTCGCCGGCCTTCTTCGTCCATTTGCCGATCGTGGCTTCGGAGACGGATTCGCCGAGGGCGGGGGTCAGGATATCGGCCATGGGACGGGCTCTCTCAGGTTCGTTCTTTGGTCATCCCGGGAACGGCACAGCCGCTGTCCGGGGCGGAATCAGGCGAAGGCGTCGGTCAGGAAGGCGTCGAGTTCTTTCAGGTGCCGGCTCATCAGGCCGGCGGCGGTCGAGGCGGAGGCCGGGCGACCGACATAGCGGGCGCGCTTCGACTTCACCGACAGCTTCTCGAGCGTGAGCTCCAGCCAGGGGTCGACGAAGGTCCAGCCGCCCATGTTCTTGGGCTCTTCCTGGCACCAGACCAGTTCGGCGTTCGGGAATCGGCCCAGTTCGGTCAGCAACGACTTCATCGGCCAGGGATAGAATTGCTCCAGCCGCATCAGATAGATGTCATCGATCTGGTCGCGCTCGCGCCGCTCCAGCAGGTCATAATAGACCTTGCCCGAGCAGAGGATGACGCGGCGAATGTCGGCATCCGGCTTGACCGTGATCCCGGCGACGTCGGGACGACGCTCGGCGTCGTCGTGCAGCACGCGGTGGAAGGAGCTGCCCTCGGCCAGTTCGGCGAGGCTCGAGACCGCCTTCTTGTGCCGCAGCAGGCTCTTGGGCGTCATGATGATCAGCGGCTTGCGGAACGGCCGGTGCATCTGGCGACGCAGGATGTGGAAATAGTTGGCCGGGGTCGAACAGTTGGCGACCTGCATATTGTCCTCGGCGCAGGCCTGCAGGAAGCGCTCGAGACGGGCCGAGGAGTGTTCCGGTCCCTGCCCTTCGTAGCCGTGCGGCAGCAGCATGGTCAGGCCGCACATGCGCAGCCATTTGCGTTCGCCCGAACTGATGAACTGGTCGATCACCACCTGGGCACCGTTCACGAAATCGCCGAACTGGGCCTCCCACATCACCAGGGTATTGGGGTCGGTCAGGGCGTAGCCGTATTCGAAGCCAAGCACGGCCTCTTCCGACAGGGCGGAGTCGATGACCTCGAACTCGGCCTGGCCGTCGCGGATGTTGTTCAGCGGGACGTAGCGGGCCTCGGTGGTCTGGTCGATGATACCCGAGTGGCGCTGGGAGAAGGTGCCGCGCACCGAATCCTGGCCCGACAGGCGGACCGGGAAACCCTCGTCCAGCAGCGAGCCGAAGGCCAGGCTCTCGGCCGTGGCCCAGTCTATGTTCTCACCGGTCGTGATCATCTCGCGCCGGCCGTCGATGACGCGTTTCAGCGTCTTGTGCATGTCGACCGAGTTGGGAATCGTCGTCAGCCTGTGGCCGAGGTCAGCCAGTTTGGCGGCCGGTACCGAGGTTTCCCCGCGGCGCTCCTCGCCGTCCGGCTGGCCGATACCCTGCCACTGGCCGTCCATCCAGTCGGCCTTGTGCGCCTCGAAGGTCTTGCCGGCCTCGAACTCGGCGTCGAGGAAGGCCTCGAACCGGGTCACTTCCGCGTCGACAGCGGCCTGGTCGATCACACCTTCAGCGATCAGCCGCTCGGAATAGATCTCGCGCGTCGACTTCAGGGCGCGGATCTTCGAATACATCAGCGGCTGGGTGAAGGTCGGGTCGTCGCCCTCGTTGTGACCGAAGCGGCGGTAGCAGAACATGTCCACCACCACATCCTTGTGGAATTTCTGCCGGAACTCCGTCGCCACCTTGGCGGCGAAGACCACCGCTTCCGGATCGTCGCCGTTGACGTGGAAGATCGGGGCCTGGACCATCAGGGCCACGTCCGACGGATAGGGCGAGGAGCGGCTGTTTCGCGGGCTGGTCGTGAAGCCGATCTGGTTGTTGACGACGAAATGCATCGTCCCGCCGGTGCGATAGCCCTTCAGCCCCATCAGGGCGAAGCATTCGGCCACCACGCCCTGGCCGGCGAAGGCGGCGTCGCCATGGATCAGCAGGGGCATGACCTTGGAGCGGTCGAGGGCCCAGGTCTCCTCGGGCCGGCCGGCATTGGCGGCGCGAATGTCGAAGGCCTGTTTCGCCCGCGCCTTGCCCAGCACCACCGGATTGACGATCTCGAGGTGCGACGGGTTGGCGGTCAGGGACAGGTGGACGTTGTTGCCGTCGAACGACCGGTCCGACGAGGCCCCCATGTGGTATTTGACGTCGCCAGAACCTTCGATGTCCGAGGGGACGGTCGAGCCGCCCTGGAATTCGTGGAAGATGGCGCGATAGGGTTTGCCCATCACCGCCGCCAGGGTGTTCAGCCGCCCGCGGTGGGCCATGCCCAGCACGATCTCGTCGACGCCCAGGGCACCGCCGCGCTTGATGATCTGCTCCAGCGCCGGGACCATGGCCTCGCCGCCGTCCAGGCCGAACCGCTTGGTGCCGGGGAAACGTTTGTGCAGGAAGCGTTCGAAGCCCTCGGCCTCGATCAGCTTGTAGAGGATGGCCAGCTTGCCCTCACGGGTGAAGCCGTTCTGGGCGAAGGTGTCCGCACCCTCGAAACGTGCCTGCAGCCAGGTCTTCTCTTCCGGCTCGGCGATATGCATGAACTGGATGCCGAGCGTGCCGCAGTAGGTGCGCTTCAGCAGCGCGAGGACCTCGCGGATGGTGCCGGTCTGGAAGCCCAGCACGCCGTCCAGGAAGATCGGCCGGTCGAGGTCGGCCTCGCTGAAGCCGTAGAATTCGGGGGTCAGTTCCGGGTTGCTGGGCGGTTGCTCAATGCCCAGCGGGTCGAGACTGGCCTGCAGGTGACCGCGGACGCGATAGCTGCGGATCAGCATCAGCGCCCGGATCGAATCATGAGCGGCGGTGCGGACGGCCTCGGCCAGGACGGCGGCGTCCGGAGCGGCGGCCGGCGCAGGGGCGGCGGCCGCGGCACCCGGCTTTTTCGGATCGGCCTTCGGAGCGGGCCAGCGGCCGTCGAACACGCCCGTTGCCTCGGTCGGCTCGGTCGTAACCGGGCGACCCCAGGCACCGGCGGCGCCCGAGGCCTTCACACTCTCGGCATTGTCCCGGAGCTGATCGAAGAAGGCGCGCCATTCGCCCGAGCCAGCCGCCGGATCGGCGGCCCATTTCTCGTGCAAATCCTCGATGAACGAGGCGTTTGAGCCATACAGGAAGCTGGTCTCGGCAAAGACCTGGTTCAGCCGACCGGCATCGTCCG
>JBEIJS010000012.1:0-28993 GCA_040380105.1 Caulobacteraceae bacterium | reverse complement strand
TGTGTCCGCGACAGGGTCGCGCTCACGCGCGCCGCTGGGTCCCCCGGTCTGCGGCGCTGCGCGCCTTGCCGGAGGATGACGAAAGAAAAGGGGCCTTTTGACCCGCGCCCCCGCCCGGGCCATCCTCGGCTCCAGACGGGGGCGGGAGAGCGGGCATGACCATCGGGGCTTCGGCCGGGGTGATCACCTTTATCAACACGCGCGACCCGGAGACGGCCAGGGCCTTCTATGGCGAGACGCTGGGGTTCAGATTCGTCGTCGACGACGGCTTCGCCCATGTCTTCGACCTGAACGGCACCACCCTGCGGATCACGAAGCTCGACAACCACGTCGCCCAGGGGCATCCGGTCCTGGGCTGGATGGTCGAGGATATCGAGGGCACGATCCGGCGGCTCGTCGCGCGTGGCGTGACCATGACGATCTATCCGGGCCTGGGTCAGGACGAATTGGGCATCTGGACCGCGCCGGACGGCAAGGCGAAGGTCGCCTTCTTCAACGACCCCGACGGCAATGCCCTGAGCCTGACGTCGGCCTGAAGGTCGGGCCCCGGGACCCCCTAACCCACCAGCGCCGCCCGCTCTTCGGGGGTCAGCAGCCGCCATTTGCCCTCGGGCAGGTTGTCCAGCTTCAGCGGGCCGATCCGGACCCGGATCAGGTCGACGACCTCCAGATCGACCATTTCGCACATCCGCCGGATCTGGCGGTTGCGGCCCTCGCGCAGGATGAATTTCAGCCGGAAGGACTCCATACGGCTGACATAAGCGGGCCTCAGCTGGCGGCCGTCCAGCATCAGGCCGTGGCGCAGGATCTTGAGCTTCTTCTCGGTGATGTCGCCCGTCACCCGGACCAGATATTCCTTGTCCAGATCGGACTGCGGCCCGATCACCGCCTTGGCCACCACCCCGTCCGATGACAGCAGCAGCAGGCCGCGGGAATCCTCGTCCAGCCGCCCGATCGGGGGCAGGGAGACCTCGTCCGCGGGCGTCACGCCGTCGCCGACCCGGTTGTTGTCGGTGACCAGCCGGACCGCGGGCAGTTTGTTCGGCTCCGGCTGACCCGAGACATAGCCCATCGGCTTGTGCATCACGATGGTCACGCCCTCGGCCAGGGCGGCCGTGGCCCGGTCGTTCAGGGTCAGGGTCTGGCCGCTCTCGAGCTTGCGGCCGGCGTCGGTGACCACCTCGCCGTCGACCGAGACGAGGCCGTCGGCGATCAGGGCATCGGCCTCACGGCGTGAGCAGACGCCGGTCTGGCCCAGCCATTTGTTGATCCGGACCGGCTCTTCGCCGTCATAGGTTCTGGAAAACGCCATGCCGGTCCCTAGCCCCCGGGCGCAGCGGGGTCCAGCCGCCCCGATCAGCCCCCGAGGACCGCCGCAATGGCCGCGCGCGCGATCTCGTCGTCCTGGGCCGAAGAGGCTCCCGACACGCCGATCGCGCCGATGATCCGGCCGTCCACGACGATGGGCACGCCCCCGGCAACCGGGACCATGCCGTCGAGCGCCAGCAGCGCCGTCCGCCCGCCGGTCAGCCGCTCCTCCGACACCGAGGTCGCGGTCCGGTACAGGGCGGCGGACCGGGCCTTGGCCTGGGCGACGGCGATGGAGCCGTACTGGGTGTCGTCCATCCGCCCGAAGGCGACCAGCTGGCCCGAGGGCTCGACGATCGCGAAGGCCATGCGGAATCCGCGCGCCGAGGCGGCTGCGGTGGCCCGGTCGATCAGGGCCTGGGCCGTCTCCAGCCCGATCGGCGCGCCATAGGGCGGGGCGGGAGCGGCGGCGGCCGGTGCCGTCGTCGGTGGCGGCGTCTGCCCCCAGGCCGGAGCGGCGACGGCCAGGACGGCCACAACAAGGAGAAGACGCTTCATGTCGACGCTTTCGGTCAGGGTTCAGCAAAGCCGGGCCGGGATGCCGCCATATCCGCGTCGCAGGCGCAAGCCTTGTTCAGACTCGCCGGAACAGCAGCATCAGATTGTTCGACGGCATTTCGATCCGCCGGGTCAGCGCCAGCCCTTGGGCCTTGGCCGCCGCCGCCACTTCGTCCCTGTCGCGCAGGCCCCAGGCCGGATCGCGCGCCTTCAGGCTCTCGTCGAATCCGGCGTTCGAGGCCGCCAGAGGAACGTCAGCCTCGCGATAGGGGCCGTAAAGGATCAGCAGTCCGCCGACGGCCAGCCGGCTTCCGGCCAGGGCCATCAGGCCTTCGGTCGCGGCCCAGGGGCTGATGTGGATCATGTTGATGCAGACCACGGCCTGCAGCCGGTCCTCCGGCCAGGTCGTCGGGTCCAGCACATCGAGCGGCAGGGGCTCACCCAGGTTGGGCAGACCCGCCGTCGCCGCCCAGGCCGCGATACTGGCCCGCGCCTCGGCCGACGGGTCGCTCGGCGTCCAGTCGAGGCCGGGCAGGGCTCCGGCGAAGGCCAGGGCATGCTCGCCCGACCCGGCGGCGATTTCCAGCACCGCCCCGCGGTGCGGCAGATGGGCGCGCAGCACCCCGAGAATCGGCCCGGTGTTCCGGGCCACAGCGGGAGAGGCGAGGGCTCCCCGGGGTGTCGTCCCGATCGGTTCCATGGTCTGCATGGCTGCCCGGATACATCGCGCCCCGGCTCACGGCGACCGGAAATATGCAGGACCCTCCGGGTGCCTCGCTCGCAAGAGGTTGAAACGTGCATCGGTTGACGCAGCGTCGCCTAAGATGTCATTCCGCGCCTGAAACATTGCGTGATGCCACGCAAGGGAGGCCACGGCGGCGCAGATCGCCGGGCGACGTTCAGGAGAGTGATTGTGACCGCATCCGCCATCCAGGGCCTTCACCCGGCTCCCACCCGACATGCCGGCCTGATCGCCTGGGTCGAGCAGATCGCTGCCCTGACCAAGCCGGCGCGGGTCCATTGGTGCGACGGCTCGGAGGCCGAGAAGGCCGCCATCGTCGCCGATCTGATCGGCAAGGGCACGCTGCGCGAGCTCGACCAGACCAGGCGTCCGGGTTGCTACTACGCCGCCTCGGACCCCAAGGACGTGGCCCGGGTCGAGAGCCGGACCTTCATCTGTTCGGCTGACAAGGTCGACGCCGGCCCGACCAACAACTGGTCCGATCCGGTCGAGATGCGGGCCCGTCTGAACGGCCTGTTCGACGGCTGTATGGCCGGCCGGACGATGTATGTGGTGCCCTTCTCCATGGGCCCCCTGGGTTCGGAGCTCAGCGCCCTCGGCGTCGAGATCACCGACAGCGGCTATGTCGCCATCTCCATGGGCATCATGACCCGCATGGGGCAGCCGGTGCTGGACCTGATGGGCGAGGACGGCGTCTTCGTGCCGGCCGTTCACACGCTTGGTGCCCCGCTGGCCGAGGGCCAGGCGGACGTGCCGTGGCCCTGCAACGAGGACAAGTGGATCGTCCATTATCCCGAGACCCGCGAGATCTGGTCCTACGGTTCGGGCTATGGCGGCAACGCCCTGCTGGGCAAGAAATGCTACGCCCTGCGCATCGCCTCGGTCATGGCCCGCGACGAGGGCTGGCTGGCCGAGCACATGCTGATCCTCAAGCTGACCGATCCGAAGGGCCGCGCCAAATACGTCGCCGCCGCCTTCCCCTCGGCCTGCGGCAAGACCAACCTCGCCATGCTCCAGCCGACCATCCCCGGCTGGAAGGCCGAGACCATCGGCGACGACATCGCCTGGATGCGCTTCGGCGACGACGGCCGCCTGTACGCCGTGAACCCGGAAGCCGGCTTCTTCGGCGTCGCTCCCGGCACCAGCCGCAACACCAACGGCAACGCCCTCGCCACGATGGCGACCAATACCGTCTTCACCAACACAGCCCTGACCGCCGACAACGACGTCTGGTGGGAAGGTCTCTCGAAGGTCGCCCCCGAAGGCCTGACCAACTGGAAGGGCGTTCCTCACGACCCGGCTTCGGGCGAGCCTGCGGCCCATGCCAACGCCCGCTTCGCCGCCCCGGCCTCGCAATGCCCGACCATCGCGCCAGAGTGGGAAGATCCCAAGGGCGTGCCGATCGACGCCATCCTGTTCGGCGGCCGCCGCGCCTCGGCCGTGCCGCTGGTGACGGAAGCCTTCGACTGGGAGCACGGCGTGTTCATGGGCTCGTCGGTCGCCTCGGAAGGCACCGCCGCCGCCGAGAACGCCATCGGCACCCTGCGCCGCGACCCCTTCGCCATGCTGCCCTTCTGCGGCTACAATATGGGTGACTATTTCGCCCATTGGCTGTCGATGGCCGGCAGGACCGAAGCGGCCAAGCTGCCGCGCCTCTACTTCGTCAACTGGTTCCGCAAGAACGAGGACGGCCAGTTCGTCTGGCCGGGTTTCGGAGACAATGCCCGCGTCCTGAAATGGATTGCCGAACGCCTCGACGGCGAGGCGGGGGCTGTTGATACGCCGGTTGGCCGCGTCCCGAGCCGCGCGGCTCTGGATCTGTCGGGGCTGACCCTGTCCGACGCGGATCTGTCGATCCTGCTCGACGTCGACGCGGACGTCTGGGCCGAAGAAGCCGCCTTGATCCCGGACTTCTATGCCCAGTTCGGTGACCGTCTGCCCGCGGCGCTGTGGGATCAGCACGCGGCTCTCACCGCCCGTATCGGCGGGGCCCGCGCTGCCGCCCTCGCCGCCGAGTAGCGATCGCGGCTTGCATTCGGAGTGCGGGCGGTCGATCTGATCGCCCGTGGCTTCCTCTCCTGATGTGATCGTGATCGGTGCCGGCGTGCTCGGCCTCTGCACGGCGGCCGAGCTGGCTGCGCGCGGCCATGCTGTGACTGTCATCGACCCCGGGGCTCCGAACGCCTCCTCCATCGCTGCCGGGATGATCGCCCCGGCGCTGGAATCCCTGCTTGACGACGTCACCACCGATCGCGCCGCCCTGCTCAAGCGCGCCCGTGACCTATGGCCGGCCTTTGCGGAGGCTCATGATCTGAAGCTCTTGCGCGAAGGTGCGGACTGGCGTGGTGAGGCCACCGCTGATGCCGTGGTTCGTCTCCGCTCGCTCGGCTTTGACGCCCGTGGACAGGGGGACGGCCTGATCACAACGGACGACTGGCGCATAGAGGTGGCTTCGGCCCTCAAGGCGCTGGCGCGGGCCCCGGGCCTGACGATGGTGCGGGGCGAGGTCCTGCGCCTGACGGCCGACGCGCGTCATTGGCGGGTTCAGTCGGGCGATGGCCGCGTCTGGTTCTGCGCCACCCTGGTCCTCGCGACAGGTGCCAGCGAGCCGATCGCGGGCCTGCCCGTCTCCGTCGCCGCCGGGGTGTCCGCGATCACCCCGATCCGGGGCCAGTTGACCTTCGTTTCCACGGCAGCCCCGACCCGCGTGATCAGAGGCCCTGGCGTCTATGTCGCGCCCTGTGACGGCGGCGTGGTCATCGGTGCCACCATGGAGCCCGGACGCCGCGACCTCGATCCCGACCCCGCAGAGGCCGCCCGTCAGGTCGCGGCCGGTCTGGTGCTTCTGGCCGAACCGGGCGAGCCCGGTCCGACCCGGGTCGGTATCCGCGGGGCGACCGCTGACGGGCTTCCGTTGGCGGGACGGTCGGGCGAACCGGGCCTGCACCTTGCCCTGGCCCCGCGTCGGAACGGCTGGCTGATGGGGCCCCTGGTCGCCCGGGTTACGGCGGACGGAATCGAGGGCAGGCCGCCCCTGGCGGACGCCGCCGCCCTCGATCCGCGCCGGTTCGCCTGATCAGTCTTCCGGCGGAGTGAAGCGCAGGTTGATGTTCACCCGCGAGCCTTCCGCCGCCCCGTTGACGGTGCGCGGATTGACCCGGAAATGCCGGGACAGGCCTTGCGCCGCCCGACCGAAGCCGTAGCCGCCGGGTGTCTCGTTCAGGACGTTGCAATCGGTCACGGCCCCTGTGGGCAGGACGAGACAGTTCAGGGAAGCTGATCCCGCCATGCCTGCAGCAATCGCGCGCTCCGGGTAGGCACGCATCAGCTGGTCGGCCGAGGGCTGGCGCGACCAGCTGGGATTGCGGATGACCGCCGCTGGGAGCGCCGGAACGGACTCGGCTGTGCTGTTCGGGACCGGGGCCGGAACCTCTGTATCGAAGGTCAGAACCGTGCCTTCAGTCGGCTTTGCGTCAGTCAGCACAGCCGCGAAGGTCTCCGTTGGCGTGAGTGGCCGCGGCGTATCGTTGAGCGGAGGATTCGGGGCCGGCGGGGTCTCCGATGGAGTCACCGGCTCGGGCGGCTTTGGCCGATAGGTGAAGACCTCGATGATCGGGCCTTCAGGCCGGTCGGGAGCCAGTGGCATCTCGAACCGCTGATAGTACATGGCCGTCCCGATACCGACGTGAGCCGCAACGACAATGCCCACGGCCACCCAGGTCGTCCGGGACCACCGGGGGGCTTTGCGCTCGTTATAGTCTATGGGGCTCACCAGTCCCGGGCCGCCTGCTGTCTTGGTCATCATGGCCGTCACATCCCTGTTTATCGCCGTCCCCGCAGCGTCCCATGATGAAGTTGAGCGCTGACGTTACGGCAGGTTTGGGGCGAGACCCGCCTTGAAAGCGCCACGGTGGAATTGGGATCGACCGGAGGTTAACGAGCTGTGGGCGCGCGGCGCATCGTTAGGATTTGATTAACCATGAGCGCCCACCTTTTCGATCCATGAATGTCGGACCGATTCCATCTACTGGCGGGGTTGAGGCTGCCATTCGGCGCGCCTCGAACGCGACGGGCGTGGACGCTGATTTTCTTGTCCGAACGGCACGGCGCGAGAGCGCGATGAATCCGTCGGCAAGGGCCCGGACCTCTTCGGCCGCCGGCCTTTTCCAGTTTATTGAACAGACCTGGCTTGGCACGGTCAAAGCGCACGGTGCCAAGCATGGCTACGGGCAGTACGCTGACCTGATCTATCGCAGCGGAGACGGGCGCTGGCGTGTCGAGGGTTCGGCACGCAATGTCGTGCTGGACCTCCGTTTCGATCCTCAGGCGGCCTCTACCATGGCGGCGGAACTGACGGCGTCGAATGCGGCCTATCTGCGGGGCCGGTCCGGGCGTGAGCCCGGAGCCGGGGATCTCTATGCTGCGCATTTTCTGGGCCCGGCGGGGGCAGCCCAGCTGATGGATGCCATGGAGCGTCGGCCCGGGGCCAGTGCCGTTGGGCTGTTTCCCGAGGCAGCCGCGGCCAACCGGTCCATCTTCTACCGCGACGGACGGCCCGCTACTGTGGCCGAGGTGCATGCCAACCTCCAGCGCAGCGCCGGACAAGGGGCACCGGCCTCAGCGGCGGGCTCCCTGCAAGGGGGCGTGGATCCGGGTCAGCGGGACCAGATGCTGGCGGCACGGCTTGATCGCTTGAAGCAGGACCAAAGCCTGTTGGCTTTGCTCATGGGACAGGACGGCGACGGCAAGGACGGCGGCTTTGGTGGTGTTTTCGCTCCCGAAGCAAGCAGGAACATCTGATCCCGAATTCGGCGATGGTGAACCGTCCGTTAAGGATGTCGGGCCGATGTTGTCTGACGAAGCCTGGACCCGCCGATGACCGCCTACCGCGCCCGCTTGACCGAGACCGACATTCGCCGCCTGATCAAGGCGACCGATGCGGATGAGCGCGCCGCCGCCACCCATAAGCTGTGCCGCAGCATGGACAAGGCTGAGCTGAAAGGCGAGGATCGCGAGTCAGCGCAGAAGCTCCTTCGAATGCTGGCTCAGGATGCCGCTGAACTGGTTCGGCGGGCCATGGCGGTGACGCTGAAGTCGTCTGATCTGATTCCGCGTGATGTTGCCCGCAAGCTGGCGGCCGATGTCGACAGCGTCGCACTTCCCGTGATTGGTTTTTCACCGGCCTTTTCGGATGAAGATCTGATCGAGATTGTCTGGGCGGGATCCCCGCTGCGGCAGGTGGCGGTGGCCGGGCGTCCCGGAGTTGGCCGCGATGTGGCGAAAGCCCTGGCTGAGCTTGGTTGTGAGCAGGCCGTAAGAACGCTCGCGGCCAATGACAACGCCGATGTGGCAGAATCGGCGCTGGCACGCTGTATCGACCGCTTCGGGGGGGCACCGGAGATTGTAGCCGCGCTCGCCTATCGTCAGGTGTTGCCGTTGTCCATAACCGAACGGCTGGTGGAGCTGGCCTCTGAATCCGTTCGCGAGCATCTGGTCACCCGCCACGCGGTGGCACCCGAGACCGCGATCCGGCTCGCCGCCTTCGCTCGCGAGCGCGCCACGGTCGATCTGGTGGACCAGGCCTCGAACCATGCGGATCTGCCGCAATTCGTCGCCGGTCTGAATGCTCGCCGTGTCCTGACAGCTTCGCTGCTCCTCAGGGCAGTGGCGCGGGGTCAAATGGCCTTGTTCGAGCATGGGGTGGCGGAGCTGGCCGGTACACCGCATGCCCGGGCCTGGCTGATGATCCATGATGCCGGTCCCCTGGGGTTGAAGGCAATCTATGATCGGGCAGGGCTGCCGCCGCGCCTTTTCCAAGCCTATCGCGCCGGAGTCGATACCTGGCGAGCTCTACAGGCAGAAGGTGCCGATACCTCGGGAGACGGGTTTCGACATCAGATGCTGGAGCGGTTCCTGACCCAACGTCCGAACGCATCCCGGGAGGATCTGGCCTATCTGATGGAGCGGTTGGATCATGATCCCCTGGCCGAGAAGGCTCAGAGCAGAGTCGCCGCCTGATAGGACGCCTGCCCTCTGGCGGGCGGCAGCATCGCCTTGAGCCGGGCAGCGGCTCTCAGGTCAAATGCTCTGTAACCCGCGCTTCCAGCGTTTCCGCCAGCATCTTGCCGGTCGGGTGATCGTCGGTCTGGATCTCATCACGAACGACGGCCTTGATGGCATCAATATGGGCGTCGAGCAGGACCATGGGGGCCGCCATGCGCTTGGCCGGATCGTCCATCATCTTGCAAAGTGAGCCCGCCAGGCGCGTTACCAGCGGGTACTGGTAGGTGCTGCCCAGCCCCTTCAGATCATGAGCGCGGAAATAGAGGGCTTCGGCCGTAGCGGGATCGTAGCCGGAGTCGCGAATATCAGCCCGGGCGGCGTCAAGCTTATCGAGCTCGTCTTGCAGCCATTGTCCAAACTGTGAAGACATCGCCTGCAGGGCCTGCTCGGCCTTGGCAATTGCCCCGGCATCGATACCGCCAAAGCTTCCACCGACCTTCATACGGAGGGTATTGGGCGGGCGAATGACCTGGGCCGGATTGCTCACGAATGACTCCTGCATACGAACTGCCGGGACCCTCGCACTCACGTCATTAAAAAGCGGTGCACGGTCGTCAGGACGCGAACTGCTCCGCGAGGACGCGCTCCTCGAAAGAACGGCCTGCATCGAACAGCATCGTCAGGGCTATGTCCCGGCGCTCTCGCACCTCGACCCGGGCGACGCATCGGATCTCCAGGTCGTCAGCGGTGGCGCTGACCGGCCGCTTTTCGGACTCCAGCACCTCGAAACATACTTTCGATTGGTGCGGCAGCAGGGCCCCCCGCCAACGCCGGGGGCGGAAGGCGCTGATCGGGGTCAGGGCCAGAACCCGGGAATCGAGAGGGATAATCGGCCCGTGAGCTGAAAGGTTGTACGCGGTTGATCCCGCAGCGGTAGCAAGCAGGCATCCGTCGCAAGACAGCTCATCAAGCCGCACGCGACCGTCAACCTTGATCCGCAGTTTGGCGCTCTGTCGGGTCTGGCGAAGGAGAGAGACCTCATTGATCGCCAGGCCGCTGTGAGTTTCCCCGGCTTCGGTCCATGCGTCCATCTGTAGCGGATGGATCACCGCGCGCCCGGCCGCCGCCAGCCGCTCGATGAGGCCTTCTTCCTCGAAATCGTTCATCAGGAAGCCGACCGAGCCCCGGTTCATGCCGAACACCGGGGTTCCCAGATCCATGACCGTGTGCAGGGTCTCCAGCATGAAGCCGTCACCGCCCAGCGCCACAATAACGTCGGCGTCGACGCGATCAATCGAGCCGTATCGGGCAATCAGTCGTTCACGCGCCGTCTGGGCCTCGGGTCGATCCGAGGCGACGAAGGCGATGCGGGCAGGGGCCAGATCTGGTTCGGTCACGAAACCACGCAAGCCGAGGCCGGCGACGAAGTCAAACGACGGTTCGCTGTTGGTCTTGACTGGCAGCGATCAACGCCTTGAAAGCCCGGATGGCTGAACCTTGGGACAGGGCCCCTCGAAGCCAGACAGGCTCGCCCTCGTGGCCGGGCAATAATTCGTTGAATTTGCGCAACTCGGCCAAAAGCGTCGGGAATACCGCTCGATCGATCCCGACTGCGGCGCAAGCGTAGTAGAGCGCTTCCGGTGACGATGCTGAAAGTGCCCGGCGAACCTGCTCATCCGTGAAGCCACCCAAAGCTGACAGACCGTGCGCAAAAAGGCTCAACCGTTTTTCGCGGACGGCCCGGATCAGGAGACCCGCTCGCAACTGCCCGGCCGCCTGCAGTTTGTTGATCAGTCGCCGCTCCATCTCATCGCGCTCGCCGTCATCTACGGCGGCCTTTGCAGGCGCCGTGGGCCGCACAATACCGTCAACGACTTCATGAACAGCGGCTCCCAAGGCCTGCTCATCAACGTTGAAACGTGCGACGATCGATTGGCGCAAGGCCGTCCCGACCCACTGGTACATCTGTTCTGCCAACGCTTCAGTCAGCAGAGGATGGCGGGTGAGGGGCCCACGCAGGGCAGCAATTCGACGCGAGTGTTCAACCAGCCGCCGTACGCCCTCCAGGCTGATCCCGGCTGAATGATTGGTCGACAGGGCCATGAGCACAGCGGGCTCGGCCCGGTCGATAACGGCGTCCGCCACCCGACCGCTGATCCCCGGGCGGCGCGCAACAGCGATCTGATGTTCCAGCGATGCTTCGATCAGCACGCGCAACAGGTCGTCATCCTGGAGGACAGGGCTGCACTCGAGGATGGGCCGGGCGATTTCGATCTCGTCCAGCGCCAGAAGGTTCACCAGGGCGGCGGGGGCCCATTCCGCATGGGCCAGCCTTTCGGAAAGCGCCTTTCGCACCTCCCGCTCGGCTCGACGGGCAAGTGTGAGGAATACCTCGCCAAGGACGGGTGACAGTTCTTCGGACGGCGGGCTGGTGTCACAGAGCGCTGCAACGCCCAGCAGTAGGCGCTGGCGGGCTTCAGTGCTGGAATTCCGGGCCAGAGCCAATAGCTCGCTTGGCCGCGGCGCGGCATCGGAGTTGCGACTGACGGGCACGGGCTGAACGGCTACCACGGGCGTCTCCGGCATGCTGGTAAAGATCCGGCACGCTTTCCACTAGGCCGGGCCCCACTAAGACGCGGTTAACGGAAGCTGAATCTTGACGTCGGCTCCGCGCGGCGCGAGCGTACGCGGAGAAGTAGCAAAAGGGACCGAGGCATGGCTGACAGTGCGGCTGTTTCATTGAAAACCAGTGTGTCTGAGGCGGAGTGGTCCGCCCGTGTAGAGCTGGCGGCCCTTTACCGGCTGGTGGCGCTGCATGGGTGGGACGACATGATCTTCACCCACATCTCGGCTCGCGTGCCCGGGCCGGAACACCATTTTCTGATCAACCCCTATGGCTGGTATTTCGAGGAGATGACCGCCTCCTGCCTGGTCAAGGTCGACCTGGAGGGCAATGTCGTTCAGGACACCACCAGCTTTATCAACCCGGCCGGTTTCACCATCCATTCGGCTATTCACGGAGCGCGCGAGGATGCGCATTACGTGATCCACCTTCACACAGTGGCCGGTGTCGGGGTGGCGGCTCAGAAGGAAGGCCTGCTGCCGATTGGCCAGAACGCCTGCCTGCTTCAGCATCAGGTCGCCTACCATGGCTATGAGGGCCTGGCGCTGAACCATGAAGAACGCGAACGACTGGTGGAGGATCTGGGGGACAAGCCTCTCATGTTGTTGCGCAACCACGGTACGCTCGCGGTTGGCCAGACGGCCGCGGCAGCCTGGATCGGGATGTTTTTCCTCGAGCGGGCCTGTGCCCAGCAGGTAGCGGCCCTGTCCGGCGGGCGGGAGCATGTACTTATTGCGCCTGAGGCCGCCCAGGCTGAAACGAAGGAACAGGGTCGGGGAATCGGCTTTGTCGCTGCCCTGGCCTGGCCGGGTGCCTTGCGTATGCTGGACCGGAAATCGCCGGGCTATGCCGTGTGAGATGGACCGGCGGACTTCTGGCCACGATGGCCTTGATGGCGGTCGCCGGGCCCTCGATCGCCGGACCCTGGACCCAGCAGCAGGGCCGGGGGCAATGGATCGTCAAGTTCGAGGACATGCGGGCCGATCGCGGCTTCGATCCTGACGGGGCGCTGGCCGACCTGCCGGCCGAACGGCGGGACACAGGCCTGGGCGTGTTCGCCCAGTACGGCGTCACCGACAGACTGACCTTGCAGGTCAAGGGCGACTGGCAGTCGGGCGAGGACGCCTTCATCGACTATGACGGTCGGGGACCGCTCGAGATCGGCATGAGCTGGCAGGTTTGGCGTGACGAACGTGCTGCGGTCAGCGTGTATGCCGGTTATGCGGATGGCGGCGAGGGGCGCAACGCTGGCTATGCGCCCCCCGGTGTCGGCGATAGCGACTGGGAAGTCCGTGCCGCCGTCGGTCGCTCATTCGGCGGTGCGTTCGTCGATCTGCAGGCCGCGCGAAGGATGCGGGAGGGGCTGTCGGACGAGACCCGTGTTGACGCCACGGCGGGCGTACATGTCAGCGAGGACTGGATGTTGCTCGCCCAGGCATTCGGTGGACAGGCTGATGACGACGGCGCTCGCTGGCTTTCGCTCGAGACGTCCGTTGTCCGTGACTTCGACGACTGGAGCCTTCAGGCTGGTTGGCGACAGGCTGTTGCGGGCCGTGAAACACCGGCGAGCGGCGGCCCGGTCATCGCCCTCTGGCGGCGCTTCTGACCGCGATATCGCGGCTCACCTTCTGGCGACGGAAACAGCAACGGCTTCCGTTACAGGTTCTGTAGTTGCGTCGACCGCGTGAACCGCTAAGTCGGCTCTTTCCTCCACCAGAGAGCCCAAAGCGTGATCAAACGCCATTTCTTCCTCGTCGCCGCGATTGTGCTGCTGGGCCTGATGATCGTGGCTGTCGTCCTCAGGATGGCCCTGTCCGGTGATGAAAAATCCGGCGGCGGCCCGGGTGGAGGGGGCGGCGCTGGCGGTGGACGCGGTCAAGCCGTCTCGGAGGCGGTCATCGCCACCCGGTCTTTCACCGATGAAATCCGGGTTCTGGGCGTGGCGCGCGGCCGGCGCTCGGTCAACATCACTTCCTCGACCAGCGAGTTGATCACACGTGTCCTTTTCACCGACGGCCAGAGGGTGGCTGCCGGCGCGCCGCTCGTCGAGCTCCAGGCGCGCGAGGAAGATGCGGGCATCATTGAGGCGCGGGCCCAGTTGGCCCAGGCACAGCGGCAATTCGATCGCTACAAGACCCTGGCCGATCGCGGTATTGCCCCTCGAGTGACTGTCGAGGACGCTGAAACGGCGCTGGCGACAGCAGAAGCCTCACTGACAGCGGCCCAGGCCCGCCGGGGGGACCGCCTGATCAGGGCGCCGTTCGCGGGGGTTCTTGGGCTCAGCTCTGTGACGGCCGGCACCCTGGTCAATCCGGGCGGTGTCATCACCACACTGGATGATATCGACGTGGTACGCGTCGACTTCCCGGTTCCCGAGCGTTACCTCGGGGTGCTTCGAGCCGGGACCCCCATTCGGGCGACGATCGACGCCTATGACGATGAGGTCTTCGGCGGCCGCATCGCACTGATCGACACCCGCATCAACGAGCAGACCCGGGCCGTTACCGCACGGGCCGAGATTCCCAATCCGGGTGCCCGCATCCGCCCGGGTATGGCCTTGCGTGTTGCGGTCCAGCAGGGGCAGCGCATGGCTCCCGGCGCACCGGAAGCGGCCGTTCAGTATGAGGGTGACGGTGCCTTCGTCTATCGAATCGCCCGCGGCGAACGCGGATCGACCGCCCAACGGGTCGAGGTCGAGACCGGCTCGGTTGAGGGCGGGTTTGTCGAGATCCTGTCCGGACTGAACGTCGGCGATCGTATCGTCGGCTCGGGTCTCAACCGCATCCAGCCCGGAGCGCCTGTCCGGCCCGCCGGCCAGGGTGGAGGGCAGGGCGGACGGCTCCCGGATGCCGGCTCGGCTCCGATTGCGCCGCGGAGCACAACGCGATGATGCTCTCCGATCTCGCGGTCCGTCGTCCTGTATTCGCGGCGGTTGCGGCGATCGTGCTCTGCGTGATCGGCGCAGCGGCGTTCTTCTTCCTGCCGGTGCGCGAGCTGCCCGATGTGGACCCGCCGATTGTTTCGGTAAGCACCAGCTACGCCGGCGCGTCGGCCGAGGTCATCGAGAGCCGGATCACCGAGCCGATCGAGCAACAGATCGCCGGGCTCCAGGGTGTTGAGCGGATCACCTCGTCAAGTCGTGATGGTCGCTCGAACGTATCGATCGAATTCTCGCTGGACCGCAACATTGATGACGCGGCCAATGATGTCCGCGACCGGGTTTCGCGTGTCGTCGGGCGTCTCCCGGACCAGGCCCAACCACCGGAAGTGTCAAAGGCTGACAGCGACAGCCAGCCGATCATGATCCTCTTCCTGCGCTCTACGGCGATGAACCGGCTGGAGCTGACGGACTATGCGGATCGCTATCTGATTGACCGGCTGGCGACTGTGCCGGGCGTGGCGCAGGTGCAGATCTACGGTGAGCAGCGCTATGCCATGCGCATCTGGCTGGACGCCGGCGCGCTCGCGGCCCGCGGGCTGACGGTCAGCGATGTCGAGTCTGCCCTGACGGCGCAAAACGTCGAACTGCCTGCCGGCCAGCTGGAGTCGGGTCAGAAGGACTATACCGTCCGGGTCGCCCGCACCTATGCTCGGGCCGAGGACTTCCGCCAGCTGCCGATCGGTACCCGTGGCTCGGGTGCCGTGGCAGCGACCCAGAGCGGTGGCGCGACAGCCCTGCCCAGCGGCGCGTCCGGTGCGATCCAGGGCCAGTCCGGCTATGTCACGCGGCTGGGCGACATCGCCCGCATTGTCGAGGCCCCGGCTGAGGATCGTCGTCTGTTCAGAGGCAACGGACAGGACCAGATCGGTCTGGCCGTCACCCGTCAGGCCCAGTCAAACGACCTGGCCATCTCCAAGGGCGTCGAGGCCATGCTGGAGACGGTCCAACCGAGCCTGCCGGAAGGCACGGAGCTGGTCGTCGGATCGGACAACTCGGTCTTCACCTCGCACGCGATCGATGAGGTCTGGATCACGATCGGCATCTCGATGGCGCTTGTGGCACTGGTGAATTTCATCTTCCTCGGGAGCATGAGGGCCGCCTTCATACCGTCGATCGTGGCCCCGATCTGTCTGCTCGCGACCTTTATCGTTCTGGCCCCACTGGGCTTTTCCCTGAACCTGCTGACCTTGCTGGCGCTGGTTCTGGCTATTGGTCTGGTGGTCGATGACGCCATTGTGGTGACCGAGAACATCCAGCGCCGACTGGATCACGGCGAACCCCCTTTGGTGGCGGCCGAGCGCGGTGCGCGACAGGTGTTTTTCGCGGTCGTGGCGACAACTGTGGTGCTGCTGGCCGTGTTCGCCCCGCTGCTGTTCCTGCCCGGCTATGTCGGTCGCCTGTTTGTGGAACTGGCCGCGGCGATTGCGGCGGCCGTGGCCTTCTCGGCCTTCCTTGCCCTCACGCTCTCGCCGATGCTGGCGTCGCGCATCCTGCGGCCGGCCCAGAGCGGCGGCTGGGTCGCACGAACCGTTGATCTCGCCATGGACGCGTTGCGTACCTCCTATCAGAACTCGCTGCAGGCGATGCTGGGCAAGCGGATCGCCGTCGTGGGCATGGTCGGGTTGATAGTGGTGGTGGCCGTTGGGGCGGCCTTCATGTTCCTGACCCTGCCAAACGAACTGGTGCCGGCAGAAGACCGCGGGCGCGTGCAGATCCGGGTTCAGGGGCCCGAGGGTGCAGGGTTCGACTACACGCGCAACATCATGATGGGGATCGAGCCCATCCTGGCCGGGTACAAGGCCAGCGGTGAAGCGAGCAGCTTCCTGATTTCCGCGCCCGGGTTCGGTGGCGGCAGCTTCAACTCGGGCAATGGCAGCCTGGTCCTGAGCGACTGGTCCGAACGCGACCGTTCCGCTGCCGACATCGCCCAGGAACTGAACGGCAAGCTTCGCGGTCAGACTGACGCCCAGGTCAACGCTTCCGTCCCTGGTGCCTTCCAGCGCGGTGGTGGCGGCGGCGGCGGCGGATCCAACTCGATCGAGATGGTCGTCACCGGGGCCGAATACGAGGACATCTACAACTGGCTGCAACCGGTATTGGCGGCGTCGCTGGAGAACCCGGGCTTTTCGCGGCCACGATTGAACTATGAGCCAAACGCGCCGCGCTTGCTGGTCGATGTCGATCCGGAAAAGGCCGCGGCCCTGGGAGTCTCGTCACAGGCCGTCGGGCGGACGCTTGAGACCATGTTCGGCTCGCGGCGCGCCACCACCTATCTTCGTGGCGGGCAGGAATATGACGTCATTCTGCAGACGGAGCGTGCCGACCGCCGCAGCGTCGGCGACCTTGAGGCCCTGTATGTCGCGACCGGTTCGGGACAACTGGTACCGCTTTCTGCGGTGGTCACGACCGAGACCTCCGGGGATACGCCGGACCGTCGAAGGCTGGATCGCCAGCGGGCGATATCGATCTCTGCCGATCTGAACCCCGGCACGACCCTGGTGGATGCGACCGAGTTCATGACCCGTGTGGCCCAGGAACAGCCGCAGGGTGTCGTCACGACCCAATGGGGGGGAGCGGCGCGTGATCAGCAGGAGGCGGGCGGCGCAGTCGCGGCGGCTTTCTGCCTCGCCCTATTGCTTGTCTTCCTGGTGCTCGCCGCCCAGTTCGAAAGCTGGATCACGCCCGCTGTCATCATGCTGACCGTACCCCTTGCCGCCGCCGGTGGCCTGTTCGGTCTCGTGATGGCGGGTTCCAGCCTGAACATCTACAGCCAGATCGGCCTGATCATCCTGATCGGGGTGGCAGCCAAGAACGGCATCCTCATCGTCGAGTTTGCCAACCAGCTGAGGGACCAGGGCCGATCGATTCAGCAGGCGATCATCGAGTCTTCGACCCTGCGGCTTCGCCCGATCATCATGACCTCGATTGCCACCGCCTTCGGCGCTCTCCCGCTGGTGCTGTGGCAGGGGGCCGGCGCCGGCAGTCGTCAGACCATCGGAGTGGTGATCTTCTCCGGTGCCATGTTCGCGACCCTGCTGACCCTGTTCGTGGTGCCCGTGATCTATGGCGCGCTGGCGCGCTTCACCCGATCGCCGGAATACACGGCGCGCAAGATCGAGGAATGGGAAGCCCGGGAAGCCACGACGAACGATACGGTGCCGGCACCGGCGGAGTAGGCGTCAGGGCTGCGGTGACGGTGCGAAGCCGGTCTCGACCTTGAGGAAGGCGACCACGTCGCGGCGGTCCGTCGCGTCGGGAATGCCGGCGAAACTCATCTTGGTGCCCTTCATGAAGGTGCGCGGGTTCTCCAGCCAATCTTCAAGCCGCGCGCCGTCCCAGACGAAGTCCGCCGCAGTCATCGCAGCGGAGTAGTTGAAGCCGGGGTGGACGCCGGCCTGCTGGCCGAAGACGCCGTAGAGATTGGGGCCGGTCATGTTCGGTCCGCCCTCGCTGATCGTGTGGCATGAGCGGCAACGGGCAAAGACCCGGCGGCCATTGTCCAGATCGGCGGCATTGTAGGGCGCGGGCAGGGAGGCCAGCATCGCCACCTTCTCGGCCGCTGTCGGGGCAGGACGGACCGGGACGGCGGGTGCGGTCGGCTCCCCGGCCGGTCCCTCCGCCTGGCTGCAGCTGGTCAGTGTGAGCATGACGAAGGCGGTCAGGGTGGTGCGGTTCATCGGCGGTCTCCGGCGGCTTCCGGCACTGATAGCCTAACCGTGACAGCGGGCAACCGGTCACGGTGAGATGATGGACTGGACGAAGCTCAGTCGCACCTGATAATCACTGTCAACAGACGCGGCCGATCGCGCCGATAGTCGCGAGCGTCATGTCCGAGCCCCGCAAACTCAGCCAGGCCCGGCCAGGTGACAAGGGCGTCATCGTCCAGGTGGGCGATCCTGGTCTGAATGACGAACACGCCCTCGAACTGGAGCGTCGACTGCTGGAACTGGGGTTTGTCGAGGGCGCGCGGGTCGAACTGTTGCATGAGGGTCTGTTTGGACGCGACCCCATTGCCATGAAGGTTGACGACATGCGGGTTGCCTTGCGTCGACATGAGGCCGCAAGCCTGACCGTCCGGTTCGAATCTGACCGGGCCGACTGATGGAAGCGTCGCAAGTGAGCGCGCGGATCGCGCTCGTCGGCAATCCGAACAGTGGCAAGACCGCATTGTTCAACGCCCTGACGGGTGCTCACCAGAAGGTCGCGAACTATGCCGGCGTCACCGTGGAGCGGAAGGAGGGTGTGGTCCGTACGGCCGGGGGCGGCGCGATGGCCCTGTTGGACCTGCCCGGTACCTATTCCCTGCGCGCCCGCAGTCCGGACGAAGAGGTCACCCGGGATGCCGTGCTGGGCCGGCTGGCAGGCGAGACCCCGCCCGATGTGATCGTCGTGGTCGCCGATGCGACCAACCTGCGGCTGGTGCTGCGGCTGGTGCTGGAGCTCAGGGCCGTCGGCCGGCCGATGATGCTGGCACTGAACATGTACGACATCGCCCGACGCCAGGGTCTGCGTATCGACCTGGACCGTCTGTCCGCAGAACTGGCCATGCCGATCGTGCCGACGACGGCCACGCGCAAGCACGGCATCGACGAGCTGATCGCGGCGATGGATGCCACCGCCCAAACCCGGATCGGCAAGGCCGAAAGCGCCTGGACGGTGCCCGACGCCGCCGCCTTGCGCGGGGCGGCGCGGGAGGCCGAGCGGATCATGAAGGCATGTGTTCAGCCGCCGGAGCGACCGGATACGCTGACGAGCCGGATCGACTCGGTGCTGTTGCATCCGGTCGGCGGTCTCTTGATCTTGTTGACCCTGCTGTTTGTCATGTTCCAGGCCGTCTTCACCTGGGCCACCCCGCTGATGGACGGCATCGAGGCGGGACTCGGCGCGCTGGGCGGCTGGGTCGCGGCGATCATGCCGGACGGAATCTGGCAGAGCCTGATTGTAGACGGCCTGATCTCGGGGGTCGGGAGCGTCCTGGTCTTCCTGCCCCAGATCCTGATCCTGTTCCTGTTTATCATCGCGCTTGAGGATTTCGGTTACATGGCCCGGGCCGCCTTCCTGATGGACCGGATCATGGGCGGTGCCGGCCTGCACGGCCGGGCCTTTATTCCGCTCCTCAGCAGTTTCGCCTGCGCTATCCCGGGTGTGATGGCCGCGCGGGTGATTGACAGCAAGCGCGACCGCCTGACCACCATCATGGTGGCCCCGCTGATGACCTGTTCGGCCCGGATTCCGGTCTACACCCTGATCATCGCGGCCTTCATTCCCAACCAGACCGTCTGGGGTTTCGCCAGCTTGCAGGGACTGGTCATGTTCGGCCTCTATGCCGCAGGGATCATCAGCGCCCTGGCTGTGTCCTTTGTCATCCGCAAGGTGTTCTGGCGCGGTGCGGTCGAGCCGTTCATGATGGAACTGCCGGCCTACAAGATGCCTGACCCCACGAGCGTGTTGTTCAATCTGTGGATCCGGGCCCGCATCTTTCTGGAGCGGGCGGGGCGGATCATCCTGCCGCTGATGATCGTGGTCTGGGCACTGGCGACCTTTCCTTATCCCCCTGAAGGCGCGACCCGGCCGGCCATTGACTACAGTTTCGCCGGCATGATCGGCCATGCACTGGAGCCCTTCTTCGCGCCCATTGGCTTCAACTGGCAGATGGTCATTGCTCTGGTGCCGGGTATGGCTGCGCGGGAGGTGGCCGTGGCGGCCCTCGGCACGGTCTACGCGGTCGCTGATCCGGAGAATGCCACCAGCCTGCTGGGGGCGACCCTGGCGGCGCAGTGGTCCCTTGCCACAGGGCTGGCCTTCCTTGCCTGGTATGTCTTCGCCCCCCAGTGCGTGGCGACCCTCGGCGTGGTCAAGCGCGAGCTCAACTCCTGGAAATGGATGTGGGTTATGGTGATCTATATGTTCGGCCTGGCCTACCTTGCAGCGTGGATCGTCTATCGCCTCGCCGTCGCGCTGGGTGGTGGCTAGCCCGGGTTGTTTCGCACGGCTGCGTAGCGGGCCGGCTCTCGTGCGGGACCGCTGGTGCCGGCTGCAGGAATCGAACCCGCGACATCCAGTTTACAAAACTGGCGCTCTACCAACTGAGCTAAGCCGGCCACCCTGGCGGGCGGCCCTTATGCTGGCGCATGGCCGATGACGTCAAGACAGGTCGCGCTCGCCAATCGACTTCGGTCTCTCCTGGTCTGTCATGCGGCCGGGCACCCTCGCGGACGGGGTGTCGGCCCGAGGCAGGAGCCCGGCCCGATCCGGAGCACCGCCGGAGAACGGTCCCTTCAGCGGGAGCCGTTGCTGGTGTCGGGGTCTGCGAGCAGGGCGAGAAGTGCAAAGCTCGCCAGCCAGTGCTCGCCCATGTAGTCGCCGGTGACATGGGGCAGGGCGGCATCAAGGTGGTCCCTTGCTGCCTTGAGGACGATCGTTCGTGCCGGGTCTTCCTCGGCCAGCGAGGCGGCGATCTCGCGCCAGCACCAGGCCCGGCTCAGGTTCAGTCCGTCGAGATGCGCGATCTTGCCGTCGGAGCGATCGCTGACGCTGGCGGGACGGAACAGGGTGGCAGGTTTCTGTCGGGCCAGTCCGGGGAGAAAGTCTGCGAACCAGACAGCGAAGGTATCCGGCTGCATCACCCGCTGCATCAGCACGGCCTCCATCAGGGCCGGTGACAGGAATTCGTCCTGCGACGGCTCCCACGCCTGGCAGTCGCGGTCGACGGAATGCCATTTCAGTGCGCGGTTACGGCACAGGGCGATCAGTTTCGCGTCGCCGGCGCCCTCGGCGTAGTCGAGCGCCAGCCTGAGGGCGAAGGCGGTGTTGAAGTGGGTGCCGACCCGGACCGGGTAATCCGCCAGTGGCAGGTAGTCGGCAAATCGTCGGGCGAAGGCCTGGATCAGGGGCTGCAGGATCACGGCGTGTTTGCCCGGATGCCGCGCCAGTTCCGCTGCCAGCATCAGCAGCCATGCCCAGCCATAGGGCCGTTCGAACCCGCGGCTGCCGGGACGGTCCAGATAGGCGGTCTCCGCGGCGACGTTCTCCGGCGTGAACATCGCGTCGGCAAGGGTGCGGATCCGTGCAGCCTCGGGCATGTCGGGATAGAGCCGGAGCAGGGTGAACATAGTCCACCATCCGTGCACGCAGGAATGCCAGTCGAAGCTGCCGAAGAAGATCGGATGCAGGGCGCGCGGACCCTGGATATCCGCCGGTCCCGACAGGACGTGATCCATCTTGTTGGGATATTCCCGCGTCACATGGCCAAGGGCGGCGGCTGCGAAACGGGAGGCTGTGCCGGCGTCGAGCTTGTGGGTCATCGTCAGAACCGGAAGGCCAGGAAATACATAAGGGCCATATTGACCCCGAGCATGATCAGGGCGGTCGGGAGCTGGGCCCGGATGACGCCGTTGAGGGCCGCGTTCCGATCCGGCAGCTCCAGAAGATTGGCCGGCACCACATTGAAATTGGCGGCCATCGGGGTCATCAGCGTGCCGCAGAAACCGGCCAGCATGCCGATGGCGCAGACGATGGCCGGATTCCCCCCGAACTGGCCGACCACGAAGGGCAGGCCGATGGCAGCGGTCATCACCGGGAAGGCCGCGAAGGCATTGCCCATGATCACGGTGAACAGGGCCATGCCCAGGCAGTAGGCTGCCACGGCCAGCAGGGGCGAACTCATCGGCACGGCATCTGTGACCAGGTCACCGACTACGCCACCAACATCCGCGGCGAGGAAGACCGCTCCAAGTGAGGCCAGCATCTGGGGCAGCAGGGCCGCCCAGCCGATAGAATCCATCAGCCGTCGCCCTTCCTGCACAGGTGCCATGACGGGCGCACGCAGCCATGCCATGGCGGCAACGAGGGCGAGGATGCAGCCGAGGCCGAGGGCGATCAGGGTCGTCTGGGTCGGCGAGATCAGCCAGGCACCGACACTGGTGTGTTTGGCGGCCAGGGTGCCGCCAACGGCCACCAGCGGCACGATCAGGGCTGGAATGAACAGGGCATTGCGACGGTGCGCGGCACTTTCGCGCCGCTCGTCGGGTGTGGTCGTCGCCGGGCGGCCAACGCCGAGTGCCTTGAGCCCGCCGACTGCGACGAGCGCCAGAACCAGCAGGCCGTTACCGAGCCCGCCGAGCGATGAGCCGAACAACATGGAGGCGGCGATGAGGCCCCAGAAGACCGCGCTGCGGATGCGGGTCGGGTGGTCGCTGTCGCGCAGGGTCAGGATGGCGAACGACAGGAACATCAGACCGACGAGAATATAGGCGTGCTCGAGCGTGATCATTGGCTCGCCTCCGCGTCACGGGCGGCAAGGTCGCGGCGTATCTCCCGGTCGAACAACAGGAGCCGCACGCCGTGGACGGCGAAGGCGGCGATGGCGGTCGGGATGGCCCAGACCGACAATTGCAGCGGCTCGACGATTATGCCCGCCTGCTCGAGGAAGCCGACCATCAGCACGATCGAACCGATGGCGATAAAGATGTCCTCGCCGAAGAACAGGCCGATGTTATCGGTAGCGGCGGACATGCCACGGATACGGAAGCGGATCCTGTCCGGCAGTTCGCCGCCGGCCTCGACCTCGGCCGCGCCCTCGGCCATGGGCGCGACCAGGGGGCGGACCATCTGCGGATGCCCGCCGAGAGAGGTCAAACCGAGCGCGGAGGTGGCCTGGCGGACGAAGAGATAACTGAGCAGGAGGCGTCCGGCGGTCGCCGCCCTGACCTGGGCGATCAACATCCGGGCGCGTTCCTGCAGGCCGGCCCGCTCGAGCAGACCGATCACGGGCAGGATCAGCCAGGTGATGTGGAAATACCGGTTGTCATTGAAGGCATCGCCAAAGGCCGTGAGCGTATTCACCCCCGCCTCCGCAAGGGCCCGCAAATCGACCCCGGGTCCCACCGCTGCCGTTACACCGGTGACGATGGCAGCGATCAGTATGACCAGCAGCGGATTGATACGGGCAACAAAGCCCGCGACCACGACCGCTATTCCCAGAAGCACCAGCATTGGAATCTCCCCCTCGGGCGATGGTTGCGCCGAACCGGCGGCTCAGGAAGCCCTTTTCGCACCGAAGCCACCGCCGCCCGGTGTTTCGATGACGAAGATGTCACCGACACCCATCTCTACCTCGGCGGTCGCCCCCAGCGGTTCGGCCGTTCCATCGGCCCGTTCAACCCGGTTGTCCCCGACCGACCCGTCCTCGCCGCCGGCCAGGCCGAACGGTGCCGTGCGTCGGTGGTTGGACAGGATGGCCGCGGTCAGTGGTTCCAGGAACCGAACCCGCCGGATCGCGCCATCACCGCCCCGGTTGGCACCGTCGCCGCCTGAGCCGCGCCGGATGGAGAATTCCTCGAGCAGCACGGGGAAGCGGGTCTCCAGAACCTCGGGGTCGGTCAGGCGGCTGTTGGTCATGTGGGTTTGCACCGCAGCGGTACCGTCGAAGCCTGGCCCGGCTCCCGAGCCCCCGGCGATGGTTTCGTAGTACTGGCGGGTCTCGTCGCCGAAGGTGAAATTGTTCATCGTCCCCTGGCTGGCTGCGAGCACGCCGAGGGCCCCGTAGAGACAATCGACCACGGCCTGGCTGGTCTCGACGTTTCCGGCCACTACGGCTGCCGGATAGCGGGGATTGAGCATCGAACCCTCCGGAACAATCAGCCGGATCGGTTTCAGACAGCCTTCGTTCAACGGAATGGCGTCGTCCACGAGGGTGCGGAAGACGTAGAGGGTCGCCGCCCGCGCGATTGATAGCGGGGCGTTGAAGTTATTGGGCAGTTGGGCGCTTGTGCCGGTGAAGTCTACCACGGCACTGCGGGTGGTCGGGTCCACGTCGATCCGCACCCGGATGACGGCACCGTCATCCATCTCCAGCGCGAACGATCCGGGCTTCAGGGCGGCGATGGCCCGGCGCACGGCCTCCTCGGCATTGTTCTGGACGTGGCCCATATAGGCGGTGACCACGGGCCGCCCGAACTCGGAGACCATGCGTGTCAATTCGTCGGTGCCACGGGCGCAGGACGCGATCTGGGCCTTCAGGTCCGCCAGGTTCTGATCGACATTGCGTGAGGGATAGCGACCCGATGCGAACAGGGTTCGGGCCTCCGCATCGCGAAGATGCCCCGCGTCGACCAGAAGAAAATCGTCAATCAGGACACCTTCCTCCTCGACTGTCCGGGAGGCGGGTGGCATCGAACCGGGGGTGATCCCGCCGACATCGGCGTGGTGACCACGCGCCGCGACGAAGAAGGCCGGCACGTCGTCCGTATCGAGGAACACCGGCATGATGACGGTGATGTCCGGCAGGTGAGTGCCGCCGTTGTAGGGGGCATTCAGCATATAGACGTGGCCGCGCTGCATGCCTCGTCCATCGACGCCGGAGCCGCGCGAGGCGATGACGGTGCGGATGCTCTCACCCATTGAACCGAGGTGGACGGGGATATGAGGGGCGTTGGCGATCAGGGCACCGGTCGCGTCGAAGACGGCGCAGGAGAAGTCGAGCCGTTCCTTGATGTTGACGGAATAGGCCGTGGCCCGCAGCGCCTCACCCATCTGTTCGGCGCAAGCCATGAACCGGCTGTTGAACACTTCCAGCATGATCGGATCGACGTCCGTTCCCATGGCCGTGCGGGCGGGCAGGGGGACGGTGCGTTCGAGGATCAGGTTAAGGGCCGCGTCGGCCGCGGCGCGCCAGCCGGGTTCAACGACGGTGGTACCGGTGTCTTCCAGAACAAGGGCCGGTCCGTCGACAACTGCCCCCGGGCCGAAATCGCTGCGGCGATAGACCGGGGCCTCATGGGCGGTACCCGCCATGCGCACCGGAACGCGGGTGATGGCCGTCGGGGCCAGGTCTGTGGCGCTGCCTGCGAAGGTCGACGGAGCCTGGCCGGAGACGGCAACTGCCTCGGCCTCCAGGGTCTCGACCAGGAGGGCCTTGTCGTCCGCGAAGAAGCCGAACCGGAGCCGGTGCAGGGCCTCGAAGGCTGCACGCATCGCGTCGGCAGGTCCGAACGGGACGGCCAGCGTGGTGTCGGACCCGGCAAATTTGATTTCCGCCCGGACGAGGATGGTGAGCGCTCCATCGGCGAAGCCCTGGGCGGTCAGGTCGCCGCGGGCCTGACGGTCGAGCGCCGAGACCCGCGCGGCCAGCGCCGCGTCTCCGGCGGCTTCCAGGGCGGCGGCCACCGTCGCCTGCCGGATCGACCGCACCTCGGCCAGTCCCATGCCATAGGCTGACAGCACTCCCGCGAACGGATGGAGCATCACCCGCGTCATGCCCAGGGCATCTGCGACCAGGCAGGCGTGCTGGCCTCCTGCGCCGCCGAAGCAGTTGAGAACGTAGCGGGTGACGTCATAGCCGCGCTGGATCGAGACCGATTTGATCGCCTCGGCCATGTTCTGGACGGCGATGGTGATGAACCCCTCGGCGAGGGTCTCCGGGGTCGCGGCGCGGCCCGTGGCGAGGCGGACCTCGGTGGCCAGTGCCTCGAAGCCCGTCTTTACGGCTTCCGCGTCGAGCGGCTCGTCTCCGTTTGGCCCGAACACCGCCGGAAACCGGTCGGGACGCAGCTTGCCCAGCATGACGTTGCAGTCGGTGACTGTCAGGGGGCCGCCGCGGCGATAGGCGGCCGGCCCCGGCACGGCCCCGGCCGACTCGGGCCCGACCCTCAGCCGTGAGCCATCGAAGCGGCAGATCGAACCGCCGCCTGCCGCCACCGTATGGATGCCCAGCATGGGCGCGCGTAGCCGAACCCCCGCCACCACGGCGTCCGAGGTTCGCTCATAGTCGCCGGCAAAATGTGACACGTCCGTCGAGGTGCCGCCCATGTCGAAGCCGATGACGCGGTCGAAGCCGGCCGCCTGCGCCGTACCGGCCATGCCGACGACTCCGCCCGCAGGCCCCGACAGGATGGCGTCCTTGCCCCGAAACGCCTCAGCGGCCGTCAACCCGCCGCTCGACTGCATGAACAGCAAGGGTGTCGCTGAACCAAGGTCGGTGCCGACCCGATCGACATAGGCTCTCAGGATTGGTGAGAGGTAGGCGTCTGCCACCGTGGTGTCGCCGCGCCCGATCAGCTTGATCAGGGCCCCGATCTCATGGCTGACCGAGATCTGTTCAAAGCCGATCTCGCGGGCGATGGCCGCCAGCCGCCGCTCGTGGTCGGTGAACCGCCATCCGTGCACCAGGACGATGGCGACGGCCCGGAAGCCGGCCGCGCGCGCTGCCATCAAGTCAGCCCGCGCCCTGTCTTCGTCCAGGGCCCGATCGAGACCGCCGTCGGCCCTTACGCGCTCGTCGATCTCGACGACCCTCTCGGAGAGCTGATCGTTCAGCACGATCTGGCGAGCGAACAGGTCAGGGCGGCTCTGCCAGCCGATGCGCAGGGCGTCGCCGAAGCCACGGGTGATCGCGAGCACGACGGGCTCACCCTTGCGTTCTAGCAGGGCGTTTGTGGCCACGGTCGTGCCCATGCGGATTTCGGCGACTAGGCCGTCGGGCAGGGGGCCGCTCCCGGCACCGAGGATCCGCCGCACCCCCTCCACGGCAGCGTCGGCATACTGTTCGGGATTGTCCGACAGCAGTTTGCGTGTCTGCAGTGAGCCGTCCGGCGCGCGGGCGACGATGTCCGTGAAGGTGCCTCCCCGATCGATCCAGAAGCGCCAGCCCGTTACCGCTCCGGTCTGCTCTGCGCTCATGAGGGGGCTCCGACTCGTTCCAAGGGTTCAGCTTATCGCAGACTTCGCCGCATCTGTTCGGTTAGAGACCTGTCGCAAGTCCGCGCCGGTTGCTAGATCGACTGGACCACGACGAGGACGCGCCATGACCGAGACGATTGAACTGAACCACTGGATCAACGGCGAGACGGTCGCGGCCGAGCGCCCGGGGGAGAGCCTCAATCCGTCGGACATCCGCGAGGTCGTCGCCCGCACGCCGGATGGCGGCGAGGCCGAGGTCAATGCGGCAGTGGCGTCGGCCAAGGCGGCTTTTCCCGGTTGGTCCGAGGCCTCACCGGAACTGCGCTCGGACATCCTCGACCGCGCCGGGACGCTGGTGATGGAACGGCGCGAGGCCTTGGGTCGGTTGTTGTCGCGCGAAGAGGGCAAGACCCTCGCGGAAGGCATTGGTGAGACGGTCCGGGCCGGTCGCGTGCTCAAGTATTTCGCGGGCGAGGCCCTGCGCGTCCATGGCCAGAACCTGGCCTCTGTTCGGCCCGGCGTCGAAATCCAGACCTATCGTCAGGCGGTCGGCGTCTATGGCCTGATCACGCCTTGGAATTTCCCGATCGCCATTCCGGCGTGGAAGGCGGCTCCGGCGCTGGCCTTCGGCAATACGGTGGTGATGAAGCCTGCGGGGCCGACGCCTGCGACGGCCGAGGCACTGGTTGCCATCCTGCATGAGGCGGGCCTGCCCAAGGGTGTGCTCAATCTGGTCATCGGGCGGGGCCGGGTCGGGCAAGCCCTGGTCGACCATCCGGACGTGGACGGGCTCAGCTTCACCGGTTCGCAGGGTGTCGGTGCCGGCGTTGCCGCAGGCGCGGTGAAGCGACAGGCGCGGGTCCAGCTGGAGATGGGCGGCAAGAATCCCCTGATCGTGCTGGATGACGCCGATCTCGATCGGGCTGTGCAGATCGCACTCGACGGTTCCTTCTTCGCGACGGGTCAGCGTTGCACGGCCTCCAGCCGTCTGATCGTGCAGGACGGTATTCATGACCGCTTCGTCGCGGCCCTGGCCGAGCGGGTCGCGGCCCTGCGGGTCGGCGATGCCCTCGATCCGCAGACCCAGATGGGTCCGGCCGTGTCCGAGGATCAGATGGAGACCTCGTATCGCTATATCGAGGTCGCCCGTGGCGAGGGTGGTCGGGTGGTCACCGGCGGTGAGCGGCTTCAGATGGAGAAGCCGGGCTGGTACGTCCAGCCGACCCTGATCGCCGACACCGAAGCCGGTATGCGGATCAACAACGAGGAGATCTTCGGCCCGGTCGCCTCGACCATCCGGGTCAAGGACTATGAAGAGGCGCTGGCGATCGCAAATGGCACCGAGTTCGGCCTCTCGGCCGGCATTGTCACCAGCTCGCTGAGACACGCCCGTGATTTCCAGCGCCGCGCGAAGGCGGGAATGACCATGGTCAATCTGCCGACTGCCGGGGTCGACTATCACGTCCCGTTCGGTGGCTCGAAATCATCCAGTTACGGCGCGCGGGAGCAGGGGTTCGCAGCGTTGGAGTTCTTTACCCAGACCAAGACCAGCTACTCCGCCGGCTGATCCCCGTGCGACCCCATCGGCGACACAGAGCCTGAAGAGCTTTCGCGGTTCTGAACGAAGCCGTTATCGCCACACACCGGAAACCGGACGGTCGTCTGAAACCCTGTGGCGGTTTATTCCCGCGTGTCTGTTTCGAGGGTTGCGATCGTGTCGAGCAAGGCTTGCATAAGCAGCCCCACCTGAATCGGCTTGGCGACCACGCCCGAGAAGCCCGCCTTCTCGTATTCAGGGAGTTGATGGGTCATGGTGTTCGCTGTGAGAGCGATGATTGGCGTTGAGCGACGCTGGGTCAGCTCCTCCTGTTTCCGGATGAGCCGGGTGGCCTCCACTCCGCTCATGACCGGCATCTGGATGTCCATCAGAATGATGTCCCAAGGCTTGCTGTTCCATGCATCGACGGCCTCGCGCCCGTTCATGACGATCGTCACCGGGACGCCGAACTGCTCGAGAATCTTTCGCAGCACCAGCCGGTTGACCTCATTGTCCTCGGCAGCAAGCACACGCAGGGTACTCAGCGAGACAGGCTCGGGCAGAGCATCTTCCCCATGATCGACTTCGGGTCCCCGATCGTTC
>JBEIJS010000011.1:0-29777 GCA_040380105.1 Caulobacteraceae bacterium | reverse complement strand
CTGCACAATGCGACGGGGGGCTGATTCCCGGCGCCGTCGCGAAAGGTGAGCTTGTCATCCCCGACGAAGCGAAGCGGAGTTCGGGGACGCTGATGCGCGCAACGATCCTTCCGGAAGAACCGCCGTCTCCCCACAACAAAAAGGGCCGGCGGATCGCTCCGCCGGCCCTCTTCGTTTCGTCCGGCCTTAAGCCTGGTCGGCGTCGCCGCGCGCCAGGTTGCGCAGGACATAGGGCATGACCCCGCCGGCCTTGAAATAGTCGAGCTCGGTCTGGTTATCGATGCGGCAGCGGACCGGGAAGCGGGCCATCTTGCCGTCCGACGGGCGGAACAGCTCGACCCACAGATCCTGACGCGGCTTCAGCTTGCCGATGTTGACGTCGGACAGGCCGCGGATGGTGACGATCTCCTCGCCGGTCAGGCCCAGACGGGCCCAGCCCTCGCTCTTGAACTGCAGCGGCACCACGCCCATCCCGACCAGGTTGGAGCGGTGGATACGCTCATAGCTCTCGGCCAGCACGGCGCGGACGCCCAGCAGGCGGGTGCCCTTGGCGGCCCAGTCACGCGACGAGCCGGTGCCGTATTCCTTGCCCGCGATCACGACCAGCGGCCGGCCCTCGGACTGGTAGCGCATGGCCGCGTCATAGATGGACATGGTGTCCTGCGACGGGAAATGTCTGGTCACCCCGCCCTCGATCTCCGGCGTGATCCGGTTGCGGATGCGGATGTTGGCGAAGGTGCCGCGCATCATGACTTCGTGGTGGCCGCGGCGGGCGCCGTAGCTGTTGAAGTCCAGCGCATCGACGCCGCGGTTGGTCAGCCAGGCCCCGGCGGGCGAGGTCTTCTTGATCGAACCGGCCGGGCTGATGTGATCGGTGGTGATGCTGTCGCCGAAGATGGCCAGGACGCGGGCCTCGACGATGTCGGTGACCGGGGTCGGCTCCATCGACAGCCCCTCGAAATACGGAGGGTTGGCGACATAGGTCGAGCTGTCGTCCCAGGCATAGGTCTGGCCGCCTTCGACCTTGATGCCCTGCCAGTGTTTGTCGCCCTTGAAGACGTCGGCATAGCGTTTGGCGAACATGGCCGGGGTGACGCATTTCTTCTGGATGTCGGCGATCTCTTTCGAGGTCGGCCAGACGTCCTTCAGGAACACGTCCTTGCCCTTCTTGTCCTGGCCGATCGGATCCTTGGAGATGTCGATCCGCATCGAGCCGGCGATGGCATAGGCCACGACCAGCGGCGGCGAGGCCAGGTAGTTGGCCTGGACGTCGGGGTTCACCCGGCCCTCGAAATTCCGGTTGCCGGAGAGCACCGAGGTGGCGACCAGACCATTGTCGTTGATGGCTTTCGAGATGCTGTCCGCCAGCGGGCCCGAGTTGCCGATACAGGTGGTGCAGCCGTAACCGACCAGGTTGAAGCCCATGGCGTCGAGGTCGGCCTGCAGGCCGGCGGCGGTCAGATAGTCGGTGACCACCTGCGAGCCGGGGGCCAGGGAGGTCTTGACCCAGGGCTTGACCGACAGGCCCAGCTTCTTGGCCTTGCGCGCCACCAGACCGGCGGCGATCAGGACCGACGGGTTGGAGGTGTTGGTGCAGGAGGTGATGGCGGCGATGACGACATCGCCGTCGCCGAGATCGAATGTCTCACCCTCGACCTTGACGCGCGGGGCGTCGGTGGCGCGGCCGAAGACCTCGCCCAGGGCGGTTTCGAACGACGGCGCGGCCACGGTCAGTTCGACCTTGTCCTGCGGGCGTTTCGGACCGGCGATCGAGGGCACGACCGAGGCCATGTCCAGTTCCAGCACGTCCGAGAACACGGGGTCTTCCGAGGTCTCGTCGATCCACAGCCCTTGAGCCTTGGCATAGGCTTCCACGAGGGCGACGCGCGCCTTGTCGCGGCCGGTAGCGGTCAGATAGCCGATGGTCGCCGCCGAGACGGGGAAGAAGCCGCAGGTGGCGCCGTATTCCGGGGCCATGTTGGCGATGGTGGCCTGGTCCTCGATGGTCAGGCTGATGACGCCCGGGCCGAAGAACTCCACGAATTTCCCGACCACGCCCTTCTTGCGCAGCATCTGGGTGACGGTCAGGACCAGATCGGTGGCGGTCGCGCCTTCCGGCAGGGCACCGGTCAGGCGGAAGCCGACAACTTCCGGGATCAGCATCGGGATGGGCTGGCCCAGCATGGCGGCCTCGGCCTCGATGCCGCCGACGCCCCAGCCCAGCACGGCCAGGCCATTGATCATGGTGGTGTGGCTGTCGGTGCCGACCACGGTGTCGGGATAGGCGACGGTCGCCTTGCCCTCAGCCACGGTCCAGACGGTCTGGGCCAGGTTCTCGAGGTTCACCTGATGGCAGATGCCCGTCCCGGGGGGCACGACGCGGAAATTGTTGAAGGCCGACGAACCCCAGCGCAGGAATTTGTAGCGCTCGATGTTGCGCTCATACTCGCGCTCGACGTTCTGGTTGAAAGCGCCGGGCGTGCCGAAATGGTCGACCATGACCGAGTGGTCGATGACCAGATCGACGGGGTTCAGCGGATTGATCTTCGAGGCGTCGGCGCCGAGGGCCGACATGGCGTCGCGCATGGCGGCCAGGTCGACGACCGCGGGCACGCCGGTGAAGTCCTGCATCAGGACCCGGGCCGGGCGGAAGGCGATCTCGTGCTCGACCGCGCCCTTGTTCTCGATCCAGGCGGCGACGGCCTTGAGGTCGGCTTCGCTGACGGAAACCCCGTCCTCGTTGCGCAGCAGGTTCTCCAGCAGCACCTTCATCGAGCGCGGCAGGCGGGAAATCCCGGTCAGGCCGGCTTCCTCAGCGGCCGGAAGGCTGTAATAGGCGTATTTCTTGCGCCCGACGGTGATGTCCCGGCGGGTCTTGAGGCTGTCGACTGACGGCATGGAGAGGCTTCCTCTGGTTCACGCCGCCCGACAATCCGGTTGCACGTTCGCGCGGTCGACGGCGGGGCACACAGGTCCCCGACGCGCGCGGCGAACGCCTGCTGCGGCGCGCCCGGATATAACGAGGGTTGCGGGTCGCGTCCATGTTCTCCCTCCCCCTTGTGGGGAGGGTGGTCGCGCAGCGACCGGGTGGGGCGCGTCGGGCGACCCAAGGAACACCGCTTTCTGCACCCGAACACCTCCACCCGGCTTCGCCGTTGGCTCAGCCACCCTCCCCACCAGGGGGAGGGAGACGCCGTGATCAGCGCCACCGCCCTCACGGTTTCCCGCGGCGAACGCGTGCTGTTCCGGGACCTGTCCTTCCACATCGCCCCGGGCGAGGCCGTGGCCCTGACCGGGGCCAATGGCGCGGGCAAGACCACCCTGCTGCGCACCCTGGCCGGCTTCATCCGCCCGGACGCCGGGACGGTCGCCTTCGCCGACATCGAACCGGCCGAGGCCCGGGCCGGCCATATCCACTGGCTGGGCCATATGGATGGCCTCAAGACCGGCCGTCGGGCTCGCGAGGAGCTGGAATTCCAGGCCCGCTGGTCCGGGGCGAATGACGAAGGGATCGCCGCCGCGATCGCCGGGCTGGCGCTGGAGCCCCTGCTAGACCTCGAGGTGCGCAAACTGTCGGCCGGACAGCGCCGCCGCCTCGCCTTCGCCCGGCTGATCGCCGCCCCGCGCCCCCTGTGGCTGCTGGACGAGCCTTTCGCCCCGCTGGACGCCCGCTGGCGCGCCGCCCTCGGCCTGATGATGCAGGCCCATCTCGACTCGGGCGGGGCCATTCTCGCGGCGGTCCACGACCCCCTGCCGGTTGCGGCGCGGGCGCTCGACATCGGGGCCGGGCGATGAAGGGGCTCATGACCCTGTACCGGCGCGAGCTGGCCCTGGCCTGGTCCGGCGGCGGCGGGCCCCTGCTGGCCTGCGGCTTCTTCCTGTGCCTGACAGCGCTGATCCCGCTGGCGGCCGGGGGCGATCCGGCGGGGCTGAGGCCGATCGCCGGCGGCATCGCCTGGCTGGCTCTCGCCCTGTCATCGATCCTGTCGCTGGAGCGGCTGTTCGAGCGCGATCTCGAGGACGGGGCGCTGGACCTGATCACCCTCGGACCCGTTCCGCTGGAGCTGGTTGTTCTGGTCAAGGCCAAGGCCCAGTGGCTGGCGGTCGGTGTGCCGCTGGCCCTGACCGCACCGGTCGCGGCGATCACCCTCGGCCTGCCGCCGGCGCTGGCCCCGCTGGTCCTGCTCTCCGCCCTGATCGGCTCACTCGGCTTCGCCCTGACCGGCGCGCTGGGCGCGGCCCTTGCCCTGGGATCAAGGCGCGGCGGGCTGCTGATCGCCGTCGTCGTCCTGCCCCTGTTCATCCCGCCGGTGGTGTTCGGCGCCGGCGCACTGGAGCGTGCCGTCAACGGCCTCGACCCGATGCCGGCACTGGCCTTCCTTGCGGCCTGGGTCCTGTTCGCGGCCGTGATCACGCCGTTTGCAGGCGCTGCGGCCGTGCGGAACGCCCAGGGCTGATCGCGGCTGCGTGAAGCGCCATTCAGGGCCCGTTGGCGGCCCGGTTTCATCACAACGAACACAGCGGTCACACAACGGGCACGACGGGGCCGGAGCCTGACGCGATCCCGCTGTGTTCGTCGTGACTTCGTTGTGTCCGTTGTGATGAACCAGCGCGGCCCAAGGGTTCCTGCGATTCGCGCGATCGGACCGGCCGGCTCAGGCCTTCTTCACGAACTCCACGCGCAGCACGAGGCCGCGGACCTTGTCGACATTGGCCTCGATCTCGTCGGTGTCGCCGGTCAGGCGGATGTTCTTCACCAGGGTCCCGCGCTTCAGCGTCACCCCGCCGGAGCCCTTGACCTTGAGGTCCTTGATCAGGGTCACACTGTCGCCGTCGGCGAGGATGTTGCCGTTGGAATCCTTGGTCACGTCGTCGGTCATGGCGGGGGCTTTCGGGTCGGAGCGGCACCGTCCTAGCACGGCCCCTGCGTCGCGGCGCCACCCCGTGAAGTCCCCATATGGCGCGCGCCGTCCCGGCCCGCTAAGGAGACGCCGATGTTCGGCCTCGCCAATCCCGACCGCTTCCTGCGTTTCACCCGCCCGCTGACGCCGGTGCTGTGGGCGGTGGCCGCCGTCCTGCTGGTCGTCGGGACCTGGTTCAGCTTCACCGCACCCGAGGACTATCAGCAGGGCGACACGGTGCGGATCATGTTCGTCCATGTGCCCGCAGCCTCGGTCGGGCTGATGATCTATGGCGCACTCGGCGTATCCAGCTTCTTCGCCCTGGTGTTCCGCCATCCCCTGGCCGACGCCGCCGCCCGCGCCGCCGCCCTGCCGGGTGCCGCCTTCACCGCCCTGGCCCTGGCGACGGGCAGCCTCTGGGGCAAGCCGATGTGGGGGGCCTGGTGGGCCTGGGGCGACGCCCGGCTGATGTCGGTGCTGATCCTGTTCCTGTTCTACATCGGCTATATGGCCCTGCGGGCCTCGATCGATGACGAGGCCAAGGCGACGCGCGCCGCCGCCGTTCTGGGGCTTGTCGGCCTGATCAATCTGCCGATCGTCAAATTCTCGGTCGACTGGTGGAACACCCTGCACCAGCCCGCCTCGCTGCTGCGCGCCGAAGGACCGGCCATGCCGGCCGTCTATCTGACGCCCCTGCTGATCATGATGGCGGCCTGGGGGGCCCTGTTCCTGGCCATCTGGCTGACCGCGATCCGCACCGAGATCGTTCGCCGGCGGGTGGTGTCGATCCGCGCCCGCAAGGCGCTGGAGGCCTGATCATGCCTGACCTCGACATGGGCCGTTACGCCGCTTTCGTCTGGCCCGCCTGGGGGCTGAGCGCGCTCGTCCTGGCTGCGCTCGCCGCCCGCGCCGCCCTCGCGGCGCGTCGCTGGTCGGCAGAGCTGAAAAGACTGCAGGACGACCCCGGCACGACAGAGCCCCGACCATGAGCCGCTGGCTGTCCATCGTACCGCTCATCGTCCTCGTGGCCCTGGCCGCGCTCTTCATCGGCTGGTCGCTCAAACGCGATCCGTCGATCAAGCCCGACGCCCTCATCGGCCAGCCCATTCCCGAGACCGTCCTGCCGCTGCTGACGGGTGACCAGCCCGGCCCGGGCCATCTCGATCTGAAGACCGCCGGTGTGGGCAAGCCGATGCTGGTGAATGTCTTCGCCAGCTGGTGCGCGCCGTGCCGGGCCGAACATCCCAATCTGATGGCCCTGGAGGCGCGCGGCGTCGCTGTGGTCGGCGTGGCCTGGAAGGACGACCCGGTCGCCACCCGCGCCTTCCTCGACGAACTGGGCGACCCCTATGCTATGGTGCTGGTCGACCGGGACGGTCGGGCAGGCCTCGACCTCGGCATCACCGGTGCGCCGGAGACCTTCGCCGTCAATGCCATGGGCCAGGTCGTGGCCAAGTCGTCCGGTCCCCTGCTCGACCCGGCCGAAATCGAGCGTCTGGTCGCGGCCATACAGGCTCCGGCCCGGCCCCTGCCGACGGCCACGCCGCGCGAACCCGGGCGTTAACCTCTTTCCGACAGTTTTCGTTAACCCTGCGGGCATGAGCACGATTCGACCCGGCCTCCCGTCCGTCCAGTTCCCGCCCCAACCCCCCGCGCCGCCTCCCGTGCGCGCGGCACGATCGGATTTCTTCCGGGCGGCCCTGGAGGCGGTGCAGGCCGGCGACCCGGAACCGGTTATGCGCAACGCCGCTCCCTCGTCCGCGTCGGCCGATCAGGAGGAGCGTCCCACGCGCCCCGGTGCCCTGCTTGACATCCGGGTCTGACGGTCGCCGATCCATTCGGCCTTCACGCGAAAATGAGCGGCGCGACTTCGCCGGGCGTGGTTAATCTCCACGGCATGCGCACGAGGGCCTGGATCATCCCTGTGGCGGCCCTGGCGGCCGCCCTTGTCGCGGCAGGGTCCGTGGCCCAGCCGTCGTCGGCCCGCGCCGTCCGGGTGGCAGCCCCGCCCGAGCCCGTCGTCATTGAACTGTTTACCGCCCAGGGCTGCGCCGACTGTCCGGAGGCCAATGCCCGGCTTGAGTCCGTTGCGACCGGGCCCGGCGTCATCGCCCTGACCTATGCCGTTGATTACTGGGACTACCTTGGCTGGGAGGACACCTTCGCCCGACCCGAGTTCGCCCAGCGACAGCGCGCCTATCGCAAACCCCTGAGATTGCGCGACGTCGCGACCCCGCAGATCGTGATCGACGGTCGTCGCCAGGTCGTGGGTGCCGGGATACCGGCCCTGCAGAGCGCCATCGACGAGGAGGCCGCCCGCCGCGTGTTTCCGCCCGAGATCGAGTTTCGCACGGGCGGCGACCGTGTCGGCGTCGGCTCCGGCCGCGCGCCCTCGGGAGGCGCTGAGGTTCTGGCGGTGACCTTCACCCCCGGCCCGCAGGAGGTCCTGATCGGCCGGGGAGACAATCGTGGTCGCACGGTGCGGCACATGAATGTGGTGCGCTCGGTCCGGACCCTGGGCGAATGGACCGGCCGGCCCGCCCTCTATGCCCTGCCGGACGCCGGCGGATCAGGCCTGGCCGTCGCCATTCTGGTCCAGGCGAAGGACGACCGACGCATCCTGAACGGTGCCGTTCTGGCGGCACACTGAACCGCCGGTCTCACGACCCGGGACCGGGCGATCAGGCCCCCGCCTTCTGCGCGAAGCTCATCGCCCCCGCGGCCAGCATCGGCACCTGGGCGGCCATGGCCCTCGCATGGGACGAGGCCGCCGTGCCGTCGCGCACCCGCCCGGCAATGCCCTGGCAGATGGCCGCCAGCCGGAACAGATTATAGGCCAGCAGCCAGTCCAGATTGGCCGGCGTGTTCCCGGTCAGCTTCGCATAGCGCTCCACCATTTCCGCCACCGACGGAATGCCCAGGGCCTCGAGATCGGCACCGGCGAGCCCGTTGCGGGCGGTCGCCGGAATCACCCATGCGATCAGCAGATAGGAGAAGTCCGCCATCGGATCGCCCAGGGTCGACAGCTCCCAGTCCAGCACGGCCCGGACCTGCGGCCCCTCGGGGGCCAGGATCATGTTGTCGAGCCGGAAGTCACCGTGGACGATCCGCGTCGGCCCGTCCGGCGGCAGGGTGGACGGCAGGAATTCGATCAGCCGGTCCATGGCCGGGATCGGATCGATCTCCGAGGCCCGGTACTGTTTGGTCCAGCGCCCCACCTGGCGCTCGAAATAGTTTCCGGGCCGTCCGTAGTCGGACAATCCGATGGCAGCCGGATCAAAGGCGTGCAGGGCAGCCAGGGTATCGACCTGGCTTTCATAGATGGCGCGGCGCGCCGCCGGCTCCATCCCCGGCAGTTTCAGGTCCCACAGCACCCGGCCTTCGACCTTGTCCATGACATAGAACATCGAGCCGATGACGCTGTCGTCCGTACACAGGGCCCAGGGCCGGGCGACCGGATAGCCCTGTTTGTGCAGGGCCGAGATGACGGTGAACTCCCGGTCGACGGCATGGGCGCTGGGCAGCAGGTTACCGGGCGGCTTGCGACGCAGCACATAGGCACCGGTCGGCGTGACCAGCTCATAGGTCGGGTTCGACTGGCCGCCCTTGAACTGGCGCAGCGTCAGCGGACCGGCATAGCCCTCGACATGGGCCCTCAGCCATTGGTCCAGCGCCGCCTCGTCGAGCGCATGGCGGGGATCGACCTCCCGGGTGCCGGAGAAGGTGGACTGGGCGTCTTCGAGGATGGGCTGGGTCATGCGTCTTCCGGGTGAGCGGCGATGATGGCCGCGCGGACCGCGCTGCGCCAGCCCCTCAGCAGCCGTTCGCGCACTTCCGGTGCCATATTCGGCGTCCACCGCGCGGGGGCCTCCACCGGATGGTCCTCCAGATCATCGATCAGGCCGATTCCGAGTGCCGCCAGCTTGGCCGCGCCGAGGGCCGTCATCTCCTGAAACGCCGGCCGTTCGACCACCACGTCGCAGATGTCAGCGACGAACTGCATGGCGAAGGCATTGGCCGTGACGCCGCCGTCGACCTTCAGCACCTGCAGCCGCGGCGCGCCGTCCCTTTCCAGCGCATCGAGCAGGTCGCGGGTCTGATAGGCCAGCGATTCCAGCGCCGCCCGGACGAAATGGGCGGGTCCGCTGTCGCGGGTCAGGCCGATGACAGTCCCGCGCGCCTCCGGCTCCCACCAGGGTGCGCCCAGGCCGGTGAAACCGGGCACGAGATAGACGCCGCCATTGTCCTTCAGCCCCCGGGCCATGGCCTCGGACTCGCCCGAGGCGGTGAGCACCTTCAGTCCGTCGCGCAGCCACTGGATCGCCGAGCCGGCGGAGAAGATGGAGCCCTCGAGGGCGTATGCGACATCATCCCCGACCGCATAGCCCAGGGTGCCGAGCAGGCGGCTGGTCGAGCCGACCGGTCGGGGTCCGACATTGGCGACCAGAAAGGCCCCGGTGCCATAGGTGATCTTGGCGTCCCCCGCCTTGAGCGCGCCATGGCCGACCAGGGCCGCCTGCTGGTCCCCTGCCGCGCCGTGGATCGGCAGGGCCGCGCCGAACAGGGACGCATCGCAATCGCCGAGAACATCGGCGCAGCCGCGAATCTCCGGCAGGACCGCCATCGGGACGTTGAAAAGGGCCGCGAGATCGGGCCGCCAGGTGCGGGTGGCAAGGTCCATCAGCGAGGTGCGGCTGGCATTGGTGGCGTCGGTGACATGGCTGGCGCCGCCGGTCAGCTTCCAGATCAGCCAGGTCTCGATGGTGCCGACCTTGACCTCGCCCTTCGCCGCCCGCGCCCGCGCGCCCGGCACGGCGTCCAGCAGCCAGGCGAATTTCGAGGCCGAGAAATAGGGGTCGAGGATCAGGCCGGTCGCCGCCTGCACCATCGGCTCATGCCCGGCCGCGGCCAGGGCACCCGTGACGTCCGCCGTGCGCCGGTCCTGCCAGACGATGGCGTGGTGCAGGGGTTCGCCGGTGGCGACGTCCCAGAGCACCGAGGTCTCGCGCTGGTTGGTGATGCCGACGGCGGCGAAGCGCTGGACCCCACCGGCCTGATCGATCACCGCGCGGCAGGTCTGCAGCGTCGCGCCCCAGATTTCGGCGGCGTCATGCTCGACCCGGCCCGGCTGCGGAAAATGCTGCGCCAGCTCGACCTGGCTGACCGCCACCGGCCGCAGGCCGCCTTCGGGCGCGGCCTCAAAGGCGATGGCCCGGGTCGAGGTTGTGCCCTGGTCGATGGCAAGGATGAGCGACGTCATCCGGTCAGGTTAGAGCGCCCTTCCGCAGACTCAACCGGTCATCGCTGCCATCGCGGCGAAGCCGCAACCCGTGAGCCGGAGACGCGCAGTCGAGGTTCATCACAACGAACACAACGAGGCACGACGGACACAACGGTATGGGATTTCGGCGCAGGCCCCGTCGTGTCCTTTGTGGATTCTTCGTTGTGTTCGTTGTGATGAACCAGCCGGCCTTCAAAGCCGGCTTCGCCGGGAGGAAATCACGCGGTATGAGTCTCCCATGCACACCGCCTCCTTCGCCGGCGTCCGCGACGCCGCCCGCCAGATTGCCGGACAGGCCGTCCGCACCCCCCTGATCGAGAGCCCGGCGCTCAATGCCCGGGCCGGGGGTCGCGTGCTGCTCAAGGCGGAAACCCTGCAGCGGGCCGGGGCCTTCAAATTTCGCGGGGCCTGGAACCGGATCAGCCGGCTGACGGACGAGGAAAAGGCCCGCGGCGTCGTGGCCTATTCGTCCGGAAATCACGCCCAGGCCGTCGCCTGCGCCGCGCAGATCCTCGGCATCGAGGCCATCATCGTCATGCCCGCCGACAGCCCGAAGGTGAAGGTCAAGGGCGTGATCGGCTTCGGCGGCGAGGTGCGGATGTACGACCGCTACACCGAGAGCCGCGAGGCCATCGGCGAGGAGATCGCGGCGTCGAAGGGCTCCATCCTCGTCCGTCCTTTCGACGACCCCTTCGTCATCGAGGGCCAGGGCACGACCGGGCTGGAGATCCTCGAACAGGCCGATGCACCGCTGGACCAGCTGCTGTGCGGCGCCTCGGGCGGCGGGCTGATCGCGGGCATCAACCTGTCCATGGAGGCCCTGTCGCACGAGACCCGGGTCATAGGCGTCGAGCCCGAGGCCTATAATGACACCCTGTTGTCACTGGCGGCGGGCGAGCGGTTGACCCACGCCCCGGTCGAACGGCCCTCGATCTGCGACGCCCTGATGACCGACCGGCCCGGCGAGCTGACCTTTCCGATCAATCAACGACTGACCGGGGTGGTGACCGTCTCGGACGCCGAGGTGGCCGAGGCTGTGCGCTATGCCTTCAAGGTGTTGAAGCTGGTGGTCGAGCCGGGCGGTGCCGTCTCGCTGGCCGCTATCCTGGCCGGCAAGGTCGAGACCGCCGGCCTGACCACCGCTGCCGTCCTGTCGGGCGGCAATGTCGACCCGTCCATGTTTTCCGCCATCATCGAAGACCGTTTCACCCCCGGAGCCTGACACCATGACCGAACGCAAGGGCCTGCCCACCCCCGTCGCCGACCTCGCCGGACTGATCGGCCAGGAGATCGGTGTCAGCCGCTGGATCACCGTCGACCAGGCCCGCATCGACGCCTTTGCCGAGATCACCGAGGACCGTCAGTTCATCCACATCGATCCGGTCGCGGCGGCCCACACCCCCTTCGGCGGCACCATCGCCCACGGATTCCTGACCCTCAGCCTGCTGTCGGCCATGACCTATGACGCCGTCCCGCCGCTGGAAGGCGTGGTGATGGGGGTCAACTACGGCTTCGACAAACTCCGCTTCCTCGCCCCCGTCCCGGCCGGATCGAACGTCCGCGGCCGCTTCAAACTCCTGTCCGCCGAGGACAAGGGCGGCGGCCGCTGGCTGCTGAAACACGAGGTCACGGTCGAGATCGAGGGCGCGGACAAGCCGGCCCTGATCGCCGAATGGCTGGGGATGCAGGTGGTGGGCGGCTGAATCTTGAATTGGACCATTGATTGGTCCATGTTTCGCCGATGACCAATGTCCCCCTTTCTCTTGCCAAAGCTCAGTTGACTGATCTCGTCCGGCGGGCCGAGGAGGGGGAGCCCATCGTTCTGACCCGGCACGGCCGGGAAGTGGTTCGCCTTACGCCGGTGGATCGATACGGCAACGGCAAGACCCGGGAAGAAAAGCTGAGGATCATCCTGGAGATACAGGAATCGGCCAGGGGCAAATTCCCTCCGGGTTTCGATTCCGCCCGCGCCGCCGACTTTCTGTATGGCGACGACGGCCTGCCGGGGTGATCGCGGTCGACAGCTCCGCCCTGATCGAGGTGGTGGCCAGACAACGTCTCGCTGCTGAATGCGCACACGCCCTGCTCTCCGACGAGGTGGTGATGTCGGCGGCGACCTTGACGGAGTCCTACATCGTGGCGGCGCGCAAGAATGCCACTGACGAACTGTCCCGGCTTCTGGCCGTGATTGAGCCGGAAATCGAGGACGTAACAGCGGCCTTCGCCCTCCGGGCTGCCGACGCCTACCGCCGTTGGGGCAAGGGTTTTCACCGCGCCGATCTGAACTACGGCGACAGCTTCAGCTACGCCCTGGCCGAGATGTACGGCTGTCCATTGCTCTATGTCGGCAACGACTTCGCGCAGACGGATATCCGTAGTGCGTTGGCCGGAGAAGCAGGGTGATTATCCTCAGACATGAGGCATGGCGTTTTTCGGACGGGCTGGCGTTCTACCTGGCGGGTCGCGATGCCGAAGCGGTTCACGCCGAGACTTCAGGGCCGGGCAAACGCGAATATGTCCTCCATGCCGCGAGCTACGAAGAAGCCATACAGGCGCACTATGATCACCAAGGCTGGGGTGTCTACAGGCCTGCGCCCTTAGGGGCTGAAAACTATACCAAGGCTCAGTTGGAGCGGCAGTTGGTCGAATATCCCGACGATGCCGAACTACGACGCCTGAACGGCTTGGCGACCTAGCCCTCCCCCAGGCACCTCAGCGCCACTTCAAGGTTCCGCAGCCCGTCCTCCCCCGTCACCGCCGGCGGCTCGCCCGTGCGGATGGCGCGGGCGAAGGCTTCCAGCTCCTTCTTCAGGGGTTCGGCGGGCCAGCTCATGACGCCGCGTGTCGAATAGCTGCCGTCCGGCTGCTGGCCGAAATATTCCGTCACCTGACGGCTCATCAGATCGGCGACGACGAATTTGTTCTGGGTTGCGACCTGCAGGGTGCGGACCTTGTAGGGTGTGACCCAGTTCGTCGTGATGTGGGCGATGGTCCCGTTGGCCAGGCGGAACTGCAGCAGGGCCGTGTCCTCGCGGTCAGCCTTGGTCCGGGCCAGCTGGGGCTGGACCTCGACGATTTCGGAATCCGTCAGGTGACGGATGATGTCGATGTCATGCACCGCCAGGTCGATGACCACCCCGACCTCACCCATGCGCGGCGGGAAGGGGCCGACGCGGGTGATCTGGATCGAGATGACGTCCTCGCCTTCGATGGCGCGCTTGACCGCCTCGACCGCCGGATTGAACCGCTCGACCTGACCGACCATCAGCACCCGGCTGTTGGCCTTTGCCGCATCGATCATCCGCTGGGCGTCGACGACGGTGGCGGCGATCGGCTTTTCGACCAGCACATGGACCCCGGCTTCCAGCAGGGCGACGCCGAGGTCGGCATGGTGGCGGTTGGGCGTGGCAACCACGGCGGCGTCCAGACCGGCAGCGACGAAGTCGGCGGCCGTGGTGAAGGCCCTGGCCCCATAGAGGCCGGCGACCCCGTCAGCGGTCGCGGCATCCGGGTCGAACACCGCCGTCAACTCGAAATCGCGGATGTCCGACAGGACGCGCGCATGGTTGCGGCCCATGACGCCGACGCCGGCGACGCCGACCTTCAATGCGGGGAGAGGCTGGGTCATGCGACGATCCCTAGCGGAAGCCGGCGACGGCCGCGATGATTGTATCCTGCGTCGCCTCGTCCAGATCCGAGTGCATCGGCAGGCTGAGGACCCGCTCCTTGAGCCGCTCCGTAACCGGCAGGCTGCCCGGCCCTTTCGAGAACCGGGCATAGGCGGGCTGCAGATGCATGGGCACCGGATAATAGACGGCCGTGGGAACGCCCTGGTCCTTCAGATGGGCCACGAGGCCGTCACGGTCCTCATGTTCGATGGTGTACTGGGCCCAGACCGAGACCCCCCCGTCGATCACCGTCGGAACCCGGGCGACATGGGGTGCCAGACCGGCGTTGTAGCGAGCCGCGATTGCGTTCCTCCAGCCGATCTCGTCGGCAAAGACATTCAGCTTCTCGATCAGGACGGCGGCCTGGATGGTGTCGAGCCGGCTGTTCATGCCGATGCGCATGGCGAGGTATTTCGGGTCGTGGTCGAAGGTCTGACCCTCCTTCAGGTCCTTGGCGACAACCTTGCCGTGGACCCGCAGCGAGTCCATTTCCTGGGCCAGATCATCATCGTCCGTCAGCACCGCCCCGCCGTCGCCGTAACAGCCCAGCGGCTTGGCCGGAAAAAAGCTGGTGGTGGTGATGTCGGCCCATTTGATCGGATGGTGGCCGTTCAGGGTGCAGCCGAAGCCCTGGGCTGAATCAGCGATCAGTTTCAGGCCGTATTTGTCGCAGATCGCCCGGATGGCTGGATAGTCGGCGGGCTGGCCGAACAGGTCGACGGCAATGACCACGCGGGGCCTGAGACGGCCCTCCTTCAGCGTCGCCTCGATCGCCGCCTCCAGCTGGACCGGGTCCATGTTGAAGGTGTGGGCATCCACATCCACAAACACCGGGGTGGCCCCCAGCCAGGGCACGACCTCGCCTGTCGCCGTAAAGGTGAAACTGGGACAGAAGACGGCGTCGCCGGTGCGGATCCCCCAGGCGATCAGGGGCAGGATCAGGGCGTCGGTGCCGTTGGCGCAGCCCAGCGCGTGTTTCGCCTGGCCGAAGGCCGCCAGATCGGCCTCGAACTGCCGCACCTGCGGGCCCATGACCCAGGCACCCTCTACGACAGCCGCCTGGACAGCCGCCTCGATCCTGCCGTTCAGGCGAAGGCGCTGGGCCTGAAGGTCGATAAAGGCAATGCTCATGATCGGACGATCTCCGGGCGCGCGGATGGGGCGGCGCGCTTTCAGCGCCGCCGGGGATGCGGCCTCCTACCAAATCGACTGCGGCAAAGCCAAATCCTGTTCCGTCACTTAGCGTGACGGGTTGCAACGACCGGGTGCGGCAGCGTATGCCCAAAACCCATGAGTTCCGGCGTTCCCGCCGTCTTCCTCGATCGCGACGGTGTGCTGATCGAGGATACCGGCTACCCCCATCTGGAAGAGCATCTGCGCCTCATGCCCGGCGCAGCCGAGGCCGTGCGTCAGCTCAACAAGCTCGGCTATCTGTGCGTCATCGTGACCAATCAGTCGGGCGTCGCGCGCGGCCTGTTCACCGAAGACCAGATGAAGGCCTTCAACACCCTGATCGTCCGCAAACTGGCCGCCAAGGGGGCGGTGATCGGTGCCGTCTACGCCTGCCCCTTCCACAGCGAGGGCCGGGTCGAGGCCTATCTGCATCCCGACCATCCGGACCGCAAACCCAATCCCGGCATGCTCCTGCGGGCCATGACCGACCACACTATCGATCCGGCGAAGAGTTTCATGATCGGCGACCAGCCGTCGGATATGGAGGCCGCCCGCCGCGCCGGGGTACCGGGCTTCCGCTTCGAGGGCGGCGATCTCTACCAATTCGTCCGGGAACTGCTGGGCCACTGAAGCTCCGTCGTCCGTTCGCGTCGGGTGGGAATTCTCCCGTTGATGAAATAGGCTGGGTCATCAGCCTCCGGAGCGATTCATGAGCCAGACCTTCATCGAGCGCCGCTGGTCCAGTGCCGATGGACTGAGCCTCTACGCCCGCGACCATGCGGCAGCGGCCGGTACGGCGAAACTGCCGGTCATCGCCATCCATGGCCTCACCCGCAACTCGGCCGATTTCGATGCCATCGCCCCCCTGATCGCCCAGAGCGGCCGGCGGGTGCTCGCCGTGGACATCCGCGGTCGCGGCCAGTCGGACCGGGCGCCGGACCCGATGACCTACCAGCCCGTCACCTATGCCCAGGACGTGCTGGCCCTGATGCGCGACCTCGGCATCGAGCGCGCCGTCTTTCTCGGCACCTCCATGGGCGGGCTGATCACCATGGCGCTCGCCGCCCTCCGGTCGAAGGTCATCGCCGCCGCCATCCTCAACGATATCGGGCCGGAGGTGTCACCCGTGGGTCTGGCGCGGATCGCCGCCTATGCAGGCCAGCCGGTCGAGATCAACAACTGGGCCGATGCCGCCGCCTATGCGCGCAAGCTCAATGAGGTCGCCCTGCCCCACCTTTCAGACGCCGACTGGGACGCCTTTGCCCGGCGCACCTTCCGCATGGGCACCGAGGGCACACCGATCCCGGACTATGACCCCGACATCATGGCTCCGATCCGGGCCGCGGGAGCCAAGGCCCTGGTCCCCAATCTCTGGCCCTTGTTCAACCGGCTGGCCAGGGGCCGGCCGACCCTGCTGGTGCGCGGCGAGACCTCGGACCTGCTGAGCCCCGAGATCGCGGCGAAAATGCGCAAACGCGCGCCGAAGATGGATTTCGTTGAGGTCCCCGGCGTCGGCCACGCCCCCATGCTGGACGAGCCCGAGGCCAAGGCGGCGATCTTTCCGTTTTTGAGCGAGCTGCCCTGAGGCGGGTGATTGGTGATTGGTGATTGGTGGCTGATGCGGTGCTGACCGGGCTCAACGGCCCGCGAAGAGCGAACTCGCAATCACCAACCACCAATCACCAATCACCCCTCCGGCACATTCGCTTCCAGCTCATCCAGCCACACCCTTGCCGTCGCATCCGACGGCGCGCGCCAGTCTCCGCGCGGCGACAGCGAACCGCCGGTGACCACCTTGGGCCCGTTCGGCAGGGCCGACCGCTTGAACTGGCTGGTCTGGAAGAAGCGGAACAGGAATTTCCGCAGCCAGTGTTTGATGGTGGCGAGGTCATAGGCGACCCGCTCATCATCAGGCGTGTTCACCGGCCAGTGGCCCGTCGCCGCATCCTTCCACGCCTGATGCGCCAGATACGCCACCTTCGACGGCTTCAGGCCGAAGCGGGTCACGTAGAACAGGAAGAAGTCGTTCAGCGCATAGGGGCCGACGGTCGCCTCGGTCGACTGGATCTTCCCGTCGGCACCCGCGGGCACCAGTTCCGGCGAAATCTCCGTGTCCAGAATGGCGTGCAGCACATCCGCCGCCCCGCCCACATGCTCCTTGCCCGCCACCCAGCGGATCAGGTGCCGGATCAGGGTCTTCGCCACCCCGCCATTGACGTTGTAGTGGCTCATATGGTCGCCGACGCCATAGGTGCACCAGCCCAGCGCCAGTTCCGACAGGTCGCCGGTGCCCAGCACAAAGGCCCCGTTCTGGTTGGCAAGCCGGAACAGATAGTCGGTGCGCAGACCGGCCTGCACATTCTCGAAGGTGATGTCGTGGACCGGTTCGCCCTGTGCGAACGGGTGGCCGATGGCCTCCAGCATGGTCCGGGCGGTCGGCCGGATGTCGATCTCGGCCCCCGTGACGCCCAGCGCCTTCATCAGGGCCCAGGCGTTGGCCTTTGTGCCGTCCGAGGTGGCGAAGCCGGGCAGGGTGTAAGCCAGAATGCCGGTCCTCGGCAGGCCCACCCGGTCGAAGGCGCGGCAGGCGACCAGCAGGGCCTGGGTCGAATCCAGCCCGCCCGAAACGCCGATGACCAGCCGCTCGGCGCTCGTCGCCTTCATCCGGCGCATCAGCCCCTGCACCTGGATGTTGAAGGCCTCGTAGCAGTCCTGATCCAGCCGGGCCGCGTCGTCGGGCACGAAGGGGAAGCTGTCGAGGGGGCGGAGGAGGTTGGCGTCCGGCCCCGGTCCGGCCTCGAATGGCACGACCGTCGCCGGCTCGCCCTCCAACCGCGCACAATCCGAGAAGGTGCCGTTGCGCAGCCGGTCCAGTCCTATGCGCTCGACGTCGATGTCGGCGACGGTCAGTTGGCTTTCCAGGGCGAAACGTTCGCCTTCAGCCAGTTTCGCTCCGAGCTCATGGATCGTCGCCTGACCGTCCCAGGCCAGGTCGGTGCTGCTCTCGCCCCAGCCGGAGGCGGTGAAGACATAGGCCGACAAGGTCCGCATCGACTGGCTGGCGCACAACACAGCCCGCTCGTCCGCCTTGCCGATGACGATGTTCGAGGCCGACAGGTTCAGCAGGATGCGCGCCCCGGCCAGCGCCGCGCGCGTCGAGGGTGGCTGCGGGGCCCAGAAATCCTCGCAGATCTCGGCAGCGAAGACGAAGCCGGGACGGTCGACCGCCTCGAAGATCAGGCCGGGGGCGAAATCCACGGTCTCGCCGTTCAGGACCACCGTGTCCTCGGACCGGCTGGCGGCCGGGGCGAACCAGCGCTTCTCATAGTATTCGCGGTAGTTGGGCAGATAGGACTTGGGCACGACGCCGAGCACAGACCCGGAACCCAGCACCACGGCACAATTGTAGAGAGCGTCGCCATTGCGGAGCGGCGCACCCACGACCGCGATCACGCCCGCCTTGTCCGCCGCCCCGGCCAGCACCGCGATCTGCCGCTCCACCTCGGCCAGCAGGGCGTCCTGCATCAGCAAATCGTCGATGGCGTAACCGCTCAGTGACAGTTCCGGAAAGACGATCAGGTCCACGCCCTGTTCGCCCGCCTGCCGGATCAGGGCGATATGCTCCTCGGCATTGGCGACCGGATCGGCGGTGTGAACCACCGGCGTCGCAGCGGCCACGCGGACGAAGCCGTGGGTGCGGGGCGAATGGAACGGGTGGGGCTTGGGCATAAAGATTTCCGCTCATCCCCGCGAAAGCGGGGACCCAGTACTGTCCAGCTTGACGCCGGCGGATTGGACCGCCGTCCATGCTCATACAGGGCAAAGCCGCCCGGCCAAAGCACTAGGTCCCCGCTTTCGCGGGGATGAGCGGATTGAATAGATGCAAGACTCTCACGGATTGGGTGATTTTGCCGAGCGAACCCGCTAAGCCCGCTGGATGAACGACGCGCCGAAAAAGGGCTGGCTCTCGCGCCTGACCGAGGGCCTCTCCCGCTCCTCGAAACAGATGACCGAACAGGTCGTGGCCACCTTCATCAAGGAGCCGCTGTCCGAGGCCGCGCTCGAGGGGCTGGAAGAGCATCTGCTGGAGAGCGATCTCGGGCCGGCCGCGACCGACCGGATCGTCGCCCGCTTCCGCGATCTGCGCTTCGGCGCCGGGGCCAATGAGCGCGAGGTCAAGGAGGCCCTGGCCGAGGCCGTGACCGCCGAACTGATCCACCATGAGGCCCGCTATGAGCCGCTGAACGGGCCAAGGCCGTTCGTCACCCTGTTCGTCGGGGTCAATGGCTCGGGCAAGACCACGACGCTCGGCAAGATCGCCGCCGACCTGACCGGTCAGGGCGCCAAGGTGATGATCGTCGCCTGCGACACCTTCCGCGCCGCCGCCCGCGAACAGCTGAAGGTCTGGGCCGAGCGCGCCGGGGCCTCGTTCGAAAGCCGCCGCGACGGCGCCGACCCCGCGGGCCTGGCCTTCGACGCCTATACCAGGGCGAAGACGGAAGGGTATGACGTCGTCCTGATCGACACCGCCGGGCGGCTGCAGAACAAGTCCGCCCTGATGGACGAACTGCTGAAGATCGTTCGCGTGCTGAAAAAGATCGATCCCGAGGCCCCGCACGAGACCCTGCTGGTGCTCGACGCCACGGTCGGCCGCAATGCCCTGGCCCAGGAACAGATCTTTGGCCGCACCGCCTATGTCTCCGGACTCGTCATGACCAAGCTGGACGGCACGGCGCGCGGCGGGGTGCTGGTGCCCGTGGCCCAGGCCTCGGACGCCCCGATCAAGCTGATCGGCGTCGGCGAAGGCATCGACGACCTGCAACCGTTTGACGCGCGGGCCTTCTCACGATCTCTGGTGGGGCTTGAGGATTGACGCATGACTGACGCCGCCACTCCCGAAACGCCCCCGAAGACCGACTCCCGCCTGCGTCAGCTGGTAGATTTCGGCGGCCTGCTGGCCTTTGGCGCAGCCTTTCTGATCATGCGCCTGCGCGGCCTGAGCGGCGATGAAGCCCTGGTCCATGCGACCTGGTTCCTGGTCGCCGGCTCGGCCGTGGGCGTGGCCGTCGGCCTGATCGTCGAGAAGCGGCTGGCCCTGATGCCGCTGCTGGTCGGCGGCTTTGCCCTGGTGTTCGGCCTGCTGACCGTGCTGACCGGCGACGGCCTGTGGGTGAAGGTCAAGGTCACGGCCCTGAACCTGTCGCTGGCCGTGGCCCTGATCGGCGGCATCTTCCTGGGCAAACAACCGCTGAAGGCCCTGCTGGCCACGGTGATTCCGATCAACGACCGGGCCTGGCGGACGCTGACCCTCCGCTATGGTGTCTATTTTCTCGCCGTCGCCATCGTCAACGAACTGGTCCGCAGCGAGGCCCTTGTGGGCTGGGCGGCGGCGCAGGTCGGCCGCCACGACATCGACCCGGCCGATGTCTGGGTCAGCTTCCGGGGCGTGCTGTGGATCGCCTCGTCCGTCTTCGGCCTGTCGCAGATCCCGCTGATCATGCGCAATCTGACCTCGCCCGATGCGCCGGTCGATCCGATGGCACCGGCGGAACCGGACACCGCGCCCTGAGTTGAAATTGATCCGGGGGAAGCGGCCCATTCCGGGTCCGGTCATTTGCGTGCGACCGTTTCCGGATCGATGACGGATCGTCCGTCGTCAAACCGTAAAGCACTGCTGCTACGCAGGGTCCATCGAGGCTGAAGGGATAGGTTTCATGGTCAAGTCCGGAAACAGGTCGAAGCGCAGCGGGGCCCTCGGGGGCTCCCCCAGCCACCTGATGCACCGTGTGCTGCAATTGGCGCTCGATATCTATTCCGAGGAGACCGGCCCCGACGGCCTGACCCAGCGCCAGTTTGCGGTTCTGGAGGCGGTGTCGCAGAAATCCGGCCTGACCCAGACCGATCTGGTCCGGGCCACCGGGATCGACCGTTCGACCCTGGCTGATCTGGTCTCGCGCATGACGACCAAGGGGCTCCTGGCCCGCGAACAGTCTTCGATCGACGCCCGTGCCAAGACCGTCAGCCTGTCCGGCCCCGGTCAGGCGGCGCTGGATGCCGCCCGCCCGAAGGTCGAGACCGCCGACAAACGAATCATGGCCCTGCTGCCCACGGCCAAGCGGGACGGCTTCCTCAGCCTGCTGGCCGAACTGGCGGGCGAGGCCGACGCGGCCCCCGCCAAGGCCAAGGCCGAGGCCCGCGCCGCCAAGAAGGCCGCGCGCGAGGCGAAGAAGCTGGCCAAAAAAGCGGCCAAGCCGGCCAAGGTGAAGGCCGAAAAGCCGGTCAAGGCACCCCGGGCCGAAAAGCCCGCCAAGGCACCCAAGGCACCCAAGGCCGAAAAGCCGGCCAAGCCGAAGAAGGCCAAGGTCGCCGAACCGGCCTGAGCGTCCTCCTTCCTCCCGGCCCCGTCCGACGCGAAGCGTCATCCCTTACGACCGGAACCGGGGCGAAGAGCCGAGGTTCTTCACAAAGGACACCAGGAAGGCACGAAGCGCACGAAGAGCGCCGCTCTCATCGTGTCCTTTGTGATTCCTTCGTGTCCTTCGTGTCCTTCGTGATGAACCGCCGCACGCTGACGCGTGTAAACCCGCCTCACCTTTTCGCGATGCCCCTAGTCCATCAGCTGCTGCGCCAGATAGACATAATGCCTCGCCCAGCGACGGGCGTTGGCAATCGGGTCGGCGTCATTGGAGTGGCCGCCTGAGGTCTCTTCGTAATAGAGATGATCAATGCCCATCTCGCCCAGCCGCGCGGCGAATTTCCGCGAATGGCCGGGGTGAACGCGGTCGTCGCGGGTATTGGTCGTGATGTAGACGCGCGGATAGTCCGTGCCCGGACGAAGGTTCTGATAGGCCGAATAGCGGGCGATCCAGGCGGCCTCTTCCGGAATGCGCGGGTCGCCATATTCGCCGATCCAGGAGGCCCCGGCCGGCATCTCGTGATAGCGCAGCATGTCGATCAGCGGGCTCTCGATCACCGCGGCATGGATGAGCTCCGGGTGCTGGGTCATCGTCACCGAGGTCAGGACCCCGCCGTTGGAACGGCCATAGATGCCGGTGCGGCGCGGCGAGCTGATGCCCCGCCGGTGCAGGTCGGCGGCCACGGCGGCGAAGTCGTCAAAGGCCAGCTGGCGGTTCTCGTTCAGCACCGCCTGGTGCCATTCCGGCCCGAACTCGCCGCCGCCGCGGATGTTGGCCTGAACGAAGACGCCGCCGTTCTCGAGCCACAGCTTGCCCATCTCCGGCTTGTAGGCGGGCGGGAACGAGATCTGGAAACCGCCGTAGCCGAACAGAATGGTCGGCGCCGACCCGTCCATCGCCATGTCGCGCGGGCGGGTGACGAAATAGGGGATCATGGTCCCGTCCGACGACCGGGCCTCGAACTGTTCGGTGACATGGGTGGAGGCGTCGAAGCGCGCCGGGGCCTGCCGGACGACTTCCGACGTGGCGGTCACAGTGGCCAGGCTTAGGGTCTGGGGCGTCAGGAAGCCCTGGGTCGAGACGAAGAATTCGCCGCGGGATTTCGAGGAGTCGCCCAGCGAAACATCCACATTGTCCGGCATGGCGATGTCGTTACGTGGCCAGCCGAATTCGCCGCGGTTGTGGAACACGGCAAGGCGGCCGACGACATTGTCCGAGATGGCCACGACGACCCGGTCATGCATGACCCGGACGCCGCCGATCGACTGGCGGTCGGTCGGCTCGAAAATGGTATCGACCTGGTTGGTGACCACCACCGGACCGTCCGTGGGGCGGACACAGGGGATGCAGATCGCCAGCAGGGACCCGGCCTTGTGCGACCGTCCGGGCCGCGACCAGTCCTCGTCCGGCGACAGGATGAAGGACCCGCCCTGCACCCCATAGACACTGACCCGTTCCGGCAGGCTCAGCTTCACCGGACGGCCGTCGACCAGTTCCCAGGTTTCCGAGCGGAAGGTGTCCAGCGGGCGGTTGAACAGAACGGCCTGAACCGCGCCGGCCCGGTCACGATAGACGCTCGGGCTGACCCCATACCCCCCGTCGCCGATGTCGCCACGATAGACCTCGGTCGCCTGCGCCAGGGTCTGGCCGCGCTTCAGCGACTTGACGATGAAGGGATAGCCGCTCTCCGTCAGCGTGCCCGGCCCGAAATCCGTCGCCACCAGCAGCGTATCCCGATCCAGCCATTCCAGCCGGTGCTTGCCCTCGGGCAGGCTGAAGCCGCCGTCGACGAAGCGCCGGGTGGACGTGTCGAACTCGCGCACCACCACCGCATCCTTGCCACCGTCGGACAGGGAGATCAGGCAGCGGGTTTCGTCCGGGGCCAGACAGTCGGCGCCCTTGAACACCCAGTCACGGCCCTCGGCGCGGGCCAGGGCGTCGATGTCGAGCAGGGTCTCCCACTGCGTATTGGCCGAGCGATAGGAGTCCAGCGTCGTACGCCGCCAGATACCCTTGGGATTGGCCGCGTCCTGCCAGAAGTTTCCGATGCCGTCGCCGAGGAAGCCGGGACCCGGAATCCGGTCGGTGGCAGTCAGGATCGCCTCGGCCTGCCGGCGGAAGGTCTCATAGCGACGATCGCCGGTCAGGGCGGCCAAGGCGCGCTGGTTGGAGGCTGCGACGAAGGCCATGGCCTCGGTCCCGTTGACCTCTTCCAGCGCCAGATGATCGTCGGCGGCGCGAACACCGGCGGGCGTCAGATCAGCCGGCATGAAGGGTGACGGGACCAGCAGCGGCCGCGGCACATCCGCCACGGTCAGCACCGGCACCTCCATCGTCCCCGGTGCACCCGCACAGGCCGCGAGCATCAGCGCCGGGATCGCGGCGGACAGGATCAGGTGACGCATATTCAACTCCGCTCATCCCGGCGAATGCCGGGACCCAGATCAAAAGCGCCGGCGGCAGGAACCGGCCATGGGATAACTCTGCCCCGTTTCCAGCCGCTCCAGCTTGCATCCGGGTCCCGGCATTCGCCGGGATGAGCGGTGGTTTGGCCTATTCCGCCGCCGGCTGATCCATCAGCCGCCGGGTCAGATAGGTGTATTCCAGCGCCAGCCGACGGGCCGTTTCGCGCAGGTTCGCCCCCGCCGCATGGCCGCCGTCGGTGTTCTCATAGAACAGCACCGGATAGCCCAGTTCCTCCAGCCGCGCCGCCGCCTTGCGGGCGTGGCCGGGGTGGACGCGGTCGTCCTTGGTCGAGGTATGGATGAAGACCTCGGGATAGGGCTGGTTGGCGCGCAGGTTCTGATAGGGCGAATACTGCTGGATCCAGGCCCGCTCTTCCGGAATGTCCGGATTGCCGTATTCCGCGATCCAGCTGGCCCCGGCCAGCAGGCGGTGGAAGCGCAGCATGTCGAACAGGGGCACCTGGATGACCGCCGCATTGATCAGGTCCGGACGCTGGGTCAGCATCGCCCCCATGAACAGTCCGCCCTGGGACCCGCCCATGATGCCGAGCCTCGGCTGGCTGGTGACGCCGCGCGCGATCAGGTCCATGGCCACGGCCTGATAGTCCTCATGCGCCCGCTGGCGGTTCTCCTGCAGGGCCGCCTGGTGCCAGTTGGGGCCGAACTCGCCGCCGCCGCGGGTATTGGCGATGACATAGACCCCGCCCCGCTCCAGCCACAGCTTGCCGACCGTGGCCGAATAGCCGGGCAGCAGCGACGACTGGAAGCCGCCGTAGCCGTAAAGCAGGGTCGGGTTCGACCCGTCCATCGCCATGGCGTCGCGGTGAACGACGAAATAGGGGATCAGGGTCCCGTCGGCGCTTCGGGCCTCGAACTGGTCGACCCTCATCCCCTCGGCATTGAATTTGGCCGGCAGGGATTTGGTCAGGTCCGCCTCGCCCGTCGCCGCATCGGCCAGGAACAGGCTGGACGGGTTCAGATAGCCGGTGACGCTGACGAAGACATGGTCGTCCCGCTCACTGGCCGAGCCGACGCCGACCGAGACGTTCTGCGGCAGGTCCATGCGGCTGCGCGCCCAGTCTCCCGAGGGGTTGGGCTCATAGACATAGACCGAGCCGCGCACGTTTTCGTACAGGGCCACGACCAGTTTGTTGCGGGTGCTGGTGATGCCCTCGATGGCCTCGCGCGGGCCGGGGCGGATAACCAGCTGGGCCCGGACGGTCGGATCGGCCAGCCAGGCCGACAGCTCATAGGCGATGACGTCGCCGGTCCGGAATTCCTGCCCCGACGGCGCGGTCCAGTCCTGGTCGGTGGTGAAGACCATCTGTCCACGGACGAGGGCATTGATGTTCGACTTGGCCGGCAGCTCCAGCTTCGTGGTCGTGCCGTCGGCGTTCAGCCGGTGGGTCTCGCCCTCATAGAAGCTGACGCCGCGGTTGATCAGGGTCGCCTGCACCACGCCGTCCGCGTCGCGCAGCGTATAGCCCGAGACCGAAACGTCGTTCGGCTGGCCGGTGAAGACCGTCCTGGCCTGATCGATGGTCTGGCCGCGGCGCAGCACCTTGACGATCATCGGATAACCCGAGCTGGTCAGGGTGCCGGGGCCGAAGTCGCGCGAGACCAGCAGGGTGTTCTCGTCCACCCAGGTCGCCCCGCCCTTGGACTCCTCCAGCACGAAGCCGCCGTCGACGAAGGTGCGGGTGGTGCGGTCGAACTCGCGGATGGTCACCGCATCCTTGCCGCCGTCCGACAGGGAGACGAGGCAGCGGGTCTCCTCCGGCGGCAGGCAGGTCGCGCCCTTGTGGACCCAGTTCTTGCCCTCGGCCGCGGCCAGGGCGTCGAAGTCGAGAATGGTCTCCCACTGCGGCGCGTCGGTGCGGTAGCTGTCCAGGGTGGTGGTGCGCCAGATGCCGCGCACATGGGTCGCGTCCTGCCAGAAATTGTCGATCGTGCCGTCGTGGTTGAAGCCCGGCGCGGGAATGCGGTCGCGCGACTGGACGATCTCCAGCGCCTGCTGGTGCAGGCCCTCATAGCGCGGGTCACCGCGCAGCACGCCCAGCGAATGCTCATTGTGGGCATTGACCCAGGCCATGGCGCGCTCGCCCTCGACCTCTTCCAGCCAGATGTAGGGGTCGGTGGCGTCCGAGGTGGCGAAGGCGCCCTCCGCCAGCGGCGGATTGGGCAGGGTCGGGGTCTGGGCCATGGCGCTCGTGCAAAGGGCGGTGGAAACGAGAAGCGCGGCGAGCGCGGTGGTGCGGATCATGGGACGGAGTCTCCGACTGAGGTCGGGCGGCACCTTACCGGGCAGCGGGTTGGCCACAAGCCGGAGCGGGCTGAGGTTACGGCTTTGTCATCTTGGGGGGTGTGGGGGGCGGGGTGTGGGGTATGGGAAAGCGTTCAGCGCCGCTCGACGCCTCCACCCCAAACCCCACACCCCAAACCCTCCCTCGCCTAAGCTCTGGTCCGCCCCTATATTCGGTCACCAATGACCCGCCCCTTCGTCAAGATGAACGGTGCCGGCAACGACTTCGTCGTCGTCAATGCGCTGGAGACGCCGTTCGCGCCGACGGCCGACCAGGCGCGCGCCATCGCCGACCGGAAGACGGGCGAAGGCTGCGACCAGTTGATCGCCCTGGAGCCGTCGAAGACCGCCGACGCCTTCATGCGGGTCTGGAACGCCGACGGCGGCGTGGTCGAGACCTGCGGCAACGCCCTGCGCTGCGTCGGCTGGATGCTGCTGCAGTCGACCGGCAAGGATCAGGTCTCTATCGACACCCTGGGCGGCCCGACCACGGCGCGCCGCGCCGCCGACGGCGCAGGCCGCGTCAGGTCGGGAGATCCCGAAGGGTCGACGACCGCGGCCAACATCAAGGTCGATATGGGAGCCCCGAGGTTGGGCTGGGAACAGATCCCGCTCGATGAGGCCATGGACACCCGCGGCATCGAGCTGCAGGTCGGCCCCATCGACGCTCCGGTCCTGCATACGCCCGGCGCGGTCTCCATGGGCAATCCCCACGTCGTCTTCTTCATGGACAGCACGCCCGATGACGCCTTCGTGCGCGGCACTGGCTCGCTGATCGAACACCATCCGCGCTTCCCCGAGGGCGTCAATGTCGGCTTCGCCCATGTCATCGCGCCCGACCGGATCCGCCTGCGGGTCTGGGAGCGCGGGGCCGGCCTGACGCGCGCCTGCGGCACAGGCGCCTGCGCCGCTCTCGTCGCCGCCGCCCGTCGCGGCCTGACCGGACGCGCGGCCACGATCGAGGTCGACGGCGGCGAACTGCGCATCGAATGGGACGAGGCGACGGACCACGTCTCCATGACCGGCCCGGTCGAGGTCGAGCGGACGGGCACACTGGCGATCTGACGCTGCGTCAACAGTTGTCCCGGCCGGTCCTGCGGCTTAGGAACAGGCATGGCCGATCTCACCGACAAACAGACCTTCTCCGACGAAGACGCGCTGGAGTTTCACCGCAGTCCGACGCCGGGCAAGATTTCCATGGCGCCGACCAAGCCCATGGCGACCCAGCGCGACCTGTCCCTGGCCTATTCGCCGGGCGTGGCCATCCCGGTGCTGGCGATCGCCGCCGATGCGGACAAGGCTTACGACTATACGTCCAAGGGCAATCTGGTCGCCGTCATCTCCAACGGCACGGCCATTCTCGGCCTCGGCAACCTCGGTCACATGGCGTCCAAGCCGGTGATGGAGGGCAAGGCCGTCCTGTTCAAACGCTTCGCCGACGTCGACAGCTTCGATGTCGAGGTCAGGACCACCGACCCGGACGAATTCATCACCGTGGTCAAGAATATCGGCGACACCTGGGGCGGCATCAATCTGGAGGACATCAAATCCCCGGAATGTTTCGTCATCGAGTCCGAGCTGCAGGACCTGCTCGACATCCCCGTCTTCCATGACGACCAGCACGGCACGGCCATCATCTCGACCGCCGGCCTGATCAATGCCTGCCACATCACCGGCAAGAAGCTGGAGGACATCAAGGTCGTGCTCGCCGGTGCCGGGGCGGCGGGCCTGTCGTCGATCGGTCTGATGAAGGCCGTCGGGGTCCGGGCCGAGAACACCGTCATCGTCGACCGCGACGGGGTCATCTACAAGGGCCGCGAGGGCGTCGACCAGTGGAAGGCCGCACACGCCACCGACACCCCGCACAGGACCCTGGCCGAAGCCATGGTCGGCGCTGATGTCGTTTTGGGCCTGTCGGCCAAGGGCGCCATCACCAGGGAGATGGTGGCCTCCATGGCCCCCAATCCGATCATCTTCGCCATGGCCAATCCGGACCCGGAGATCACGCCCGAGGATGTGGCCTCGGTGCGGTCCGACGCCATCATGGCCACAGGCCGGTCGGACTATGTGAACCAGGTCAACAACGTCCTCGGCTTCCCCTACATCTTCCGCGGCGCGCTGGATGTGCGGGCCCGGCGGGTCAATCACGAGATGAAGGTGGCCTGCGCCCAGGCCCTGGCCGCCCTCGCCCGCGAGGATGTGCCGGACGAGGTCGCCATGGCCTACCGCGGCCGCAAGCTGAAATTCGGCCCCGACTACATCATCCCCTCGCCGTTCGACCCACGCCTGATCTGGTACATCCCGCCCTTCGTCGCCCAGGCGGCGATGGACACCGGCGTGGCGCGCAAGCCGATCGAGGACATGGAGGCCTACCGGACCGAACTGCGCTCGCGGCTCGATCCGTCCGCCGCCCTGATGCAGAACATCTCCGGGGCCGTGCGCGCCGCCCCGAACAAGCGGGTGGTGTTCGCCGAGGGCGAGGAGACGGCCGTCATCCGCGCCGCCTGGGGCTTCAAACAGGCCGAACTCGGCACGCCCATCCTGCTGGGCCGCGAGGAGCTGATCCGCAAGAACGCCGCCGAGGCCGGACTCGATTTCGACGCCATGGGCATCGAGATCGTCAATGCCCGGGTGTCCGAGCACAATGTCGACTACACCGACTTTCTCTACGCCCGCCTGCAGCGCCGCGGCTATCTGCGTCGCGACGTCCAGCGGATGATCAACCAGGACCGCAACTATTTCGGCGCGGCCATGGTCGCGCGCGGCCAGGCCGACGCCATGGTCACCGGCGTGACCCGCAATTTCAACATGGTGCTGAAAGAGGTCCGCCGGGTCCTCGACGTCAAGGACCGCATGATCGGCATGTCAATCCTGCTGGCCAAGGGGCGCACCCTGTTCGTCGCCGACACCTCGATCCACGAGCTTCCGAACGCGGAAGAACTGGCCGAGATCGCCATCCAGGCCGCCGGGACGGTGCGCAAACTGGGCAAGACCCCGCGCGTCGCCTTCCTCAGCTATTCGACCTTCGGCAACCCTCCGGGCGACCGCGGCGAAAAGGTGCGCGAGGCCATCCGCATCCTCGACGCGCGCGGCGTCGATTTCGAATATGAGGGCGAGATGCCGCCAGAACTGGCGCTCGATCCCGACGCCCGCGGTGCCTATCCCTTCATGCGCCTGACCGGCCACGCCAATGTCCTGGTCATGCCGGCCATCCACTCAGCCTCGATCTCGACCCGTCTGGTCCAGTCACTGGGCGGCGCCCGGGTGATCGGCCCCCTGCTGGTCGGGCTGGAGAAATCCGTCCAGATCGTCAGCCTCGGCGCCTCGGTCAGCGAAATCATCACCGCCGCGACCTTCGCCGCCTATGACGAAGGGGCGGCGGCGGAGGGTTAGGCCGTCAGATCGCCCCGACCGCTTCCTTCAGCCTGCGGTTCCGGCGATCCAGCAGCCAGCAAAGGAAGACGGCGGGAATACCGACCGCCGCCGTCCCGGCGAAGAACATGGCATAGGCGACCATCAGCTCGTGCCCCTGCTGCAGGCCGTCGACGACGACCCCCGAGAAGCCCTTCAG
>JBEIJS010000010.1:0-30826 GCA_040380105.1 Caulobacteraceae bacterium | reverse complement strand
GGAGCGTCCTTGAGGAAGGCGCGGGCAATGGCGATGCGCTGGCGCTGGCCGCCGGACAGGCGCAGGCCGGCCTCACTGGCGCGGGTCGCATAGCCCTCGGGCAGGGCGGTGATGAAGTCGTGGGCGGCGGCGGCGGCGGCGGCGGCCTCGATCTCGGCCTGGGACGCTCCGGGGCGGCCGTAGGCGATGTTGGCGGCCACGGTGTCGTCGAACAGGAAGGGCTCCTGGGTCACCAGGGCGATCTTTGAGCGCAGGTCATGCAGCTTCAGTTCGCGAATGTCGCGGCCGTTGACGGTCACCGCGCCGGCGGTCACGTCATAGAAGCGCGGCAGCAGGCTGAGCAGGGTGCTCTTGCCACCGCCCGAGGGGCCGACGAGGGCGACGGTCTCGCCGGGGGCGACGGTCAGGGAGACATCCGACAGGGTCGGGGCCGCACCGTCGGCGGCCGGGCCATAGGCGAAGGAGACGTCGTGGAAACCGACGGTGGTCGGGCCGTGGTCGAGCGGCGCGGCGTCGGGCGTCTCGCGGATCTCGGGCTGGATGTCGAGGGCGGCGAACAGCCGGCGGGCGGCGGTCAGGCCCTCGGCCATGACGGTCTGGAGATTGGTCACCTGCCGCAGCGACTGGCCGGCGGCCATCAGCAGGCCGATGAAGGCGGCGAAGGCCCCGACGCTCATCGCGCCGTCCTGCGCCCGCCAACCGGCATAGGCCATGACGGCGGCGACCACGATCATGGCCACCAGATTGGAGAAGGGGCCGGCGAAGGCGCGGCTGTCGGCGCTCTTGATGACGTGGCGCTGGCGGCGGGCCACGACCTCGCCGACGCGGTCCTGTTCGGCCGCCTCGCGGTTCTCGATCTTGATCAGGCGGACGCCGTCGAGGTTCTCCATCAGGGCGGTGGAGAGGTTGGAGGTCTCGACCATGGCCCCAGTGGTGGCCTTGCGCATCCGCTTGCCGAAGCGGCGCATGACCAGGGAGACCAGAGGCACGCCCAGCAGGACGATGGCCGTCAGCTGCCAGTCGATGAAGGCCATCACCACGATCACCGCGAACAGGGTGATACTGTGCTGGGTGTAGTTGACGACGCCATTGGTGAAGGCCTCGCGCACCAGATTGGCGTCGAACAGCACGGAGGAGACGAAGCTGCCGGAATGCTGGTTGCGCAGGCGCGACAGGTCGGCACGGATCATGGCCCCGAAAAGCCGGACCTGGATGTCGCCGACGATGCCGTGGCCCAGCCGGTTGACCAGGGCGGCCTGACCCAGGGAGGCGGCGGTCCAGACGATCGCGACCAGGATGATGGCTGACGGGATGTAGATCAGGGCCTGGCCCGGGGGGATGTTTATGACGCCCCAAAGCCTGATCGGCGTGTCGGTCTGCAGGAACAGGCCGTTGATCGCCGGTTCCAGCAGTTTCAGCGTCGCCGCCGAGAGGCCGCCGGCCACGGCCGCGCAGAGGATCGAGAGGAACAGCGCCGCCTTGTGATGCGAGAGATAGTCGCGCCAGATCCGCCCCAGCAGGGGTTGCAGCGACTCGGTCTCGTCAGCGGCAGGGGCGGGCGTCGTCATAGGTCCGAGGTCGGACGGGACGGGGGGGAAGTCAAGCGGGGATGGTTGATCCGGGGGGCGGGCGGCATGCGACTCTCCCTCCTGAATTGTCCTGCGTTCCCCGCAGTGGCGTCATGGCGCGACCGGGGCTATCTCCTCCCCATGCCCCGCTACGACCTCACCACTCCCGCCGGCCGGTTCAAGGCGAAATGGGACTATGTCTGGAAGGACCATGCCTTCCTGCGGCGGTGGTTCATGAACGCCCACTGGCTGGGGCCGGATCTGGTGCGGACCAATCAGCCGTCGCCGCGGCAGCTGGAATACTGGAAGTCCAGGGGGATCCGGACGGTGATCAACCTGCGCGGGGCGCGGGACGAGGCCTATTATGCGCTGGAGAAGGCGGCCTGCGAGCGACTGGGCCTGACGCTGATCGATGCGCCGCTGGATTCGCGTGACCCGCCGCAAAGGGACCGGGTGCATCGGGCGCGCGAACTGTTCCGGACCATTGAGTATCCGGTGCTGATCCACTGCAAGTCAGGCGCGGACCGGGCCGGGATGATGGCGGTCTTCTATCGCCATTTCCATCTGGGCGAACCGATGTCGGTGGCGATCGAACAGTTGTCGAAGCGCTATCTGCACCACCGCGAGGGGCTGACGGGGGTGCTGGACTTTACGCTGGAGAAATACCTCAACGAGGTCGAGCCGACCGGGGTCAGTTTCATCGACTGGGTCGACAGCGATGCCTATGACCCCAAGGCCATCCGGGCCGAGTTCAAGGCCGGCTGGTGGGGCACGATCCTGACCGAGAAACTGCTGCGGCGGGAGTAGGCGTCAGCCCCAGGGGCCGCGGGGTTCACGCTTTTCGGACGCCGACCCGGGTGTCCCGCCTTCCGCAGCGATCTCGGCGTCGCGCCGCGCCTTGCGCGCCTCGTTCCAGGCCTTGAACCAGTTTGTCTCCCGACGGTTGTCGCGCCAGACGATGATCCACAGGACCAGCATCAGCAACAGCGAGACCAGGGCGGCGATCTCCTGTCCGTCGAAGGTCCGGCCGAAGAGGGTCAAGGGCGAGGCTCCTGCAAGAGATTGGCACGACAGGCCCGCAGAGGGGCGGATCGAGGCCCGGTTCCGTGGTCAGTGATCGTGCGCATCGCCGCGCGGGTCGATCATCCGGTGGGCGTGCAGGATGAAGAACCGCATGTGGGCATTGTCGACCGTGGCCTGGGCGCGCGCCTTCCAGGCCTGGCGGGCTTCCTCATAGTTGGGGAAGGCCCCGACGAATTCGACCCTGGACAGGTCGCGGAACACCGGCGCATCGAGGTGACGCAGCTCGCCGCCGATGACGAGGTGAAGCAGCTGGGGCGAGTCGGGTGCGGCGGTCATGGGGTGTCCGGACTGGAGATTCTAGCGAGGCGCCAGCGGAATAGGCGCTGTACGCCGCACGATCAACGGGTGAAGCGCGGGCGCACTGCAGACCAGGCTGTTCTGACGCGGATCGGCCTGGTTGAAACGCCAAGCGTGGCCGTGGTGATCGGTCACGCGACCGCCGGCCTCCTCGACGATCAGGGCTCCGGCGCAGACGTCCCAGTCCCATTTGGGGGACAGGTTGATGGCGGCGTCAAAGGCTCCGGCGGCGACGAGGGCCATGCGATAGGCGATGGCGTTGCGCTTTTCGAACCGCATCGCGGGCCATGGCTCGATCCAGTGCGGACCCTCGATCAGCCGGGCGTCGGCCAGCACCGAGGCGTCATCGAGGTCGGTGGTGTCCGAGGCGGTGATCGGGCGGCCCTGAAGCGACGCCCCGCCGCCGAGGGTGGCGGTGAAGGTCTCGCCGAGGGCCGGGGCGTGGATGACGGCGGCGACCGGACGGCCGTCCTCGACAATGGCGATGGGAATGCACCACCACGGATTGCCCTTCATATAGGCCACGGTGCCGTCGATGGGGTCGACCACGAAGATGCGGCGGTTCGACAGGCGGGCGGCGGTGTCGGCGGTCTCCTCCGACAGCCAGCCGTGGTCCGGGCGGGCCGCCAGCAGGGTGTTTCTGAGCAGCTGGTCGACGGCCATGTCGGCCGAGGTGACAGGAGAGCCGCCGGACTTGGACCAGACCTTCAGCCCGGCGTCGCGTTCGGCCAGCGCCAGCCGGCCTGCGGCCTCGGCGGCGTTGCGGATCAGGTCGAGATCGGCCGCCAGATCGCTCATTTGCCCGCGATGGCGACGCCGTCGAACATCAGGGACGGGCTGTTGAAACTGCTGCGGAACTCCAGGTCCGAGCCGCGCTCGAGTCGGGTCCAGAGGTCGGCGAGATTGCCGGCGACGGTGACGCCGCTGACGGGCCAGACGATCTGGCCGTTCTCGAACCAGAAGCCCGAGACTCCGGCGGACCAGTCGCCGGTGTTGGCGTTCAGCGAGGGGCCGAACATGGAGGTGACCAGCAGGCCGGTCCCGGCGTCGGCCATCAGGCCTGCCAGATCGCGCTGGCCGGGTTCCAGATGCAGGTTATGGGTCGAGACCCCGGGCGGGCCGGCGAGGCCGCGCGAGGCGTGGCCGGTCGAGGCCAGCCCCAGCTGGGCGGCGGCGGCGCTGTTGAGCAGCCAGGTGGTCAGGACGCCGTCCTGCACGATCGACTGGCGCGACACGGCCACGCCCTCGTCGTCGAACGGGGTCGAGCCGAGGCCGCGGATGCGGAAGGGATCGTCGATCAGGTCGACGCCGGCCGGCAGGATGCGCTGGCCCAGACGGTCCTTCAGGAAGGAGGTGCCGCGCGCGATGGAGGGACCGGAGATGGCGCCGAGGATGGGCGAGAGGACCTGGGTGGCGATGCGGTTCTCGAAGATCACCGGCGCGGTGGTCGAGTCGATCTTGCGCGGCCCGGTTCGCGACACGGCGCGACGGCCGGCGTAGTCGCCGATGGAGGCGGCGGAAGGCAGGTCGGACAGGTGGCGAACGGCGCGGTGTTCGCCGCCGCGTTCCATGGCCCCGTCCTTCTCGGCGATGACGCCGACGCCCAGCGAGAAGGCCGAGCCGTGATAGGCGCCGTCGAAGCCGTGCGAGGTGACCAGCCGCCAGCGGCTGGACGAGGCCGAGGCGTGGCCGCCCTCGGACCTGGCGACGCCGGGCACGGCCATGGCGACGGCCTCGGTCTCGGCGGCCATGGCCTCGAGCTCGGCGGCGCTGCGCTCGCTGGGATCGTACAGGTCGAGGTCGGCGAAGGGGCCGCGGGCGAGGCGGTCCTGCGGGGCCAGACCGGCCCAGGGGTCTTCCGGAGCGAGCCGGGCCATGGCGACGGCGCGCTCGACCAGACGGGCCCGGGTGGCTTCGGACAGGTCCGAGGCCGAGACGGTCGCCATGCGCCGGCCGATGAAGACGCGCAGGCCGAGATCGCGGCTCTCCTCGCGCTCGACCTCCTCAAGGGCACCGTTGCGGACGCCGACGGACAGGGCGGCGCGCTCGGCCGAGACGGCCTCGGCGGCGTCGGCCCCGGCCCTGAGGGCGGCGGCGACCAGGTCGGGGAGAAGGTCGGGGGAGGCGGCGGACGCGGTACGGTCAGGCATGGCCTGATATGGCCGGACGAAGCCTGCGCCGCAACCGCCCTGATGGGCTTCAGATGAAGGCGTGGACCACCAGCATGCCGCCGGCGACGAACAGGGCGACAAATGTCAGGACCATGCCGGCGACGCGACCGAAGGTCGATTTGTTACCGCTGAGGCCCACGGCGTGGATGGTCCGTCCGGCGAGCAGGGTCACCCCGAGCCCGTGGATCGCCAGAACGGGCATCTCAAGGTGATAGAGCAGGATCAGGGCACCGATGCCGACGGGAATATACTCCGCCGCATTGCCGAAGACCCGCGCGGCGAGGGCAACCTCAGGGACGCCGCCATCGCCGATGGCGACCTTGTATTTGCGGCGCGCGAGGATCACCCGGATCGAAAGGACGCCCAGCAGCAGGATGAGCAGGCCGCTCCATAGGGCAGCCGCCTGGGCGGCGGTCATGTCGGTCAGAACGGCCATGGATCACTCCTCGCGCGCTACGGGATACAGTCGGAAGCGTTCATCATAGAACGGAGTTCGCTCATAGAACCACTGCAAACGCGCGTCGCCGTCGGCTGCGAATTCCGGCTCGGCCGCCACCTTCGCCTCGAACGCGGCCTTGAGCGCCGGGTCGGCGGCCATCATGGCCTCGGCCAGCGGAGCGATGGCGTAGCCCTCGATATATTCCACGCGGCTGAGCACCTCGGGGAACATGCCCCAGGCGAAGAAGCTCTCGCTGGATTGCGGCTCAAGCAGCAGCACCACGATGTCACCCAGCGGCTGGTCGGTGGGCACGCGGACCGAGCCGACGGGGAAGGTCCAGTCGTGACGCTCGGGGGTGACGCCGGTTACGGTGACGCCGACACGGCCCTCATTGGCGCGGGCGGCCAGTCGGGGCTCGTTGAGACGCAGCATGTTGACGGTGACTGTGCGCGGGGATGGCAGGGTCTCCATGCGGATGCCGTGCAGGCGCAGGCGTTCGATGATGTCGGCGCGGTGGCCGGGCACCCAGTAGGCCGTCGGTCGCTGAAGGGTCAGGGTCGGGCGTGAGCCGTAGAAGGGCAGGGACCAGGGCTCGGGGTCGGCCACGCCCAGCCAGCGGATTTCCTGACGGCCCGAGGCGGGGCTGTCGTACATCTCATAGCGGATGCCCTTGAAGGTCCGGGTGTAGGCGGGGGTCGGGTCGGCGGTGAAATTGGCCGGGATCCCTGCCGGGCGCAGGGCCGAGTCGGCGGCGATCGCCGTGCGCAGGGCGGTGCCGTCGGCGGCCAGACGGCGCATCGCCGCCTCGAGCAGGACATAGGTTCCCAGAACCCGCTGCTCATAGGGTTTGAGGCTGTGGTTCTCGATCAGGACGGTCGGGACATGGGCCGCCGAACCCCAGCCGTTGGAGAAGCGCTCGCCCAGACCGCCGTCGGTGAGGCCGGCGCGGGGATTGCTGTCATCGGTGCCGAAGACCAGTTCGCCGGGGATGTGGCCTTCGGCCTCGAGCGCGGCATTGACGGCGGGCTTGAAAGTATCGTCCAGCCAGAGGGCGATGGCGGGCGACCGGGACCAGACGCCGTTCTCGCCGTTGAAGCCGTAGGTGATGTCATACTGGTAATCCATGCCGTCGGTGACGTGGATGTCGAGATACAGGTCCGGCCGGTATTTCAGCACCAGACCTCGCACGGCGCGCATCTCGGCCTGGTCCAGTTTCAGATAGTCGCGGTTGAGGTTCTGGTTGGTCGCCGTATTGCGCCAGCCCTGGATGCGGGGCCCGCGCTGGTTGGGGCGGCTCCAGGCCGAGGCGCGCTCGTGGCCGTCGACGGACAGGATGGGGATGAGGATCAGATTGACCCGGTCCAGCAGGTCGTCCTTGCCGTAAAAGGCGATGTCGCGGAGCAGCATCATGCCCGCGTCCTTGCCGTCGATCTCGCCCGGATGGATGCCGGCCTGGGCCAGCAGCACGGGCTTGGACGGGTCGAAGGCCGCGCCGTCCTTCGAGGCGATGACGGCATAGATGGGCCGGCCCTCGGGCGAGATGCCGAACTGTTCGATACGGATCAGGTCGGAGGCAGCATCCAGCCGGTCGAACCAGGCACGGGTGTCGGCGTAGTTCGGGCTTTCGTCGTGCTCGGGATCAGCCTCGAAGGCCGTGACCCAGGGGTCGGAAGCGTCGCGCAGCAGGGCCCGGCTGGCCCCGTCCCAGGCCGGTGCGGGCGGCAGGAAGGGCTGGTCCCACGGGGCGGTGTTGGGGACGGATGGCGAGGCTGACTGGGACATGGCGGGGCTCGCGATCAAAAAGGCACCGAAAACGGCGGAGACGAGGGACAGGCGCATGGGGTCACTCTTCGAACATTTCGCGCAGCGTGGCGAGGAGGGTCGTGAACACGACCGTCGGCAGACTGCCGATCCTGCGGATGATACGGGTTCGATCGACCGAGCGCATCTGGTCCGGATGCAGGAGACCAGACCGACCGCCGAATCGGATGGCGAGGCGATCAGAGGCGCAAGCGTTCAGGCTGCCGGCTCTTGTTATTGCCTTTTGAGGCTCGTCTCAAAATCGATGAAGATGTCGATCAATTCCGTCACTGTCGGGGCCTCGGACTTCGGGCCGAATCGGAAGTTCCAGAAACTGATGACGTGCTGCACGGCACCAAGCTGGTCACCGAGGCGGTCGAACAGACGGGGAGCGCTGAGCAGGAAGTCCCTGAACATCTCGGGTTTGCCTTGCTCGGTCAGGCCCGCATAAGCCTCGTTATACCGCTTCATCGTCTGACGGGTTTCTGCAAGAGCCTCCTTGATCCGCTCACGGACCAATGCCCGGCTGCGGGCAAGGTGTTCCCGGGATCCGCTATCCGTGGGGCCGACCGGTTTGATGCTGGCAACCGAGGCTATAAAGTCGACGAGATCCGGGCCCATAGTGCCCAGAGTCCATTTGAAATAGAGGAAGCCTTTCCAGCAGAAGATTCCCTCCGCATATTGCTCTGGGCTGAGTTGTAGTACTTCGCCCAAGCCCTCCATTCGATCACCGGGCCTATTGGACATGATCTTTTCGGCCATTCGAGCAATGGCATCAGGCGAGGCCCCCATTGCGCCGAGGCTGAGCTGTACCAAGGGCGCGACCTCGCGGTGGACGAAGCTGAGCATTCTGTGAATGTCTGCTTCACTGATCGCGAAATAGCATGGAGCGGGATTGATGCTGGACCGGCTCAGTTGCTCCCGTAACAGGAAGGGATCCAGCGAAGGCAGCCTGTCGATGAGTTCAAGCGTCCGATAATCCCGGTGGTCCCGGGTGACTCCGAATACTTGCTTGAGAATCTCGCCGCAGTCGATCTGACCGAAGAATACGTAGCGACCGCCCCATTTGAGATCGTGACTATCGATCGGAAAAATGATCTTGGTGGCGACCCGACGCGGCCCCTTGAATACGTCGGTCTCATTGCTGCGCAGACGGTGCTTGATCAGCAGGGCCTTGTTCAATCCCGGCGTCTGGAATAACGGGAATTCGCGCCATGCCTGGGTATGGCCGTGGGCATTGGAGATCTGGTGCAGGTTCAGCACCCGGGCGGTTGAGGCCGACTTCTCCAGAAGCTCAAGGCTGCGAAGAGCGCGATCCGCCATGCTAGTCCCTCTCCACAGGCCCGGGCTTCCCGAAGGCCATTCGGTTTCGTTTCAAACCCTTGGTTGACGCGGAAACTGAACTGCGCCTGTGAAGGCAAAAAAATCGCCGGATCGGCCACGTTTGAAATTGGCGACCGAAGCGTTGAGCCGTGAATTCGCAGTCGCCGCTGCGGCGACCGCAGCAGCGACTTTGGTCGCATGAGTTTCGGTGGCTGGATCGACGGAGAACACCAACCTCGGGGTGACAGCCGCAGTCCGTGCGTCCTCTGCCAACTCAGATGCCGTGCGAACGGCGGAGACCGCAGCCCTGGATCTTTCAGCGTGAGTGCCAGAGATCGACGGCCTGGCCGACGAAGCTGAAGCGGCACCCGCCGTCCCTCCTCCGGCGTTCGGGTCGGACAGGGCGTCATCCAGCGCGCCGAGCTCGAAACCGACCCTCGATACGGGCCACGTGACTGAGTTTAAAGTCAACACTGGTCAGGCCTGAGCCCGAAGAGGTTCTTAATAAGTGAAGCCTTAATACTCAACATTCTGCCTGATAAAACTCAATGTAGAATGTATTTGTTCATTTTATAAAAACAAGAATGAGTAAATTCAAATACATTCGACTGAGTGTTATGATCATATAGATTCAGTCAATAGTATATTTTACCAGCAAACAATGACGGCAAAATATGCCCAGGATTTTTGGCAAAAGGTTTGCTGAAAGCGAGCGCGGAACGTATGCGTTAGACTGAAAGTGCGTCGGTTTGACGCATCTGACTCGCGCAGGTTCGTGGGTGGAAAAATGCACTGAGAGTGCATAATGAAATTCAGTTAACCAGGCGGGTCCGTGTAGCGCGACGTGCGCTCAATGCACGGAAGGTATGGCAAATGCTTCCGGGCGATTGCTGCTCCAAGTATTTGTGCATAAACCTGTGTAGATTTTGATCAAAAACAAATAAATCAAAACAATGCCGATTGATATAACAGTACAGATAGACAGGAATTTTGAGAAGATTTTCCAAGTCGGAATTCTCTCGAAAAAATTTCGCATTATCAGATACGTATGGGAAAATCCGGGCTGTGATATTCAGGACGCGCGAGCGGAAAGTGGTCTCTCTGCTCGCGGGTTCCAGATCAAACTCAAGGAACTGATTGAGGGTGGCTTTTTAGCGCTTCAAGAAAACACTTCTGACGGCCGCCGAAAACAGATGACCATAGGGTTTCGTGGGCGCGAAGCGTTAGAATATCTTCGGTCCCAGATGTTCGATGAAAGCCCCGAGGCAAGCAAATTGCGGGTGAGTGCTGATGAACGACAGCCGATATAATTTATTTCGGGCGAACTATTGATAGGGGCTCGCCGGTTCGGCTTCGATTTCTCAGTATTCCTATCAGTCGCTGATTAAGCTACGCATGTGGGTCACTGTTTGAAAATCGGGCGCAAACCCCCGCCTCGACCGCGCGCCGGTCTCGGCGCATGTCGGCAAGGCCCGTGGCGACGGCGGCCAGACACAGTATGGCGCTGAGGAAGGTGAAGACGAATTCGAACGCACTCATCCGGCTCGGCCGCCCGCAGTCTGCAAGGTCAAGCTACTTCCAGATCGGCGCGCCGTCACCCGGCAAACCCAGCCGATCCCACATCTCCGACACCCGCTCCACGACATCCCCGTCCATGCGGATTTCCTCGCCCCATTCGCGCTTGGTCTCGGGCGGCCATTTGTCGGTGGCGTCGAGGCCGATCTTGGAGCCGAGGCCGCTCTCGGGGCTGGCGAAGTCGAGGTAGTCGATCGGGGTGTTCTCGATCAGGGTGATGTCGCGGGCCGGGTCCATCTTGGTCGAGATGGCCCACATGACCTGTTTCCAGTCGCGGGCATCGATGTCGTCGTCCACGACGATGACCCATTTGGTGTACATGAACTGGCGCAGATAGCTCCAGACGCCCAGCATCACCCGCTTGGCATGGCCGGGGTAGGCCTTCTTCATCGACACCACGGCGATGCGATAGGAGCAGCCCTCGGGCGGGAGCCAGAAGTCGGTGATCTCGGGGAACTGGGCCCGCAGCAGGGGGATGAAGACCTCGTTCAGCGCCTCGCCCAGGACCGAGGGCTCGTCGGGCGGGCAACCGGTGAAGGTGGTCAGATAGATGGGGTCCTTGCGCATGGTGACGGCGGTCACCTGGAAGACCGGGAAGGTCTCGACCGAGTTATAGTAGCCGGTGTGGTCGCCGTAGGGGCCTTCGGGCGCGTGTTCGTCGAACAGGACGTGGCCTTCCAGCACGATCTCGGCATTGGCCGGGACCATCAGGGGCACGGTCTTGCAGGGCACCAGCTCGGCCTTGGCCCCGCGCAGCAGGCCGGCGAACTGATATTCCGACAGGGTGTCCGGCACCGGCGTCACGGCGGCGAGGATGGTGCCGGGGTCGGCCCCGAGCACGATGGCGCAGGGCAGGGGGCCCTTCTTCCCGGCCTTCTTGTGGCGGGCATAGTGCTGGGCGCCGCCGCGGTGGGCCAGCCAGCGCATGATGGCCCTGTCCTTGCCGAGGACCTGCATGCGGTAGATGCCGAGGTTGAAGTCGTCCTCGCGGTCTTCGGACGGGCCCTTGGTGACGACCAGACCCCAGGTGATCAGGGGCGCGGGCTCGCCGGGCCAGCAGCCCTGGACGGGCAGGGAGGTCAGGTCGATCCGGTCGCCCTTGAGCACCACCTCCTGCACCGGGGCCGACTTCACCACTTTCGGCCGCATCGACATCACGGTCTTGGCCAGGGGCAGCATCTCCATGGCGTCCGACAGGCCGCGCGGCGGGGTCGGGTTGCGCAGGAAGGCCAGCAACTCGCCGACCTCGCGCAGTTCGGCGGCGGTGGTGCGGGTCTTCTTCTCCATGGTCACGCCCATGGCGACGCGCTTCACCGTGCCGAACAGATTGGCGAGGCAGGGGATGGGGCTGATCGTGCCGTCCGGCATGACGGGCTTTTCGAACAGCACCGCCGGGCCGCCGTTGCGCAGCAGCCGGGTCTGGATCTCGGTCATTTCGAGATGGGTCGAGACGGGCTGGTTGACGCGAACCAGTTCGCCCTCGGCCTCCAGCATGGCCATGAAGTCGCGCAGGGATTTGTAGGCCAAGGAACCGCTCCGGTGGAGGGGGTGGATTAGGCGGATGCGGGCGTCCTGTCACGCCATGGCGGGTGCGGCCTTTTCAGTCAGGCCGGGTATCCGACACCAGCGCCCACAACCGCAGTGGCAGGGCACGGGTCGCGGTGCGTCAGGCCCATTCGTCATCCCATTTGAAGGCGGGATCAATCCAGTCGCCGAGGCGGCCGTCCGGGCGGGCGAGGGCATGGATGCGGTCCATCTCTTCGGACGAGAGCGTGAAGTCGAAGATGTCGAAATTCTCCTCCGCCCTATGGACCTTGCTGGTACGCGGAATGGCGATGACATTCTGCTGGATCAGCCAGCGCAGGGTCACCTGGCCCGGGGTCTTGCCATGGGGCTTGCCGATTTCGATCAGGGTGGGGTCACCGGCGACCGCCCCCTGGGCCAGCGGCGACCATGCTGTGATCGACGAACCGAGGACCTTTGCCGTTTCGATCAGCTTCGAGAGCTTGAGGTATGGGTGGTATTCCACCTGGTTGGTGATCAGTCTCGCCGGCGACAAGGCCTGCGCCTCTTGGAACCCGGCGGAGGGGAAGTTGGACAGGCCGATGGTGCGGGTCAGGCCGAGGTCCTTCGCCTCGTTCAGGGCCCCGAGGGTTTCGGCGAAGGTCGGCTCCCGCTTCGGCCAGTGCAGCAGCAGCAGGTCCGGGGTGAAGCCGAGGCTGGCGGCGCTTTCGCGCGCCTGAGCCAGCAGAGCCTCGCGGTCGAAATGGGCGACCCAGATCTTGGTGGTCAGCCAGATGTCGTCGCGGGCGACATGGCCGGCGGCGATGGCGTCGCGGATGCCGTCCCCGACCGCCGCCTCATTGCGATAGATCCAGGCGGTATCGATGTGGCGATAGCCGATGCGCAGGGCCTCGGCGACCATGGTCCGGGCGACCTCGGGTGCCAGGTTCCAGGTGCCGAAACCGAGCAGGGGAATGGCGTGGCCGTCGACGGTGATGGCGGGCTGGTCGGTCATGAGAGGCTCCGGCCCCGCAGCGGCGGGGTAGTCATCTAACTGGGCACAGGGGCGTGGGGTTCAACCAGCCAGTCGAACATCTCGTCCCACAGAGGCTCCAGCCCCTTGCGGAAGGCCCCCTCGTGGCCGATCCGGGCGGCGCTGTAGTCAGCGGGGCTGCGGACCACGACCTCGCGCGGGGCGTTGGGATAGACCTGCATCAGGATCGGCGAGGTCACCGGGGTGGCGATCGGATCATCGGTGAAGACCCATGAGCGGATCGGGGCCACGACGTCTTCGAAATGATGCGGCTTCAGCCGGTCCTTCAGCTCGTCAAGGAAATAGGGCTCTTTCAGGCACCAGCGCCGCCAGGTCTTCCAGACCCCGGCCGGCAGGTCGGTTCCGCCCCACAGGCCGCCGCCCTTGATATAGCCGCGCCGCATCAGGCTGAGCGGGCCGAAGCCAAGCCAGAAGAACAGGGCGAGCGGGATGTAGGACCGGTGGTGCCGGCCCCACCAGCCGCTGCCGACCGAGACGAAGGCGTGGCGGGTGATGCGGTGATGGTTGGGCATGAAGCCGAGGAAATGGCCGCCGACGCTGTGGCCGACATGGACGACCGGCAGGCCCGGCGCGGCCGCGATCAGGGCGTCGAGGGCGGCGGGCATGTCGAGCCGACCCCAGTCGGGATAGTCCATCTGCATGGCCGCCAGATCGTCGGGCCGTGAACCGGCGATGCCGCGGAAATCATAGGTCAGGACCGCCGCGCCGCGTGACGCCAGATGGCGGGCGAACCGGTCGTAGAAGCCCTTGGGAAAGCCGGTTCCCGAACTGACCAGCACCGCCGTCGTCGGCGCCTCGGCGGACACCAGTCGCATCGACAGCGGATAGCCGTCGGAGGCATGAACGGTGAAGTCGCGGATGACGGGGTCGCGCATCTGAGGTCCGTAGTTATACGCAACGAACCTAGCCGATGGGCGGGGGGTCAGGTCAAGCGCTCTTGGAGCTGAGGCCGTCCTCGGCTAAAGCCCGCGCCTTCTCCTGTTTTCCGGGCCTTCTCGCCATGACCGATCTTCCCGACCGCCTCTGCGTCGATCCCGACAGCCCGTTCCACGACGCCGACCTGCTGGCGAAGGGCGTGGGCGTCCGCTTCAAGGGCGAGGAAAAGACCAATGTCGAGGAATACTGCATCTCCGAAGGCTGGGTCCGTCTGGCCGTCGGCAACCGCGTCGACCGTCGCGGCAAGGCCCTGACCGTCAAGTTGCAGGGTCCGGTCGAGGCCTGGATCAAGGGCGAGTAGGCCGGCCGGTGCCTGTGGCGCCCCTCGAAAAACTCTCACCCGGGCCGCTTGTCGGCGCCTCCGGCAAGGTTCAGGCTCCGGCTCCCGTCTGAGTCCCGGAGCCGTCATGCGCCTGTCCGTCCGCCTTCTCGCCGCCAGCGCCCTGGCCCTGACCCTCGTCGCTGCCCCGGCTGTGGCCCAGGACGCCGCGACCATCCAGCGGGCCGAGACCATTCGCGATGCGGCGCTGAACCGGAATATCGCCCTCGACTACGTCACCCAGCTGACGACGCGGTTCGGCGCGCGGCCGGCGGGGTCGAAGGCCGAGCAGGACGCCTCGGCCTGGGCCGCCGACTATATGCGGGCCCATGGCTTCCAGAATGTGCGGATCGAACAGTTCCCGCTCGTCGGCTGGGAGCGGGGCGAGGAAAGCGGCTCGATCGTCGGGGCCCGGCCGCAGCGGCTGGTCCTCGCGGCCCTCGGCCATTCGCCCGGCACCCGTGGCGTGATCGAGGCCGATGTTGTTCTGTTTGACAGCCTTGAGGCGTTGAACGCGGCCTCGGCGGGCTCGCTGACCGGCAAGATCGCCTATGTCGACGCCGGCCAGATGGTGCGGATGCAGGACGGCTCGGGCTATGGTCCGCTGACGCGCATCCGGGGTGCGGGTCCCGCGGCGGCGGCGGCCAAGGGGGCTGTGGCCTTCATCATGCGCTCGGTCGGTTCGGACGAACACCGCATGCCGCACACCGGCACCACCCGCTATGTCGAGGGCGTCGTGCCGCTGCCGGGCTTCGCCCTGGCCGCGCCGGATGCCGACACAGTCTCGCGCCTGATCGGCATGGGCGAGACGGTGCGCCTGCGCCTGTCCTCGACCGCCCACACCTATGAGACGGTCAGCCAGAATGTGATCGGCGACATCCCCGGACGGTCGCGGCCGGAGGAGATCATCGTCCTGGGCTCGCACATGGACAGCTGGGACCTCGGCACCGGTGCCATCGACGACGGGGCCGGCGGGGCCATCACCCTGGCGGCGGCCAAGGCCATTGCCGAAAGCGGCCGCCGTCCGGCGCGGACGGTGCGGGTGGTCCTGTACGGCGCGGAAGAGGTGGACCAGCCGACCGACACCGGCAACGGCGGCGGTGCCTATCTGCGCGGCATCGGTGCCGCGGTGGAGCAGCATATCATCGCCGGAGAGAGCGATTTCGGGGCCGACCGGGTCTATGCCCTGCAACTGCCGCCGGGAGCCCAGGGTTCGGAGTTTGCCCGGGCGGCGGCGCGGGTGCTGTATCCGATCGGCGTCCTGTCCTCTGCGGTACCCGAGCTCAGCGGCGGGGCCGACATCGGGCCGCTGGCCGAGGTGGGCGTGCCGGTGTTCGGCCTGAGCCAGGACGGCACCCGCTATTTCGACCTGCACCACACGGCGGACGATACGCTGGACAAGATCGATCCGGCGCAGCTGAACCAGAATGTGGCGGCCTGGGCCGGGCTGGTGTGGCTGATCGCGGATTCGGAGGTGGATTTCCGGGCGCTGCGGGCGGCGGCGGCACCGGCAGCGCGCTGACCGCATGGTCGAAGACGGCGGGCGCTGCTAGATCACGCCGCAGCCTGCGAGCGTGGCGAAACTGGTAGACGCAAGGGACTTAAAATCCCTCGACTTCGGTCATGCGGGTTCGATCCCCGCCGCTCGCACCATGGTCACAAAAGCACCGCTCATCCCCGCGAACGCGGGGACCCAGTGCTTTGGATGATGTGGCGGTTCCTGTGGGCCGCGATCCGTTGTCCGGAAACGCCGGCGTCAGGCTGGACAGGACTGGGTCCCCGCATTCGCGGGGATGAGCGGATGGGAGGGGCTCAGCGCTTCTTGCCCAGTTCCGCCGCGATGTCCTTGACCATGCGGCCGGCCTTGCGGTGGGCGGCGGTGAGCTGGTCGCGGGTCACGCCCCAGCGCTTCATCCAGTGTTCGACGGCCTGACGCTCGGACAGGTCGAGCCGGTCCTTGTCGATGAAGCCGCGCTTGTCCTTCAGGCCCGCCATGGTCCGCTCCGTTGCAAGCCGTCAGGTAGCGCGAAACGGGGTGGCGCGCGACCGGGGCGCGTAACTTCGTGTTTCGTGCAGTGAGACACCCTTAACCCGGAGCTGTTTCATGGGCACAAGGGACAAACCCCTCCGACCGCATGGACATTCGATGAAAAGAGCCCGGCGCGCCCGTATCGTCGCGACCCTGGGACCCGCCAGCCGGGCACCCGGCATGGTCAAGGCCCTGGCGCAGGCCGGTGTCGACGTCTTTCGCCTGAATTTCAGCCACGGCTCGCATCAGGATCATGCGGCGGCGCTGAAGGCTGTGCGCGGGGCGGAGCTGGCGCTGAAGCGGCCGCTGGGTGTGCTGGCCGACCTGCAGGGGCCCAAGCTGCGGCTGGGCCGGTTCGCGGACGTCGAGATCGACATCAAGCCCGGCCACAAGATGCGGTTCGACCTCGATCCGACGCCGGGCGATGCCACGCGGGTGCAGATGCCGCATCCGGAGATCTTCAGGGCGCTGCGCACCGGCATGCTGCTGCTGCTGGACGACGGCCGGGTGCGGCTGCGGGTCAATGAGCGTGATGACAGCTGGGCCGATGTGACGGTCGAAAGCGGCTCGAAACTGTCGGACCGCAAGGGTGTGGCCGTACCCGAGGCGGTGGTGCCGGTCTCGGCCCTGACGCCCAAGGACCGCGAGGACCTGGCCTTCGCCCTGCGGATCGGCGTCGACTGGGTGGCGCTGAGCTTTGTCCAGAAGGCCGAGGACATGGCCGAGCTGAAGCAGATCGTGAAGGGCCGCGCCGCCTGTCTGGCAAAGATCGAGAAGCCGCAGGCGCTGGCGCAGCTGGAGAGCATCCTCGACTATTGCGACGGGGTGATGGTGGCGCGCGGCGACCTGGGCGTGGAACTGGAGCCGGAGGAGGTGCCGGTAGCGCAGAAGCAGATCATTCGCGCCGCCCGTCAGCGCGGCGTGCCGGTGATCGTCGCCACCCAGATGCTGGAGTCGATGACGGCCTCGCCGGCCCCGACGCGGGCCGAGGCCTCGGACGTGGCCAATGCCGCCTATGAGGGGGCAGACGCCCTGATGCTGTCGGCCGAGACGGCCTCGGGCGACTATCCGCTGGAATCGGTCGGGGTGATGAGCCGGATCATCGAACGGGTCGAACGCGATCCGATGTGGCCCAGTCTGATGGATGCCGAACACGCCGGCATGGACGACATTGACGCCGACGCCCTGGTCGCTGCCGCGCGCAAGGCGGCCGAGGCCCAGTCGACGGCCTGTATCGTGGTGTTCACGACCCTGGGGGGGACAGCCCGACGGATGGCGCGGGAACGGCCGCTGCAGCCGGTGCTGGCCCTGACTCCCAATCCGTCGACGGCGCGACGGCTGGCCCTGGTCTGGGGGCTGGAGACGCGGCTGGGCAAGGAGCCGGCGTCGCTGGAGGATGTCACCGATGATGCGGTCAGCAGCGCGGTGTCCTACGGCCTGGCCCAGCCGGGTCAGCGCATCCTGATCCTGGCCGGGACGCCCTTCGGCGCGCCGGGGGCGGCGAACCTGCTACGACTGGCCCATGCGCCTGCGAAGGCGAAGCGCTGAGGGCGGGCCGATCTCCCGCTAGAGAATGAACATCAGCAGGGCCGCCCCGGCCATGACGGCCGTGGCGAGCCAGCCCATGATGCGCAGGCCGACCGGCGCGACAAAGGCCCCGAGATGCCTGCGGCTGGAAACCACCAGCATGGTGGCGATCATCAGCGGCACGGCGATCAGGCCATTCAGGACGGCGCTCCAGAACAGGGCCTTGATCGGGTCGATGGGCAGAAACAGCATCAGCAGACCGAAGCCGAACGACAGGGCGATCACGCCGTAGAAGGCCCGGGCGTTTTCGGGCCGCTGCTCGAGGCCGGTGCGCCAGCCCCGCAGCTCGCCGACCGCATAGGCGGCCGAACCGGCGAGCACCGGCAGGGCCAGCAGGCCGGTGCCGATGATCCCCAGACTGAACAGCAGGAAGGCGAACTCACCGGCGATGGGGCGCAGGGCCCGGGCAGCATCGGCCGAACTGGCGATATCGGTGATCCCCTGGGCGTTCAGTGTGACCGCCGTGGTCAGGACGATGAAGAAGGAGATCAGGGTGGAAAACCCCATGCCCAGCAGGGTGTCCCAGGTGATCCGGTTGAGTTCGACGGGGGCCTGATCCGGGTGGTCGAGCAGGGAGCCGTCATCGGAGAGCCTTTCGTCCTCGACCTCTTCGGCGCTCTGCCAGAAGAACATATAGGGGCTGATCGTGGTGCCGAAGACGGCGACAATGGCGATCAGGGTCTCGCGGGTCAGGGTGAGCCGCGGCATGAACACCGCCCGCGCAACCTCGGCCCAGTCGATGGCCACGGTGAAGACCACGGCGACATAGGCGAACAGGCTCATCGTCAGCCATTTCAGCACATGCACATAGCGGTGATAGGGCAGGAAGACCTGCAACAGCAGCGAAACCGCCGCGAAGGCGATCGCGAAGCCGATCTCGCCCCAGCCGAGGAGCAGCTTTGCCGCCGCGCCCATGGCGGCCAGATTGGCGCCGATGTTGACCGTATTGGCTACCAGCAGCAGGCCGACGATGACATGCACCAGCCAGCGCGGCAGCACATGCGCCATATTGGCTGCCAGCCCTTCGCCGGTGACCCGGCCGATCCGGGCGCAGACCGCCTGGATCGCGGTCATGAGGGGATAGGCCAGGACCGGCATCCAGATCAGACCGAGGCCGAACTGGGCCCCGACCTGGGAGTGGGTGGCGATGCCGCCGGGATCGTCGTCCGCCGCTCCGGTGATCAGGCCCGGACCCAGCCGGGCGAGCAAGGGCTTGCGTTTGGGGTCAGACGGTTCTGTGGCCATGGCCGCCCCTCTCCTGCGGACGCGCTGAACGGATGATCATGACCGTTGGCCGGCCTTCGTCAGGGGTGTAGCCCCGGTCCGACCATGCCCTGACCGGAGCCGAACCGCACCCTTTCGCTGACGCTAGCGTGTTTCGTCGATTGACTCGCTGTTTATGGATGGATGACCCTTGCACCGAAGCGCATTCGGGCGCGGCATCTCCGCCGCTCCTTCCCGGGAGGGCGAAGGGACTGGGTGGATGATCAAATACATCGGATCGAAACGCGCGCTGCTGACCGAGATCGCGACGGCGATCCACGGACAGCTGCCGGACGGCGGGACGGTCTGTGACCTGTTCTCCGGCTCCGCCCGGGTCGGCCATGCGCTGAAGGGGGCCGGTTTCCGGGTCTGGTCGAATGACCACAATGCCTATGCCCATGTGCTGGCCACCGCCTATGTGCAGGCGGACTGCGAGCGCTGGCTGGAGAAGGCCGGGGCGGTGCTGGCCGAACTTCGGACCGTGACGCCGCGGGCCGGCTGGTTCACGAAGACCTTCTGCGAGGACGCGCGCTATTTCACGCCGGAGAACGGCGCGGTCATCGACGCGATGCGCGACCGGATCGCGGCCATGGCGCTGGAGCCCGAGCTGGAGGCGATCGCCCTGGTCAGCCTGATGGAGGCGGCCGACCGCGTGGATTCCACAGCGGGTCTGCAGATGGCCTATATGAAGTCATGGGCGGCGCGGGCGCTCAAACCCCTTGAACTGCGGATGCCCGACATCCTGCCGGGCGTGGCGGGCGGGCCGTGCAGGGCGACGCGCCGGGACGCGGTCGAACTGGCCCCGGAGGTCGAGGCCGATCTGGTCTATCTGGACCCGCCGTACAACCAACATTCCTACCTCGGCAACTATCACTGCTGGGAGAGTCTGGTGCTGTGGGACCGGCCCGAGACCTATGGCATCGCCAACAAGCGGATCGACGTCCGGACGCGAAAGAGCGCCTTCAACAGCAAGCCCGGGATTGCCCCGGCCCTGCAGGCGGTGATCGAGGGGCTGAAGGCCCCGAACCTGATCGTGTCCTTCAATGACGAGGGCTATCTGGGCCGGGATCAGCTGGTGGCCATGCTGTCCGGCCGGGGCGAGGTGCAGGTGATCGAGATCGCCCGCCCGCGCTACGTCGGCGCCCGCATCGGCATCCACAATCTGAAGGGCGAGAAGGTCGGAGCGGTGGGGCGGTTGCGGAACGTGGAATATCTGTTCGTGGTCAGCGAACGGCCGGTTCGTCTGGCAGACGCGGCGTAGCGCAATCGTCGGCCGGGTTGAGCGCGGGCCGCGCCGCGGGGCGACGTGCGGGGTTGGCAGGTTCATCACAACGGGCACAACGGAAGGCCACAACGGACACGACGGGACCGGAGCCGTATCGAGGTCGAGGTTGCCTTTTCCTGTTCCGGGATCGCGGCTTACGCCGCATTGATTTTGCGCCCCGGCGCAAGTCCGGGCGCAGTCTCTCTGCATCGCCGGGAGGCGCGGTTCGGGCATCCTCACAGAACCCGTCGTGTTCGTTGTGGCCTTGCGTTGTGTCCGCTGTGACGAAACGACCGTCGCCGGGGAAGAACCCGGGCGGCGCGTTAGTCCAAACGACGAACCGTCAGGACCGTTGGACTATCCAGCAGCGCCCGGATCGGGGCCCAGCTGCGCCGATGGGCCGGGCAGGGGCCGAGCGCCTGAAGGGCTGCGGCGTGGATCGGGGCGTTGTATCCCTTGTGGCCGGCGAAGCCGTAGCCGGGATAGGTCTCGTCCAGTTCGACCATCAGCCGGTCCCGCGCCGTCTTGGCGAGGATGGAGGCGGCGGCGATCGACAGGGACAGGCTGTCGCCCTTGACCACCGTCTGGATCGGGCACGGCAGGTTGAACCGGTAATTCCCGTCGACCAGGGCCGCAGCCGGCGGAATCGCCAGCGCCTCGACCGCACGGCGCATGGCCAGTCCGGTGGCGTGCAGGATGTTGAGCTGATCGATCTCTTCCACCGAGGCGAAGCCGACGCCCCAGGCGAGGGCACGGGCCTTGATCTCGATCTCCAGCGCCTCGCGTCGGGCATGGGTCAGGGCCTTGGAGTCGTCGATACCGGCGGGCAGATCGTCGGGATTGAGGATCACCGCCCCCGCCGAGACCGGGCCCGCCCAGGGGCCGCGTCCCGCCTCGTCCACACCGCAAACGGGGCCGCCGCTGGATTCGATCAGCCGGAATTCCAGCGCCAGCGTCGGGAAACTCCGCGAAAGCTTTGCCTTTGCCGGTATGCCCGGCGGGGTGGTCACTGGCCGCCCATCGCGCGAACCGGCCCGTGACGGAAGCAATCGGTGCCGTGGTCGTTGACCATGCCGACGGCCTGCATGAAGGCGTAGACGATCACCGGGCCGCAGAAGGTGAAGCCCCGCCTCTTCAGCGCCTTGGCCAGGGCTACGGAGTCCGGTGACCGGGTCGGCCAGGGTTCGCCCGCCATGAGCCGGTTCTGGAGCGGGGCACCGCCGACGAAGGACCAGAGCCAGGCGGAGAAATCCTCGCCGTTGTCGCGCATCTCCAGCCAGATCCGTGCGCCCTTGATGGCGCTGTTGATCTTGGCCCGCGAGCGGATGATGCGGGCGTCGCCCAGCAGCCGTTCGATATCGGCCTCGCCATAGCGGGCGATGATTTCGGGGTCGAAACCGTCGAAGGCGTCGCGCATCCCCTCGCGTTTCCGCAAAATGGTGATCCAGGCCAGGCCGGCCTGGAAGCCGTCCAGCACCAGCTTCTCCCACAGGGCGCGGGCGTCATATTCGGGCACCCCCCATTCCTCGTCGTGATAGGCGACATAGAGGGGATCGGTTCCGCACCAGGCGCAGCGGTGAAGTGAGTCGGCCATGGCGGCAGGGTAACGGATCAGGCGCAAAAAAGGGCCGCGCCCCGAAGGGCACGGCCCTGATTTTCAACCCGCCCGGGCGATCAGCCGGCGGTGTAGCGGTATTCGGGGATCTCGCAGACATTGATCCGGTAGCGGATCAGCTCGTCACCGTCGGCGAAGCGGGCCTTGAAGTCATAGATGCAGGCACCCGAGCCGTCGTCGATGTTTATCCGGACCGAAGCGCCGGAGGGCAGGACGTCCTCACCGAGAATGTCTTCCTCCCAGTCGTTCCGTCCCGAGTTGGAGGCGTAGAAATGGGTCATGGTAACGCCAGTGGCGTTGATGATGAGGACGCGGCGGTCCTCACCGTCATTGGACTGGAAACCCATCGTCCCGAGGGCGACGGCCGAAATGGCGGCCGCCAGTAAGGCACGGCGTGCGATAGACTTGAACATGTCACGGATCCTTGAGCGGGCTGCGCCTCCTGCGCCCGTTCTGCGTATCACCGATGGATGAACCAAGTCGAGAAGTCGGTGGACGATTCCAGCGGACGTTGAAAAACGGACACCGTCCGGGCTTCGCTGCGAACGCCGGCGCCCGCGACGTCCCGCGGGCCTTTATCCCCGGCGTGGTTCCTGCGGGGTGATTGTCCGACCGCAAAGCTGACGCGCGCCCGGTACGGCATCCTGGGCCATGCGCCCAAGCCTTCGGTCAGGACCAGGAGCAATGCTCTGCCATGACGATATCGGTCGGTGGACATCCCGCTGTCGTCCATTGCCTGCCGCCGGGTTCTGCTCCCGCCTGAAGCCGAACGCCGGATGACCGCCCCCCAGCTCCTTGGCTACATCGGCTGGGCGGTGCTGGTTCAGGTCGTGGTTTGGGGCGGGCTCGGAGTCTGGTTGAGCCGCCGGGCCGGGCCTCTCGCGGCGATTTCCGGGTCCGGCGTTCCGGTGCCGTGGCGGCCATTCCGCGTCCTTGGCCGAACCGCCGAAGACCCGGAGGGATCCCAGGTCTCTTTCGTGATTGCGCCCGTCGACGGCCTCGCGCTGCCGGCGTTCCATCCGGGGCAGTTCCTGACTGTGACCGTAACCCCCGTGGGGCAGGCGCATGCCGTAGTGCGCTGCTATTCGCTGTCCGACCGTCCCGAGCCCGACCACTACCGCATCACGATCAAACGGGTTCCGGCTCCCCCGGGACGTCCGGATGCGCCGCCGGGGGCCTGCTCAAGCCATTTTCACGACCATGTCCGGGTCGGCGATACGATCGGCGTCCGCGGGCCCTCGGGAGACTTTTTTCTCGATCCAGACCCCGACCTGCCCGTGTTGATGATCGCGGGCGGAATCGGCATCACGCCTATGGTCAGCATGCTTCGCTGGCTGTCCCGCGCCGCGCCGCAGCGCCGGGTCCATCTGGTCCATGCCGTCCGGAACAGTGCTGTGCACGCCTTCCGGGATGAGCTCCGGGCGCTGTTCGAGGCCTGCCCGACCTTTCGTCAGACCATCGTCTATGCGGCTCCCCTGTCCACGGACGTCCGGGGCCGGGACCATGACCGGGACGGCCATGTCGATCCGGCGCTGGTGCAGGCGATACTCGGGGATTCCGGTCGCTGCGCCGTCTATGTCTGTGGCCCCCCGCAAATGATGGAGACCCTGGTCCCGGCCCTGCGCCGGGCGGGGGTGGCGGAGAGCGATCTGCACTATGAGGCCTTTGGGCCCGCGTCCGTCCCACGCCCCGCAGGCCTCCCGCCCGAGGCCGACAGACTCACCGCCACCGCCGTGCCGGTGCATTTCCTGCGTTCGGGCCGAACCCTGGACTGGACCGGCCAGCGCGACAGTCTGCTGGATTTCGCCGAGGGCAACGGCATCGCCATGGAGTCGGGTTGCCGGGCGGGCCAGTGCGGCAGTTGCGAGACCCGTCTGGTCTCGGGCGAGGTCCATTACCATCAGCCCCCGGGTTGGGCGGTGGCGCAGGGTTACTGCCTGCCCTGCGTCTGTACGCCTTCCTCCGCCCTGGAGCTGGACGCATGACCGGCTGGCGCGCCCATCTGGTCAGCCGTGAGGTGGTGCCCTTCTATCTTGCCCTGCTGTTTCTGGGCGGGGGTGCACTCCTGGTCGATGCCGCCCTGCACCTGCTCCAGCTGGTCTGGATCGGTCGTTGGCTCGGTATTCCGGGGGTGCTGCTGATCATCGGCTCGTTCGGCTATTCGCTTGCCCGCCGGAAATGGATCAGGGTCGGGTCACCCGCCGGACTGTTGCGGCTGCACGAGCGGATGGCGTGGGCCGGGTCCCTGCTCGTGCTGGTCCATGCGGGGATCCATTTCAACGCCATCCTCGCCTGGCTGGCGGTCTGGGCCATGCTGATCAACATCGCCAGCGGCCTGACCGGGAAATTCCTGATGAAGCGGGCCCGGGCACGGCTCGAGGAGACGCGGGCGCGACTGCAGGCCCAGGGGCTGTCCGAAGAGGCGCTGGAACAGAGTCTTCACTGGGACACCCTGACCTTCGACGTCGTCCGGCGCTGGCGGGTGGTCCACTATCCGGTCACGCTCGCCTTCGCGGTCCTCGCCCTGGCTCACATCCTTGCCGTCTTCTGGCACTGGGGCTGGCGATGAAGCGATCATGGATTCTGGGGATCATCGCTGCAAACCTTGCGGCGCTGGTGATCCTCGTCTTCCTCTATCCGGAGGCCATGATCAGTCCGGGCCGGTTGTCCCCCGGACATTCGGAGCCCCCGGTCGCCTGTGCGTCCTGCCATCTGCCGTTTCGGGCCGCACCGGCCGAGAAATGCATCGCCTGTCATGCGGTCGCCACGATCGGGCTGAGGACGACCCAGGGTCAGCCGCTGCCGCAAACCCGCTCCGGTCCGGCCTTCCACCAGGCCCTCGGCACAACGGACTGTATGGCCTGCCATACGGTGCATGCCGGGCCCCGGCTCGGACAATCCAGCCGTCCGCGCTTTTCACACGACCTGTTGAAGGCAGAAATCCGTCCGCAGTGCGCGACCTGTCATGCGCCTCCGGCCAACGACATTCATCAGGGCGTGCAGGACAATTGCGGCTCGTGTCACACACCGGGTGCCTGGACCCCCGCGACCTTCGACCACCAGAGCTTTTTTTCGCTGGAGGGGCCGCACAATGTGCCTTGCGCGACCTGCCACACGGGCGGTGACTTCAGCCGCTACACCTGTTTCAGCTGCCATGAGCACAGTCCTGCCCGGACCCTTGCCCGGCATCGGGAGGAGGGAATCACCGACACCCGTGACTGCGCCCAGTGCCACCGGGCGGGCACGTCCGGGGAGGGGGAGGGCGAGGACTGACGGGTGGACGGCGCGCCGGTCCTCAGAGGTCGGGCATCCAGGCCGGACGCCTCACCGCGACGGCCCGGCCCTGCACCGTCAACGCCCCGTCCAGACGATCCAGCCTGAGCGAGGCCATGGCTCCCCCGTCCTGCCCGCTCAGCACCTCGCCGGCCCGAAGGTCGCCGTTCAGAACCTCGGCACCGAAGGGCGGGGGCGGGCCGTCGAAACGGATCGGCAGCATGCGCGTGCGGATACTGCCGCGGCGCTTCATGCGGGAGGTGGTCTCCTGGCCGACGAAACAGCCCTTGCGGAAGTCGATGCCGTTGAGCAGGTCGAAATTGGCCTCGATCGGATAGGTTTTGTCGGACGGGGCGTCGCCGTCCGGGTCGGGGATTCCGAGGGTGAGGCGATGGGCCTGCCAGTCGTTCCCGGTTGCGTCGGGGGCGAGGTCCGCGCCGAAGGTCCGCCCTCCCAGCCCGGGTATGCGCGGGTCGATGACAAAGCCGTCCGGTAGCGCGCCACCCCAGGTCACCAGGACCGGGCGATCGTCCGGTTCGAGAGTGACCTGTGCTCTCAGCCGGTACATGGCCAGTCGCTGCAACAGCGCATCCCGACGGTCGGCGGCGACGTCCAGCACGACGGCGTCGGCCTCGCCCCAGAGGAACAGATCGAACAGGAGCCGCCCCGGCGGCGACAGCAGGGCACCGAAGCGGAGTTCGCCGGGCGCGAGGGTCTCGACATCCTGGGTCAGCAGACCATGCAGGAAGGGGCGGGCGTCGGGACCCGAGACCCGGATCAGGGCGCGGTCGTCGAGGCGGGCGATGGGGGCAGTCATGGTCCCTAGATAGGGTATGGCGCGCCTGTGGGCCATGTCAGCATTCCCTGCGTTGCAGCCAGAGAATCCGTATACGGTGCATTCATGCGTGGACGGTTCCCGATCCTCTATGTCGCCGAGGCGGATGCGAGCGACGCGATCCTGTCGTCGGGGGTGCTCGCCTGTCTGGTCGAGGCCATGCCCCAGGCCAGCTTCACCGTGGTGGGTTCGCCGAAGAGCGCGCCCCTGTTTGCCGATACGCCGCGTCTCGACCGGTTGATCGTGCTGGAGCGCGACAGCCGCCTGGACTGGCTGGGGCTGTGGAACAAGGTGCGGGAGACGCGCTGGGGTCTGGTGGTCGACATGCGCGGCACCACCCTGTCCAGCAAGCTGAAGCGTCAGAAGCGCGCCGTGCGCGGGGCCTGGGAGGCCGGGGTCCATGCGGTCGAGCAGGCGGCGCGGGTGCTGCAGCTGGAGCAGGTGCCGGCTCCGAAACTGTTCCTGTCCGAGACGACCCGGGCGGCTGCGGACGCCCTGATCCCCGCCGGGGATGTGCCCCTGCTGGCCATGGGTCCGGGCGCGGACTGGATGGGCAAGGTCTGGCCATCCGAACGCTATGCCAAGGTGGCGGTCGCCCTGGTCGGTGATGGCGGGCCGCTGGAAGGCGGACGGGTGATCGTCGTTGGCGACGAGCATGCGCGCGATACCGCGCACACCATCCGGCTGTCGCTGCCGCGCAACCGGGTAACCGAGCTGCAGGGTCGGTTGGGTCCGCTGGAGACGGTCGCCGCCTTGGGCCGGGCGGCGCTCTATGTCGGGGCGGACACGATCTGGACTGATCTGGCGGTCGCCTCGGGCACCCCGGTCGTGGCCGCCTTCGGGCCGTCCGATGAGGCCGAGCATGGGCCGTGGGGCGGGGTCACCGTGCGCGGGCCGCGCTCGGTTGATGAGTTCCGCAAGATCGATCCGAACCTGAACCAGGCGATCCTGCACATGCATGACCTGCCCGCGGATCGGGTGCTGAAGGCGGCGATCAAGCTGCTGGCCGACCGCGCGAGCGGCTAGAGGTTTCGAGCCGGCCGGGTCCGGTTTCAGTCGGTGCCGGGCGAACGCGGCTGCAGGATGAACCCGGCCACGTCCCCGACCACGCCGGGGGCCAGGGGCAGGGTCGGGTCGCTGTAGGTGGCGATATTGGCCGCGCGGTCGGCCGGGGCGATCTTCAGCAGGTGGTTGACCCCCTCCCAGATCGTCAGCCGGGCATCGGGACGGGCGGCGGCGAGGGCGTTGGCGTCGGTCAGGCCGACCTGGATGTCCGTCGTGCCCTGGCCGATCATCACCGGCCCCGGATAGGCGGCGACCATGGCTGCGGGATCCAGCGGCAGCCATGAGATCAGATACGGCTGGACCGAGGGGCGGAACAGGGCGGCCAGTTGCGGCGGGACGTCGGTGACCAGACGTCCGGCCTCGAGCTCGGTGAGGATGGCCACCGCCTGACCCCGCAGGGGTTCGGGGACGTTGGCCAGCTGCTCGCGCAAGACCGCGCCGACCGGCCGGCCGGCACCGGCCAGCAGCACCAGGCCGCAGACGGCCTCGTCCCCGCCGGCCGCGGCGACCAGGGCGACCATCGCACCTTCACTATGTCCGATCAGCCAGGCGCACGGCTGGCCGGCCAGCCGGGCGGTTTCGGCGGCCCAGGCCCGGGCGTCGTCCGCATAGTCGGTGAAGCGCAGGTCGGCTTCGATCATGCCGGGGTAGGCGCTTTCGCCCACGCCCCGCTTGTCGGCCCGCACGGTGGCGATTCCCTGTTCAGCCAGACCTTCGGCGAGCATGCGGTAGCTGGAGGCGGAGATGCCGAGCGGGTTGTTGCCGTCCCGATCGGTGGGTCCGGAGCCGGCGATGATCAGGGCTGCGGCGCGGGTCGGCCCGACCGGCGTCAGCAGGGTCCCGTGCAGGGGCGCGGGCTCGGACGGCAGGGTGACGGGCGTGGCGACGGGATCGGTCAGCAGGCCGGCGGCGAGGATCAGGCTGATCATGGCGGGTCTCCGTAAGGCAGAGTTCGACGTTGCTGAAAACCGACCTGGTCAATGGCTATGGCAGAGCCGCAAAGCGTTCCACCTTTTGCGTCGGACCCGAGACGATCAGCAGGTCGCCTTCGACCACAAGGGTGTCCGGCTTCGCATAGGTGAAGTCCTCGCGCGGGCGCTTCACGCCGACGACTGTAACCCCGTGCCTTGAACGCAGCTGGGACTCTGCCAGCGTCTTGCCGACCGCCTCGCGCGGTGGGCGGGTTTTCACGATCGCGAAGTCGTCGTCGAACTCGATGAAATCAATCATCTTGCCGGTCACCAGATGGGCGACCCGTTCACCCATGGCGGCCTCGGGATAGACCACATGATGGGCCCCCGTCTTTTCCAGTATCTTCCCGTGATTGGTCGTGACTGCCTTGGCCCAGATGTCCGGCACGCCCAGTTCGGTCAGGGCCAGGACCGTGAGCACGCTGGCTTCGATATCGCTGCCGATACCGACCACGGCATGTTGGAAATCCGCGACACCGAGTTGCCGCAGGGCCTCGATATTGCTCGAGTCCGCCTGCACGACATGGGTGAGGCGATCGGACCAGGATTGCACGAGGGAAAGGTCTTCCTCGATCGCCAGGACCTCATGCCCCAATCGCGTCAGGCTCTGGGCGACGGCACCGCCGAAGCGGCCAAGCCCGACGACGACGACATTGTTCGAAATCTGGTTTTTCGGTCTAGCCAACGATCGGGCGCTCCTGCGGATAGCGGAATGGGACATGCCGGGCGCGAAGTGCCAGCGCGGCAGCGACGGTGATGGTGCCAACCCGTCCGACGAACATCAGCCCGATGAGGATCATCTGCGCGGACGGCGGCAGTGCGGCGGTGATGCCGGTGCTCATGCCGACGGTGGCAAAGGCCGAGATGACCTCGAACAGTACCTTGTCCAGCGGCTGGGTCGTCAGGGACAGGATGGCCAGGGTCGAGACGCCGACGAGGCCCACGGCCAGCAGAACGACGGCCAGGGCCTGTCGCTGCACATCCGGGCAGATGCGCCGGCGGAAGGCCGTGACATCGGAGCGCCCGCGGATCTCTGCCCAGACGACAAAGCCCAGCAGGAGGAAGGTCGTCACCTTGATGCCGCCGGCGGTGCCGGCGCTGCCGCCACCGATCAGCATCAGGCCGTTTGTCAGGAACAGGGTCTCGGGACGCATCTGCCCGATGTCGACGGCGTTGAAGCCGGCCGTCCGGCTCATGACCGAGTGGGTGAAGGCATTCAGGGCTTTGCCGCCGGCGGACATGTCGCCCATCGTGCCGACATTGTTCCATTCGGCGACTGCGACGCCTGCGAAGCCCAGAAGCAGAAGACCCAGGGTGCCGATCAGGGTCAGCTTGGCGTGGATCGACCACCGCCGGGGTGTCCGCCACTCCGTGAGCACCTCGTTGATCACCGGAAAGCCCAGGCCGCTGACGATGATCGCCGCACACAGGGGCAACAGGATCAGCGGGTCGAGGGCGAAGCCCATGAGGCTGTCGGAATAGGTGGAAAAGCCGGCGTTGTTGAAGGCCGAGACCGAATGGAAGATGCCGGTCCAGGCCGCACTCCCCCAAGGCTCGCCGTAGCCGAAATGAAGCCGCAGGGTCAGGATGGCGGCGACGAAGGCCTCGCAGATGAGGGTGACGCCGAGGATGGTCAGGAGCACCCCCTTCACGTCGGCGAGCTGGAGGCTTCGGGTTTCAGCCTGGGCGACCAGACGCTGACCCAGTCTCAGGCGTCGGGAGATGAGCAACCCCAGCAGGGTTGCCCCGGCCATGATCCCGAACCCTCCGACCTGGAAGAGGCCGAGAATCACCACCTGACCAAAGGGGGACCAGTAGGTGGCGGTATCGACCGTGATCAGGCCCGTCACGCAGGCCGCGGATGTTGCGGTAAACAGCGCGGTGAGCAGGGGGGCAGGGCTGCCGCTGGTCGTCGCCCACGGTAGCGACAGCAGTGCCGTTCCGATCAGCACCGTGACGAGAAACGCCAAGGGCACGATGCGGGCGGGGTGATCGAATATGGATTTGCGCAAAGGGTCACCTTCGCCGGCGGGGCCGACGTTATACGCGATCCGGCGGATCGGGATAGCCACCCGGGTGCACGCCTGCTTGCCTGTGCCGAAGGCCGCTGACCGCCGATGGCGGACGATCCGTCATGCCGCGCGGCCACTGCGTCTTCAGATCGAGAAACTGACCCCGCACCCGCAGCTGGACGCCGCATTCGGATTGCGCACCACGAACTGGGCACCGGCGAGGTCGTCGACAAAGGCGATCTCGGAGCCCTTGAGGAAGGGCAGGGAGACGGGGTCGACGAGGGCCACCTGACCGTCGGCTGCGATGCGGATGTCGTCGGGGTCGGCGGACTGGACCAGTTCGAACCGGTACTGAAAGCCGGAGCAGCCGCCGCCGTCGACGGCGACGCGCAGCAGGACCGGATGGCCCTCGGCCGCGGCCAGTTCGGCCAGTCGTCCGGCCGCGCTTTCAGACAGCGACAGGCCGTGGCCGCCGGAGGCGGGCGAAATCCGGAACAGGGGGGCGGCCGGATCAGTGCTCATTGGACGGTGCTCACAGGGGGTATATGAGGCGTGACGGGCCGATCGCAAAGGGCCGGATTCTGAAAGAGCGGCTGATCTTGATCCCCGAACGCGCACCCTGGGCCGAATATCCGGAGCACAGCCGCGGCCGGCTGACGCCCGAGCCGATCAGCCGGACGCGCAATGCCTATGCCCGCGACCGCGACCGGATCATCCACGCCACCGCCTTCCGCCGCCTGAAGGAGAAGACCCAGGTCTTTGTGGCGCATGAGGGCGACCACTATCGCACCCGCCTGACCCATTCGCTGGAGGTGGCGCAGATCGCACGGTCGCTGGCCCATGC